>JAFLDH010000171.1 GCA_017302505.1 Burkholderiales bacterium
ATCGAGACCGCCCGCCAGGCCGCCGACGCGGGCGACTGGGCAGGCTACGTGAAGTGCCAGGGCGGGCCGGCCGTGGCCCGAAAGGATCTAGCCGTTTCACTGGCGAAGACCCGCCCCGGCGAACGCTGGTGCCCGATTGCGCAGGCACCGGAGCCCGCCCCCCTCACCCGCTACGGTGAAACCCGCCCCGCCGGCGTGTACGGCGTACTCGATACGGCCAAGGATCGCGCTTTCGAGAGCCGCCGATTCAAGTGGGAGATTCGCCGCGCAACCAGCACGGACAAAGCAAGGCCCGCCCGGGCCGCCGCGCCTTGGACCCGTGTCAATAACTGTACGCCCCAGCCTTCCGGCGCCTGCGCCGGCGTGCCCAAGGCTGACCAGGAAGGCTTCGCCGACACCTGGCCCACGCCTGCCGCTGGCCTTCCGCCCTTCTCCGCCGACCCGGCCACCCCTTCGGCCGACTGGCTTCCGCCCCCCGACCACTCCCAACCCGAGGACTTCCACCATGTTTGACCCCGACTCCACCGCCAGCCCCGACGTTAAGACGATACGCATCGCGCTCTTCGTCGCCGAGAAGCTCGTCAAGGATCTGCGCGAGCAGCTCACGCTGGCCGGCGACGGCGCCGTCGTCGCCCAGCACGACCGTGAGCAAAGCGGCCCCACGGAAATCGACTGCCTCTGAATTCCACGAGAAGGAAATTCAATAATGACTTAAGCATTAAAACCCGAAGCTATCCAGCAACTCGACGCCTACATCGCCGAGGTGAAGAAGATCAACGGCGCCTCGGGCTCCGAACGCGCGTTCACGGTTAATCCGACCGTCGCGCAAAACATCGAACTGAAGACGCAAGAAAGCTCGCATTTCCTGAGCACCATCAACATCGTTCGCGTCGATGAGCAGGCGGGAGACAAGCTCGGCCTCGGCATCAGCCAACCCATTGCGTACCGAACCGCTGGCACTCGGGAGCCTGTCGATCCTATCGTTTTGGACTCGTCTGGCTACCTTTGCCGGAAGACGGACTTCGACACCCACATCAGCTACCGCCGCCTGGATGAGTGGGCCAAGTTTCCGAATTTTCAGACACTTTTACGCGATGCCATCCTTGGGCAGATTGGGCGTGATCGGATCATGATCGGCTGGAATGGCACCAGCGCCGCGGATACAACCAACCGCACCGCCAATCCCCTGCTGCAGGACGTGAACATCGGATGGATCCAGAAGCTTCGGCTCGCAGCTCCTGCGCGCGTCATGAGCGAGGCCATCCATGGAACAGGAAAAGTCCGGATCGGGCTGACTGGCGACTACGTCGATCTCGATGCACTGATCTTCGATCTCCTCAACAACCTCATCGACCCCTGGTACCGGAACGCATTCGAAGCGCTCGGCTTCGTCGTCGTCATGAGCGCCGACCTGAACGCCGACCGGCTATTCCCTCTGGTGCAGACGGTGAATCCGCCCTCAGAACTGATGGCCGCCGACGTGATCATCCGCTCCGGCAAGGCCGGGGGGCTCCCGGTGGTGCATGTGCCCTACTTCCCCGCCAAATCGCTGCTGATCACGCCGCTCAACAACCTGTCGATCTACTGGCAGGCCGGCACCCGGCGCCGCCGCATCGTCGACAACCCGGCCCGCGACCGGATCGAGGATTACCAGTCGGTGAACGAGGCCTATGTCATCGAAGACATGGGCAAGTGCGCCTTCGTCGAAAACATCCAGTTCGTCTGAAACCGAAAGGAAGCGTCATGAACGAATCTACCAAGCCCATGTGCTACGGGGCCACCGATCTGAAGGCCTCGCTCCAGGCCATGCTCGAGCGCGAGACCGCCGCCAATTACGCGGACCTCCACACGAACGGGCAGCGCATCCAGGCACTGGGCAAGGCGTGCGCGAAACAGGAAAAGGTCATCGCCCGCGTGCGGGCGCGGCTTGCCGCAGCCGAGGGCAAGGCCGAAGCGCAGTCCGTCGTGCAGCAGCAGCGCCTCGCGGAGATCAAGCAAGCGCTGGTGAAGGGCGAGCCGCCCGACCCGCAGCGGATGAAGGCCATTTCCGGGCGCCTGTCCGCACTGGATGACGCGGAAGAGGAATTCCCCTGCAGCACCGACGATCTGCGGGCAGTGCTGGCTGAGCTGGAAGGCGAACTGAAGGCCATCACCGCGGAGCACCAGGATGCAATGCGGCGCGGCCGCGATCTTGCCCGCACCGCCGCGCTGGATGAGTTCGCCGAGCTCGAAGTCATCTATCAGCACCTGGCCGGCGAGCTGCGGCAGTGCATCGAGTTCATGTTCGTGCAAGCCGCCATTGCCGGCGCCTTCTTCGACCCCGACACTCCCGAGCAGCGCCGGCGGTCTGGTGGCGATACGCGCAACCCCACCATGCTGAAGGCCGAGAACTACCGCACCCGCACGAGCGCGTTGATCGATGGCAATTACGCCCAAGGCCTGCGAGTCGACCCGCTCGCTGTGCTGGCTGCAGCCGAGGGCGACATCGAGGGCATCGTCAAGCGGTTCGCCGACTTCGGCGCGCTCTCCATCACACCCATCGGCACGCCCCGCACCACCGCGGAGGCCATGCAGAAGCGCGTGGCGGAGATCGAGAAGAACCGGCAGTTGATGGGCATCTGAGGGCCGGAGTCATGAGCATCGAGCATGAAGCTGAGCCGACGCTGCGCTTACGCTGCCCTGCCTGTTTCGGCCCCTCTCGGGTCCGCTCTAGCCAGGACATTTCCCCTTCTACGCGCCGGCTCTACATGCAATGCGTGAACCTGCGATGCCGGTGCATCTTCGTAAGCATCGCGGAAACCACCAAAGTGTTGGCACCGTCGCTGCTTCCCGAATCTGAACAGCGGCCGCAAATGCTCACGCTGCGCAAAGGAAAAAGAGCCAAAGAGGTGCAGGACAAGGCAAAGAAGCCGCACCAGGCGGAGAACCCACGACGACGCGCAAAGCAGAAGGAAGAAATCCCCCTACCGCTCGATCTCGCCAGTGCACTGCTTTAGTGCACAGATTCGCAACGATTCGCGCTGCCCCGAAATGCCCACAATCGCCCCGCCATCACAAGGCCATCAGCACCGCGCACAGCCGCACAGAATGCCATCAACAAAGCGGGCAGGCGGGGCGGGGTCTCGACCGCGCGCGGAGGAGCGTGGCGGCCCTTACGGTGGCGCGAGCCGCCACGCAGATTCGGCCCGCCAGGGCCGCAGGGGCGTCGCCTGGCGCACCCGGAACCCGGCAAGCAACTCAACCAACCCAAGGAACTGCAATGACTTCGACGACGAAAGCCGACCCGGCATCCGAACTGCACACCGTGCACCTCGATCAACCCGTGAAACGCGGTGAAACCGAAATCAAGGCGGTCACCCTGCGCAAGCCTCGCGCGGGCGAACTGCGCGGAATTTCGATCTCTGATCTGTTCAACATGGAAACCTCGGCCCTGCTGAAGGTCATCCCCCGCATCACCACGCCCACTCTTCTCGACAACGAAGTGGAACAGCTGGAAGTGTCGGATCTCGCGAAGATCGGCATCCGGGTAGCCGCGTTCCTGCTCCCGCAAGCAGACCAAGCCCAGGCCGAAGCCCTCGGCCTGAACTGAAACCAGCCCGCCGGCAGGTAGCGCCTGCCGGCGCCCAAACGAGAGAACCGCCATGGACGCCCTTCGCCTTCGGATCGAACTGGAAGCCATCAACCGTGCCACAGGCCCGCTGCGCGACATCCTGAAAGGCAGCACGGCCTTGGGGAAGTCGATCAAGGAAACGAAGGCGCGCCTCAAGGAACTGGAAACCCAGGGCAAGCAGCTCGAATCGTTCAAGGAAGTCACCTCGAGGCTGAACGAGACCGGGGCAGCGCTCAACACGGCCAGGCAACGGGTTCGCGAACTGCGGGCAGAGATCATCGCCGCCGACAACCCGTCGAAGAACCTCACGGACAGCTACCGACAAGCACGGTCCGAAGTGCAGAAGCTGGAGCGAGCGCACGAGCGGGCCACCGATGCCCAGCGCCAGGCCAACGAAGACATGCGGAAAGCCGGCGTGCCCGTCGATGAGCTGGCACGTCGGCACGCCAACCTTGCCCGGGAAATCTCGGGCGCCAGAGCGCAGCTGGAGCGGCAAAACAGCCAGCTCCTGCGCTGGAAGGACATCAAGCAACGCTACGACGCCACCCAGGAGATGCGCGGCCATCTGCTGACGGCCGGAACCGCAGCAGCCGGCACCGCGGCGGCCGTGGGCTTGCCGATGCTGAAGACGGTGAAGGACTTCGCCGACCTGCAGACCGCCACCACCGATCTGAAGATCGCCATGATGGAGAGCGGCAAGATCGTCCCGGCCGAGTTCGAGCGCATAGCCGCGAAAGCCCGCGAACTGGGCGCCCGCCTACCAGGAACCGGGCAGGACTTCATGCTCGCCGCCAAAGCGTTGGTTGAACAGGGAGTGAACTTCAAGAGCATCGTTGATGGAGGATTGGAGGCAAGCAGTTACTTCGCTGTGCTGCTTAAGATGGAAAAGGATCGCGCGGCTGAATTCATCGCCAAGGCGCGAGAGGTTCACGGGCTGCAGGACCGCGACCTGCCGGCCGGAGCAGACCTCATGCAACGCGCCAAGACAGGATTTGGCCTCAAGCCGGATCAGATCTATGAGGCCATGTCCTATGCAGGAACGGATATCGCCTTGAAAGGCATGGTGGGCGACCTGCAGAAGATGAAGGAATACCTCGCGCTCCAAGGCATCGCTGCCGGGTTGGGCCTTGAGGGATCATCCTTCGGCACCAACTTCGCCCACATGCTCAAGTCGATGGCGAACGTCAACAAACTGGACGATGCCCGGGGTTCCGAAGGCCGCTACGTGAAAGACCTGCTCGAGTCCAAGGGCGTGAAGTTCGACTTCTTCGACGCCGCGGGGCAGTTCGCCGGTTTCGGTAAGATGGTTCAGGAACTGGAGAAGCTCAAGCAGTTCAACCCCCAGCAACAGGAACGCATCCTCAAGAAACTCTTCGACACCGAAGGTGGGCGCCCCGCCGCAATCTTCCTGAAGTCCGGCATGCAGGGCTTTCAGGATGCAATCGAGAAGATGGACAAGCAGGCGTCGCTCATCGACCGGGTGAACGAGGCCAATGGAACCCTGCAGAATCGATGGGAGACGCTTGGCGGCGCGATCAACGAATTTTCGACGAAGGTCGGCGGCATCCTCTCCCCCGCAGTCGAACGCATTATCGATCTGGTCGGGAAGATGGTCGGCGGCCTCAACAGCTTCATCGACGCACATCCGACACTCTCGAAGGTGCTGGTATCGGGTGCAGCCCTCTTCACGGCCGTCGCCGGCGGGATCGGCGGGATTGCCCTTGCGGCGTGGGGGATCAGCGGCCCCCTTTCCGTGCTGAAGACTGGGTTCGAGATCCTCGGCGTGGGAAAGTACCTCCCCGACCTGGCCAACCTCGGCAAGACGGTGTAGTGGTCAAGTAATACCGGACACCTCGATAGGGTGCTGTACTGCGGTTTTCCGTTCATAGTCCGTGGGCGGCAGGTAGCCCAGCGTCGAGTGCAGACGGACGTTGTTGTAGAACCCGACGATGTAATCGGTAATGTCACGACACGCTTCGGCGTGGTTGGCGTAGTCGTTCTGCCAGACCCGCTCCCGCTTCAGATTGAGGAAGAAGCGCTCCATGACAGCGTTGTCCCAGCAGTTGCCTTTGCGACTCATGCTGCCCGTCAGGCCATGGCGGCTCAGCAAGGCACGGTGGGCTTCGCTGGCGTACTGACTGCCGCGGTCGGAATGCACGATCAGGCCCGCCGGCGGTTGGCGCTGCGTAATGGCCATCTGCAAGGCCGAGCACACCAGTTCGGCAGGCATGTTCGGCGCCATGGCCCAGCCGACAATCTTGCGCGAGTACAGATCCAGCACCGCCGCCAGGTACAGCCAGCCACTGCGCGTGCGGATGTAGGTGATGTCCGAGACCCAGGCTGCATTGGCCGTGGCCGGAGTGAAGTGCCGGTTCAGCACATTGTCGGCAATGGGCAAGCTATGGCGGCTGTCGGTGGTGTGAATGAATTTGCGCCGCCACACCGGACGTAGCCCATTGATACGCATGAGGGTTCGTATCCGGTATCGCCCCACGCGAAGCCCCTGCGCATGCAGGACGGCCCGCAGGCGCCGGCTGCCATAGCAGCGTCCGGAGGCGGTGAAGGCGGCGCGCAGGTGGGTGCTCGTTGGGCAAACCCTGGCGGGTTCGTCCCTGCGTGAGCAGGCGGCGTAGAAGCCCGAACGACTCACGCCCAGCAACCGGCACAGCAATGCGGTGTTGTCGGCCTTCTCTTGCAACTGAGCGATGCACCGGTAGGTCATTTCAGTTCGCGGGCAAAGAAGGCCGACGCTTTTTTCAACAGGTCATTGTCCTGGCGAAGCTGCCGATTCTCCGCCTCGAGCTGGCGAATGCGTTGCTGTTCAGCCGTCAGCGGCTTGCCGATACCTGCCTGTCCGCTTCGCTCCGCATCGAGTTGCGCCAGCCAGCGGCGCACCGCGGTCTCTCCCAGACCCATGTCGCGGCATACTTGGCCGACGCTCAGACCTTGGTCCCTGATCATCTGGACGACTTGCAGCTTGAAGCTCGCATCGAACGCCCGGCGTTTCTGTTTCATCAAGTTCTCCTCTACGGGTGGATGATCCACCTATCGAGGTGTCCGAGGAAATTAGACCACTACAGCCGGCCTAAGTCGGTTCTGGCGTCGTGATTGTTGTCTGACGAGGCGCCTTGGTCAGGGCAGACCTGTCTGTCTTCGTCTGGACTGGGATCGCTGTGAGAAAGGGTCTCAGAGCGGCGTCTTCGACCAGGATGTGATGGATCAGCCGATCCTCGAGGAGTACGCACAGATCGCTGCGGGCGATGGGCTGCGTATCGATCCGGGCGATGCAGGCAAGCAGGGTGCTGGTGAAGCTTGCATGCTTGCTTGCGTGGCTTTCCAGCTTGGGATAGCCCAGTTCGGCCAGAAAGCACTCTTCACGGGAAAAGTGGTGAGTGGTCAGCGCTGCAAAATCCAGCAACAGGTGCTTGATGTCTGCGTTGCTCAGAGCGGTGTTGGAGTCGATCTTAAGACAGGTTCGGGTGGCGAGCAGGATCAGTTGTCTGTGCTGGGAGTCGAGTGTGGGGTCGCCAACGCTGAAGTCGTCTTCCCAGGTATTCATGTGCGTATCCAGGTGACCCCGTCCCGTCAGTAATCTCCGGTGGGTCTTCATGTCTCATGGAGGTAGGTTTTGATCCTACGCGATACGCATGGACATTCCTGTCAAAACCTTGCGGGACGCCTTGAGGTGTGGGCTGGCGCGGTTGATGGCAGCTGGGGGAGGATCAGTGAATTTCGAGGGGAATGAGAAGCTGGTAGCCTTTCCCGCGGATGGCCCGGATCAGCGGGAAGTCGAGATCGGGCTGGAGGGGAACCAGCTTGCGTCGAAGGCGGCTGATGGCGACCTCGAGGTAGTTCTTTTCGAGTTCGGTGGCTTTGTCGGCGCACAGCAGCATGAGCTGGCTTGAGTCGACTGTCTGATCGACGCTGGCCGCCAGGGCGCACAGGATCGCGGCTTCGAGGGGGGAGAGCGTGGCGCTTGCACCGCCCGGGCTCGAGATGGTGCAGGATTGCCGTGCCAGCCGCCAGACGGGTTTGTGTTCGGGGTGGAGCCGGCGCTGGAGGCTGCGGAGCGCGGCGAACAACTCCTCGCCCGAAATTGGCTTGCTTAGAAAGATGTCGGCACCCGATTCATACCCGCTGATGCGGTCGGTGGGCTGTTTTCGTCCGGTGAGGATGATCAGCCCCATGCGCGGATAGGCTTTTCGAAGGCGACGGGAGATGGAGAGGCCGTCTTCGCCCGGGAGATTGAGGTCGATGATGGCGATCTCGGGTGGATGTCCGCGATCCAGGAGCCAGTCGTCCAGGGCCAGTCCGCAATTCACTCCGCTGGCCTGAAATCCGTGCAGGCTCAGGAAATGGGCGAGCTCTTCCCGGAGGATGCCGTAGTCTTCAACGATGACGATTTCGTCGCTCATGGCAGCGGCGGTGTGGCCGGAAGGCGGAGGTTCAGTTCGACCATTGTGTCTTCGGTGACCCGGTAGGTGACGTCGCCGTCCTGGACGCGGGCGAGCGTGCGGACGAGATAAAGGCCCAGGCCGGTGCCGGTGTGCATGTGGGCCTCGGGACCCCGGTAGTAGCGCAGAAAGATCTGCTCGGGATCGGGCAGGCAGGAGGCGTCTGCCGGGTTGCGGATCTGCAGGATGGTCTGCTGCCGGCCTGCATCGTCGGTTGTGGTGTGCGCGGCCACGTGGACAGGCGAGCCCTGGGGCGAATATTTCAGGGCGTTGTCGAGCAGGTTTTCCAGCATGATCGAGAGCAGCTGACGGTCGGCCCACATCTGGCAGGCCGCCGGAATCTCCACGTCCAGGCGCTCCGATCCGCTGGTCAGGCGCACCCGGATTGCGTCGATCAATTCGGATAGCTGGCAGTCCTCACGAAGGACGGGTTGATCGTCCCGGTCCAGGCGGTCGAGCTGGATGCAGCGCTCGATCACGCCGCGCATCGCATCCGTTGCCATCTGGATGGTGTCGAGACGCCGGAGCACATCGGGGGGTTGGCTGGTCAGCTGGTGCCGGAGGGAGCTGCCGGACATGGTGACGACGGAGAGCGCAGCGCGGAGCTCGTGGGTCAGCATGTCCATGAACTGGCTCTGCAGCTGCAGGCGCTCGCGTTCGCGGGCTTCGCTCTCCTTCAGCCGTCGGTCGTCGGCTTCCTTCATCAGGAGCAGGAAGGCGAGGGTGCCGATCAGCAGGAAACTGAACTGTACGACGAAGGTGAGCGACTGAATGACGCTGGGTGTGAGCAATCCGGCATCGGTGGTTGCGTAATGGCCGACCCGCAGCAGCATGATCGGGAGAAAGATCAGGAAGAGGATGCCGGTCAGCTTCTGGACGCGGGATGCCTCCGCGTCACGCAGAAGGGCGACGCCGCCCGTGGCATAGATGATCGCGACCACCGAGCCCGAGATCGTGACGAGGGAGGCAGGAGTGGTGCCGAAGATCCACAGCAGGACCGAACCAAGCACCACTTGCAGCGCCAGCAGGATGTTGATCGGCGAGTGGAGCCGCCAGGGGATCAGCACCAGCCCGACTTCCAGCGCAAAGCCGGCCATGATCAGCGGGTTGCCCACGTGCGCGGAGAGCACCAGCGGGATCGACCCGCGCAGGCAGATCAGGGTCCAGCCCGTGGCCTGGAGCATCTTGCTGAGGACGAACAGCCGGACCGGGCCTGGGCTGCTCGCGCGTTTTTCATAGGCGAGCACCATCGCCATCGCAAGCAGGTTGCCGATGACGAGCAGTTGCAGAACGGTCAGGAGATGGAGCGTGATCACGACTGGCGGAGTTTAGAGCAGGTGGCTCGGCTCCGCTCGAAATTTACCCCTTCGTGTGTAGGGTCTAACTGTGACGGTTGCCGGGGGGGGCTGCCGAGGCGGTGCGAGTCAGATTGTTCGGCGCAGGTAGGGGATGTGGCTGATCGCCAGGGATGCGGCAAGGGATGTGAGGAAGGCGAGGGTCGCGACAGCAGGGATGGCGAGCGCCGGATGGAAATCCAGTGGCCCGAAACCGATACGCTGCAGCACTTCGATGCAGAGCGGATGAATCAGATAGACGCCCATCGTCAGGGCCGACACCTGCCGGGTGTGGCGGCCAGCGAGCGGGCGGTGGGCAGATTTGAGCAGGTAGAGGCAGCTTGCAGCCATG
>JAFLDH010000172.1 GCA_017302505.1 Burkholderiales bacterium
CGGCGGACATGCATCCGTCCACCGCAGGCCTCGTGCCACGGATGCGTCGAGGAGTCGATCATGTTGCTGTCCCGCCGACTGGCCGCCCTGGCCGTCTTGCTGTCCGCCACCACGGCCGCGCTGGCCCCGCTCTGCGGCGTGGCTGCGCAGGCACTGCGGCCGCCGGCCGTGACGCCGCCGGGCGCACTGCCGGACACGGTGGTCTGGCTATCGCGCAATTTCCGCTTCGGCGCGGATTCGGGCATCGCGCAGGCCGCCGCGCTGGTGCGCCAGGGCCAGGCCGAAGCGCTGCTGTCCCGGCTGCGCCAGCCGGGCGACGGCTCGGTGCAATGGCTGGACGATGGCGAGGCCACGCCGTCGGCGGCCACGCGGCAGGCGCTTCGCGACGGCTTCGAGCCCTACTTCCACGCGCTGCAGCAGGCCGGCAACGACCCGGCCGCCCTGCACCGCGTCTTCGAGCGCTTCCGTGTGCTGTGCGCCTTGCGCGACGGCCCGCGCGGCGTGCGCGCGCTGAACGAATGGCTGGCCGAACAAGCGCGCCAGCAGCTGGGCGAAGCCGGTGCCACACCCTGGTTCCGCGGGCGGCCGGTGATGGTGCTGCGCAACGACCCGCTGCTCAAGCTGTTCAACGGCGACATCGGCATCGCGCTGCCCGGCCCGGCGGGGGAATGGCTGCTGCAATTTGCCGACCCTGCCGGCGGCTACCGGGCGCTGCCGGCCGCACGGCTGCCGGCCCACGAGACCGCCTTCGCGATGAGCGTGCACAAGGCGCAGGGCTCGGAGTTCGACGCGCTGATGGTGCTGCTGCCGGCGCAGCCCAGCCGCGTTCTGACGCGCGAACTGCTCTACACCGCGCTGACGCGCGGCAGGCAGCGGGTGCTGCTGGCGGCGCCCGCGGCCCGGCTGGCCGAGGCCGTGCAGGCGCCCACCGAACGCCATTCGGGTTTGCAGGCCCGGCTGCGGGAGGCTGGCTGATCAGGCCGCAGTGCGCAAATTCACGAAACCGCCTGTTACAGAAGCTTCAGTCCTTAAGCAGTTCAGCGGCTGTCCGATACGGGAACTGCGCACCAACGTGCAGGGCAGGCATTCCTCGTGCCCGCCGGATCGGTGCCACGGAGCAGAAGAAACATGTCGCAGGCCGGCACCCTCAACCCCCTCCCTGCCACGAACGCCGGTGGCACCTCGGTCTCGGAGTTCTTCCGGTACCACGGGATCTGGGCACCCGGCGTGCGCCTGTTTCGCGCCATCGGCTTCCGCGCCAAGGCCACGATCATCGCGCTGACCTTCGCGCTGCCGATCGCCGTGCTGGCCTGGCAGTACATCGGCGACAAGGCCGATGCCATTGCCTTCTCGGCCAAGGAGCGCGACGGCGTGGCCGTGGTGCGCGAGGCCCTGCCCCTGCTGCAGCTGCTGCAGCAGCAACGCCTGGTCGACGCCCAGCTGGCAGCGGCCGACCCGGCCCTGGCGTCGAAGCTGCGCGAGCAATGGGCTCGCCTGGAGAAGGCGCAGAACGCCCACGGCGAGGCGCTGGGCACCACCGACGCCTACCGCAAGCTGGTCGATGCCAGCCCCGCTGCGGCGCCGGGCAGCGACGCAGCGGCGCAGTTTGCCGCGCGCACGCCGCAGATCGTGGCGCTGATCGACTTGCTGACCGCCGCGGCCGACGGATCGAACCTGACGCTGGACCCGGACCTGGATACCTACTACCTGATGGACGCGGCCATCGTGCGCCTGCCGGCCATGGCCGAAGGCCTGAGCCAGCTGGCGAGCCCCGCCGCCGGTGCCGGCGGTGCGCTCGACCTGGCGGCGATGCGCCATGTCGCGGCCCATGGCGAGACCTTCAAGCTGAACCAGGCGGCACTGGCCGCCGGCCTGGGCAAGGCCGTGGGCTACAACCCGGGCATCAAGCCGGCGCTGCAGGTCGACGCCAGCCTGGCGGCCTTCGATGCCGTGCGCGCGCAGACCGAGCAGTTGCTGGCCGGCCGCGGCCGGGCCGATGCCGCCAGCCGCCAGAAGGCGATGAGCGCCGTCTTCGAGCTGGCACAGCACAGCAACGAGCAGCTGGACCGGCTGATTGCCGAACGCGTGGCCCGGCTGGAGACCTCGCGCAACCTGACCATCGGCGTGCTGGCCTTCAGCCTGCTGGCGGCGCTGTACCTTTTCATGGCCTTCCGCAAGGTGCTGGACGGCGGCCTGCGCGAAGTGGCCTTCCATATCGATTCGATGCGCAGCGGCGACCTGACCACCAGCCCGCGCGCCTGGGGCCAGGACGAGGTGGCCGGCCTGATGAACACGCTGGTGGAGATGCAGCAGTCGCTGCGTCGCATCGTGGTGCAGGTGCGTGGCGCGTCCGACCACATCGTGGTGTCCAGCACGCAGATCACCACCGGCGCACACGACCTGTCGGCCCGCACCGAGCGATCGGCGGCCAACCTGCAGCAATCGGCCGCGGCGATGGAGGAAATCTCCACCACCGTGCACCAGACCGCCGGCAGCGCGCGCGATGCGTCGGCGATTGCCGGCACCAATTCCAGCGTGGCCAGCCGCGGCGGCGAGATCATCAACACGATGGTGCAGACGATGCAGGACATCCACGCCTCGTCCAGCCGCATCGGCGACATCATCGGCACCATCGACAGCATCGCCTTCCAGACCAACATCCTGGCGCTGAACGCCGCCGTGGAGGCGGCGCGTGCCGGCGAGCAGGGCCGCGGCTTCGCGGTGGTGGCGTCCGAAGTGCGGGCACTGTCGCAGCGCACCGCGTCGGCGGCGCGCGAGATCAAGGAGCTGATCACCAACAGCGTCGACCAGGTGGCCTCGGGCGCGCAGGTGGTGCAGCAAGCCGGCAGCACCATCCGCGAGATCGTGGAGACCAGCCAGCAGGTGAACCGGCTGTTGTCGGAGATCGCCACCAGCGCCGACGAACAGTCGCGCGGCGTGGCCCAGACGACCCAAGCCGTGCAGGACCTGGACCAGGTGACGCAGCAGAATGCCGCACTGGTGGAGCAGACCGCCGCGGCCGCGCAGTCGCTGCAGCAGCAGGCTCAGGCGCTGGCGGTGGAAGTGGCGCAGTTCAAGCTGCCAGCGACGGCCTGACGCGCCGTGGCTGCAGCTATGCTGCAGCCCATGAGCGCCGCGAAGCCCCCCGCCGCCCCAGCCCGCGCGCTGGACCTGCTGATCGTCGGCGCCGGCTTCGGCGGCCTGTACATGCTGCACAAGGCACGCAGCATGGGCCTGCAGGCGCTGGTGCTGGAAGCGGCGCCCAGCGTCGGCGGCACCTGGTACCACAACCGCTACCCCGGGGCGCGGGTGGATATCCAGAGCATGGAGTACTCGTACTCCTTCGACGAGGCGCTGCAGCAGGAATGGCGCTGGACCGAACGCTATGCCGGCCAGCCTGAGCTGCTGCGCTATGCCAATCACGTGGCCGACCGCTTCGGGCTGCGCGACGGCATCCTGTTCGACACCCGCATGCAGGGCGCAGCCTTCGACGAGGCTGCGCAGCAGTGGGTGGTGCGCGCCGCCGATGGCCGGCAATGGCGCACGCGCTTCCTGGTAATGGCCAGCGGCCCGCTGTCGTCGCCGAACCGGCCCGACTTTCCCGGCCTGCGCGACTTTGCCGGCCCGGTGTTCCACACCGCCGACTGGCCGCACGAGCCGGTGGATTTCAGCGGCCAGCGCGTGGCCGTGGTGGGCACCGGCTCGTCGGCAGTGCAGGCCATCCCGATCATCGCGCAGCAGGCCGGCGAACTGACCGTGTTCCAGCGCACCGCGGCCTATGCGGCGCCGGCGCGCAACGCGCCGCTGGACCCGGACTTCGAGGCGCGCATCAAGGCCGACTATGCGAACTTCCGCGCCCGCAACCGGCGCATGCATGGCGGCTTCGGCAACCTGCTGCCGCCCAACCCGGTGTCGGCGCTGGCGGCCACGCCGGCGCAGCGCGAAGCGGCCTTCGAGGAGCGCTGGCAGGTCGGCGGCTTCGCCATCCTGGGCGCCTTCAACGACCTGCTGACCAGCCTGGAATCCAACGCACTGCTGGCCGAGTTCGTGCGCGGCAAGATCCGCGGCACCGTGTCGGATGCGGCCACCGCCGCGCTGCTGAGTCCCACGCACACCATCGGCTGCAAGCGGCTGTGCGTGGACAGCGGCTACTACGAGACCTTCAACCGGCCGAACGTGCGGCTGGTGGACGTGAGCCAGCGGCCGATCGAGCGCTTCGATGCGCGCGGCCTGCACACCGGCGGCCGGCACCACGACTTCGACGCGCTGGTGCTGGCCACCGGCTTCGATGCGATGACGGGCACCATGCTGCGGCTGGACCTGCGCGGGCGCGCGGGCCTGAGCATCCAGGACAAGTGGCGCGCCGGGCCGCTGAACTACCTGGGGCTGGGCATTGCCGGCTTTCCGAACCTGTTCAACATCGCCGGGCCGGGCAGCACCTCGGCCTTCACCAATGTCATCGTGGCCATCGAGCACCACGTGGACTGGATCGCCGAGTGCATCGCGCACATCGACGCGCAGGGCCACGGCACGATCGAGGCCACCGAAGCCGCCGAGGCCGCCTGGACCGAGCACGTCAACGCCGCGGCGCGGCGCACCGTGTTCCTCAGCTGCAACAGCTGGTACCTGGGCGCCAACATCCCGGGCAAGCCGCGCATGTTCATGCCGCTGGCCGATGGCTTCCCGCGCTATGCGGACCATTGCGCGACGGTGGCGCGCAAGGGCTACGAGGGCTTCGTGCTGCAGTGATCAGCCGCCGGCGCGCTTGACGCGCCAGCCTTCGGCCTGCAGCAGCGCCATCAGGCGATCGACATGGTCGCCCTGCACCTCGATCACGCCGTCCTTCTGCGTGCCGCCGGCACCGCAGGCGCTGCGCAGCCGCTTGCCCAGCGCGGCCAGCGCCGCATCGTCCAGCGGCAAGCCGCGCACCAGCGTGACCGCCTTGCCGCCGCGGCCCTTGGTCTCGCGGCTGACCCGCACGATGCCGTCGCCGGCCGGCCGGGCCGGGGCCCTGCCGCACACGCAGGTGGCCGTCGGCTGCCGGCATTGCGGGCACATGCGTCCCGCTTCGGTGGAGTAGACCAGTCCCATGGCAAGGCCCTGCTCGCAATGCAACACGGGCCCCGAGGGCCCGTGTGATCAAAGGTTCGTTGGCGGAGAGGGTGGGATTCGAACCCACGGTACGGGGTTACCGTACGCCTGATTTCGAGTCAGGTACATTCGACCACTCTGCCACCTCTCCAGGTTCGATTCGGATTGGTCGAAATCGAAGCCCATGATTGTAGTGCAGGCCGTTCACAGCTGGTTAAGCCTCGGTGTGCAGGGTCAGCGGTGCCAGCCGCGGGTCACTCAGGCGTGTCGTCCAGGTCTGCCCAGGCTTCATGGGCCAGGCGTCGGTGATGGTGCCGGTGGTCACCAAGTCGCCGGGCCGGATCGGCCAGTCGGGCGTGTGCTCGGCCATCGCATTCACCCACAGCCGCAGCGCCTGTAGCGGGCCGTCCAGCACCACGGCGCCCTGCCCGCGGTCGACGACCACGCCGTTGCATAGCAGTTCCACCTGCAGGGCGGCCAGGTCCTCGGCCAGGCTGAGCCAGCCGTGCACCGGGCGACGCGGGCCGATGCGCAGCCGGCCGTGCAGTGCGAAATCGGCCACCGTGTCGGCGGCGGCGAAGCGCCAATCCTCGAAATGGGTGTGCACCACCTCGAAGCCGTGCGCCACCCATTCCAGGCAGCCCTGCAACTCGGCCAGGCTCATGCCGGCGCGCGGCGCCTGCGCAAAGCCGAACACCACCTCGGGCTCCAGCCGCGGCTGCGAAAGGCCCTGCAGCGACAGCCGCGCCTCGGTACCGTCCAGCAGCTGCGTCGTGCTGTCCCACACCGGGCCCCAGATCGGCTGGTGCACGCCATAGCGCGGCCAGATGCTGCGGTTGGTGAAGCCGATCTTGTAGCCCCGCGGCTGCTCGCCGCGCGCGCTGCGCAGGGCGCGCAGCTGCTCGGCCGTGGCGAAGGCGGCGCGCAGGTCGAAGGCCGGATCCTGCAGCGTCGGCCGGGCGCACAGTGCACCGGCGTCCAGGGCCGCCAGCAGCGTGGCGGCCGGGCTCACTGGACTACCCTCCGCACGGGGTGCTCCGGGATGAGCGCTTGGGAGCGGCCCGGCGCGCTCATGGCCGCAGCTCCTTGAGGCCCCCCAGGTAGGGCCACAACACTTCGGGCAGCGCGATGCTGCCGTCGGCGCGCTGGCCGTTTTCCAGCACGGCCACCAGCGTGCGGCCCACCGCCAGGCCCGAGCCGTTCAGCGTGTGCACCAGCTCGGTCTTGCCCTGCGCATTGCGGAAGCGCGCCTGCATGCGGCGCGCCTGAAAGGCCTCGCAGTTGCTGCACGAGCTGATCTCGCGATAGGTGTTCTGCGCCGGCAGCCAGACTTCCAGGTCGTAGGTCCGCGCGGCACCGAAGCCCATGTCGCCGCTGCTCAGGCTGACCACGCGGTAGGGCAGCTGCAGCTTGCGCAGGATGGCCTCGGCATGGCCGACCATTTCTTCCAGCGCGGCGTCGCTGGCCTCGGGGTGCACGATCTGCACCATCTCCACCTTGTCGAACTGGTGCTGGCGGATCATGCCGCGCGTGTCGCGCCCGGCGCTGCCGGCCTCCGAACGGAAGCAGGGGCTGTGCGCGGTGAGCTTGATCGGCAGCGCCGCGGCGTCCAGGATCTGCCCGCGCACGGTGTTGGTCAGCGAGATCTCGCTGGTGCTGATCAGGTACTGCTCGGCCTGCTCTTCGCTGCCGCCGCGCAGCACCCAGAACATGTCTTCCTTGAACTTGGGCAACTGGCCGGTGCCCTCCAGCACCTCGCGGTTGACGATGTACGGCGTGTAGCACTCGGTGTAGCCATGCTCGGTGGTCTGCACGTCCAGCATGAACTGCGCGAGCGCCCGGTGCAGCCGCGCGATGCCGCCGCGCATGAAGGTGAAGCGCGATCCGCTGAGCAGCGCGCCCGTGTCGAAATCCAGCCCCAGCGGTGCGCCCAGGTCCACATGGTCGCGCGGCGTGAAATCGAAGCGCGGCGCTTCGCCCCAGCGCCGTACCTCGACGTTGGCGGCCTCGTCGGCGCCCACCGGCACGCTGTCCTGCGGCAGGTTGGGCAGGCCCATCAGCATGCCGTTCAGCTCGGTCTGGATGTGCTCCAGCACCGCGGCGTCTTCGCTCAGGCCTTCGGCGATGCGACCCACCTCGGCCATCGGCTCGGCGGCGTCCTGGCCCTTGGCCTTGAGCTGGCCGATCTGCTTGCTCAGGCTGTTGCGGCGGGCCTGCAGTTCCTCCACGCGGGTCTGCAGCGTCTTGCGCTCGGCCTCCAGCGTGCGGAAGCGTTCGACGTCGAGGAAGGGTTGCGGGTTCTTGCGCCGCTGCAGGCGGGCGACGACGCCGTCCAGGTCGCGGCGCAGCAGGTTGATGTCGAGCATGGGGTGTCCTTGGTCAAGCAGTCGAAGGCGGCGGCGCGGCCGCCGGCCGGGGCGCGGTGGGCGGCCGTCAGGATCGGCCGGCGTCGATGCCGGCCATGCTGCGGTCGCCCAGGCCCAGCGGCAGCGGGAACTCCACGTCTTCCTGCACGCCGGGCAGGCGCCGCACCGTCACCGCGCCCAGCGCGCGCAGGCTCTCGATCACCTGCTGCACCAGGATGTCCGGCGCCGAGGCACCGGCCGTCAGGCCGACGCGGCGCCGGCCCTCGAACCATTCGGGCCGCAGGTCGCTGGCCAGGTCCACCATGTAGGCGGGCGTGCCCAACCGCTCGGACAGCTCGCGCAGCCGGTTGCTGTTGCTGCTGGTGGGGCTGCCGACGACGATGACCACGTCCACGCCCGGGGCCAGCACCTTCACCGCGTCCTGCCGGTTCTGCGTGGCGTAGCAGATGTCCTGCTTCTTCGGCTCGCGCACATGCGGGAAATGCTGCTTCACCGCCGCCAGGATGTCGGCGGCATCGTCCACGCTGAGCGTGGTCTGCGTCACCACCGCCAGCTTGGTGCCGCGCGGCTGCACCTTGGCCACGTCCTCGGCGTCTTCCACCAGGTAGATGCCTTCGCGCAGCTGGCCCATCGTGCCTTCCACCTCGGGGTGCCCCTTGTGGCCGATCATGATGAACTCGTAGCCTTCCTTGGCCAGCTTGGCCACCTCGACATGCACCTTGGTCACCAGCGGGCAGGTGGCATCGAACACCTGGAAGCCGCGCTGCGCGGCCTCGGCCCGCACCGCCTTGCTGACGCCGTGCGCGCTGAACACCAGCGTGGCGCCGGCGGGCACGTCGGCCAGGTCCTCGATGAAAATCGCGCCCTTGGCCTTCAGGTGGTTGACCACGTAGGTGTTGTGCACGATCTCGTGGCGCACGTAGATCGGCGAACCGAACTTGCGCAGCGCGCGTTCGACGATCTCGATCGCCCGGTCCACGCCGGCGCAGAAGCCGCGCGGCTCGGCCAGCACCACTTCGTCGAGCTTGACGTTCTTCATCACAGCACCCCGATAAGCTGCACTTCGAAGTCCAGGGCCTGGCCGGCCAGCGGGTGGTTGAAATCGATCAGCAGCCAGTCGTCGCCGGCCTCGCGCACCATGCCGGCGAAGGCGCCCTGCCCGTCCGGCGTGGGGAACTGCACCACGTCGCCGGGCACATGGTCTTCCTCGGGCGCGCCCAGTTCCTTCAGCAGGCTGCGCGCCACGCGCTGCAGCATGTCGGGGTTGTGGTCGCCGAAGGCCTCGCCCGGCGCCAGGCGGAAGCTCTGGTGCGCACCTTCGGCCAGGCCGATCAGCCGGGCCTCGATGGCCGGCGCCAGCTGGCCGGTGCCCAGGGACAGCGTGGCCGGCTTGTCATCGAAGGTGTTCACGACCACGGCACCGTCCGGCCCCTTCAGGCGGTAGTGCAAGGTCAGGAACGAGCCGGGCTGGACGCAGTTCACGGGCTTCAGGCGCGGCGTGCGCGCGTCGAATAGACTGCCTGCGATTCTACGAGGCCGCACCCACCGCGCCGCCGCCATGCCGCTGAAGGACCTGCCCGCCGAGATGCGCCCCCGCGAGAAGCTGCTGTCCCGTGGCGGTGCGGCGCTGAGCGACGTGGAACTGCTGGCGCTGCTGCTGCGCACCGGGCTGCCGGGCCGCGGCGTCTTCGATCTGGCCCAGCAGGTGCTGGACACCTTCCAGGGCATGGGCGGGCTGCTGCAGGCCGATGCCGCCGACCTGAAGCGCATCAAGGGCCTGGGGCCGGCCAAGCGGGCGGAGATTGCGGCGGTGCTGGAGATCGCCCGCCGCGCGCTGGCCCAGCCGCTGCGCGAGCAGCCGGTGTTCGACGCGCCGGCCAAGGTCAAGGACTACGTGGCACTGCACCTGGGCGGGCTGACGCACGAGGTGTTTGCGGTGCTGTTCCTGGACGGCCAACACCGGCTGCTGCAGCTGGAACCGATGTTCCACGGCACCCTGACACAGACCAGCGTGTACCCGCGCGAGGTGGTCAAGCGCGCACTGCAGCTGAACGCCGGCGCGGTGATCCTGGCGCACAACCACCCCTCGGGCGTGGCCGAGCCCTCGCGCGCCGACGAGCACCTGACCCAGGCGCTGAAGAGCGCGCTGCAGCTGGTGGACGTGCGCGTGCTGGACCACCTGGTGGTGGGCCATGGCACGGTGCTGTCCTTCGCCGAGAGGGGGCTGCTGTGACGCGCGCCCGTTGCCTGCAGGACCTGGGCGCGCTGCGCGAGGCGCTGCAAC
>JAFLDH010000173.1 GCA_017302505.1 Burkholderiales bacterium
TCGACCCATTGGCGACGACCACCCGCGTGGTAAGCTGACGCTCGCTACACCCCTGCGCAGGGGTGCCGGCAGCCCGGACCGGACGACGCCGCCCAGAAAGGCACCGTCGGTTATGCGCCGCTAGCCAAGCAGTTCATGCACGTGGTGCGAAAGGTGGATCAGCAGCAGGCCCGCTGAAAAGGGCAACGCACGCTCGACCGCAAGGCGCTGCCGCCACGCAGCGCCGAACAGGCTCGGCGAATGAGCGAGCGCAACGTAGAACAGGGCCGCCGCCGCCACCGCCAGCGCGACAGGCATCAGCAGCGACACCGCAGGGGCCCACCACCACACGAGCGCGCCGCCGACCAAGGTGCCGGTTCCGGTGCCCAAAGTGATCAGCAACGCGCGCAGCGGATGGTGCCCCGCCCGCACAAGCAGCGTCACGACGGCGATGCGGCGCGGCACCTCGTGGATCGCCACCGCCATCGTGGCGACGCTGCCGGGCACCACCCCCAACGCCAGCGCGCCACCAATGACGGCGCCGTCGACGACGCTGTGCACAAAGTCACCGACCCAGAGCAGCACACCGCGCCGTGCCGGCGCCACCGGTGCATCTTGCGCAGCATGGCCGGCCGAGCCTGACCCGCCGGCGTGCGGATGCCCAACGCAGGGGCAGACGCGGTCGAGCCACCAGCTGCCCAGCAGGGCGACGGCGAACAACGCCGTGAGCGTGACGAAGCTGCCCGTCGCTTCCCACAGGTGCGGCAGCAGGTCCAGGAGCACAGTTCCGACGAGCACGCCCATCGCGAAGCTGAGCAGGCGTGGGCCGGTCGGCTGCGCTCGCGGCCGCAACAGCACGAAGGCGGCAGCGCCGAGGCCGGCAGCGTTGGCCAGCAGACAGGCGGTGAGTACGACATCGATGCCAGTCATGGCGGGTTCCCTCCTCCAGGAGCCGTCACGGACGTTTGCCGTGGGTGCGTCTGCCGCGCTGCCGACACAGGATGGCCGGCCGCCGTGGCGACGACGGCATGTCGGATCGTAGGCAGCGCGCCGTGGTGGCGAATCCCCTCGTGCGGGCACGCCGACTCACCGGTGTGCAGCAGGCAGGGGACAGCGTGCTGGGTGAACCGCACTCACCTTCTCGGGTCATGGCACCTCACCCATCCGGGTGAGAACCGGGTCACCCGCAACGGTGAGTTCGCCGAGCAGCCGCTTTCGCACCGCCGCTACGGCAGCGTCGGGCACACGCGCGCGTGCAGATGAACGAGCTCCATTTGCCCGTGGGTGTCGGTCTTCTGGAAGATCTGCTTAAGGTGGCTGCGCACCGTGTTCTCCGACAGGTTCAGCGACTGCGCGATCGTCGACAGAGATTGGCCCGCGAAGACGAGCGCGCTCACCTTCGACTGCGCCGCCGTGAGCTCATACTGGCGCGCGAACACGCAGGTCGCCGGGTTGTGGCCCGAGTGGCTGCCGCGCACTGCCAGCATCACCAGGCCACGGCTTGCTCCGACCTGCCGGCAGAAGGCCTGGCCGGCAGCCCGGACCACCACCACCACCGGCGGTTGCGGTGGCGCGTTCGCCAGCGTCAAAACCTCTGGTACGACGCAATCTTTCGAAGTGTCGTCGCGCGCCACGCGAGCGATCGTTTCGCTGAGCAGCCGCCGTTCGCCCGGACTGGCCGCCACCAGGCGCGTACCGTCGAGCTGCAGGCCCTGGTGGCGCTCCAGCAGCAACTGCGCCGCCGGATTGCTGTAGATCGGCTCGCCGTCGGCGGTGACGAGGATGGTCGGGTTCGCGTCATGGTCGGACAGACCCAGCAGAGCCTGCGCCAGGTCGTGCGCCTCCTGCCACCGCCACTGGCTCTGCAGCGACAACGTGACGTGGTCGAGCAGAACCACCAACTCGGCCTTTTCGCGTGCGTCGAACGGCACCTGCGTCTCGGCGCGGTACACAGCGAGCACGTGTGCACAGCGTGGGCGCCGGTCCACCACGCCGCACAGCAGATGCAGCAGACCGCGCGGATGCAGAAACCCACGATAGAAGTCGGTGCGGCGCAGATCGGTATGGCTGATCAGTTCATCGCCTGTCATCACGCGGCCCGGCAGGTAGTCCTCGCTGGAAAGGAACCAGGGGTTGCGCGCCGAGAATTCGGCCATGCCGCCGCTGAATGCCCGACTGCCGGGCGACTCGACCATCAACGAATCGGAGCCGGTGACGAACTCGTGCCGGCCGAGCGTGACCACGCGGGCGTCCAGATGCGCACGCAGGCGCTCCAAGACCTCCGGCCAATCGCCAGCGTTCACGGCCGCAGCATGGATGGCACGCACCAGCGACGCCGTCGCAGGCATGCCTTCGGGACCGGTGTTCAACCTCGCCATGGAATTTGCTTCGCTCGCGTCCCGAGCCTGCATCGGCCGCCGCTTGAGCGACGCGGGCAGATCCGGCGTCCCGGACACTGCGTCAGCGTCTCGGGGAATCACGCGAATTCTCACTGCCGCCGACGTCCTGTCAATGGGCGATTGACCACCCCAGGCCCCGGGCGTCATGCGGTCAAACAGGGGGGCATCCTCCGCGCCGGTTGGGATACGCTTGCCGATTCCGGTAAAGGCATGTCGACGGGAGTGGCGCGGACAATGCTGCGAGTCAAGCGCGAGTACCAGTCGTGGGTGGCCAAGGAGTCACTCGAAGACTATGCGCTGCGCTACGCCGCAAGCTCGTACCGGCGCTGGTCACCCGCCACCGTGGCCAACACCGCCATCGGGGGCATCTCGTTCTTGGCGCTGGAGGCCATCGGTGCCAGCATCACGCTGAGCTACGGCTTCCAGAACGCGATGCTGGCGATCATCGTCGTCTCGATCGTCATCTTCGTCGTCAGTCTTCCGATCGCGTATTGGTGCAGCGTTGCCAACGTCGACATCGACCTGCTGACTCGCGGTGCAGGCTTCGGCTACATCGGCTCGACGATCACGTCGCTGATCTACGCGACCTTTACGTTCATATTCTTTGCCATCGAGACCGCGATCTGGGCGCAGGCGCTGCAGCTCGCCTTCGGCCTCAGCCTGCCAGTGGGCTACCTGCTTTGTTCGCTCGTCATCATCCC
This sequence comes from Burkholderiales bacterium, assembly GCA_017302505.1. Taxonomy (GTDB): domain Bacteria; phylum Pseudomonadota; class Gammaproteobacteria; order Burkholderiales; family Burkholderiaceae_C; genus Rubrivivax. The sequence goes on from JAFLDH010000173.1 coordinate 3,080, forward strand.
GCTCGTGTTCTTCGGCGTCACCTCGATCAACAAGCTGCAGGCATGGACGCAGCCGATCTGGGTGGTGATGCTGGTCGCACCTTTCGCCTTCATCCTCGTCAAGGACCCTGCACTGCTGACGGCCTGGACGGCCTACGCCGGGCTCGACGGCAACAGCGGCGGCGTCAATCTGCTGATGGTCGGCGCCGCTTCGGGCGTGCTCTTCTCGCTGGTGGCGCAGATCGGCGAGCAGGCCGACTACCTGCGCTTCCTGCCCGACCGCACCACCGCCAATCGCCGCGCCTGGTGGACGGCGCTGCTCACGGCAGGACCAGGCTGGATCGTCATTGGGGCGCTGAAGGTGGCCGCGGGCAGCCTGCTGGCTGTCCTGGCGCTTCGCATGGGCAGCAGCGCGGCGCAGGCCGTCGAGCCTGTGCACATGTTCGTACATGCCTACCAGCAGGTGGTGGGCGACCCGGTGCTGGCCGTCGCGCTGGCGGCCATCTTTGTCACCGTGTCGCAGGTCAAGATCAACGTGACGAACGCCTACAGCGGCTCGCTTGCTTGGTCGAACTGCTTCGTCCGTCTGGCGCACTACCATCCTGGACGCGTCGTCTGGCTGGTGTTCAACGTGGTCATCGCGCTTCTGCTGTCGCTGATGGGCATCTTCGAGACGCTCGAGGCAGTCCTCTCGGTGTACTCCTCGGTGGCGATCGCTTGGATCGGTGCCCTCGTCGCCGACCTCGTCGTGCTCAAGCGAACCGGTATCAGCCCGCGATACATCGAATTCAAGCGCGGCCATCTCTACAACTTCAACCCGGTTGGCTGCGGTGGCACAGTGATTGCCGCAGTGGTCGCGCTGCTGGCCTACGCCGGCGTCTTCGGCGCCGCAGGCCGCGCGTTCTTCGGTTTCATTGCCCTCGGCGTGTCGTTCGTTTCTGCCATCGCGATCGCTTACGCGACGCGCGGGCGCTACTACATCGCTCGGCGCGACGAGCACTATCGCGACCGACCGGTACCGTCGCTCGTCGAGTGCTGCATCTGCGAACGCGAGTACGAGGCGCCCGACATGACGCACTGCCCGTTCTACAGCGGGCCGCTTTGCTCGCTGTGCTGCGGGCTGGAGTTGCACTGCCACGACTACTGCAAGCAGCCGGCGTCGACAGGGGCGGCCAGCGCTGCGGCCGCCGATGGCGTCTTGCGCTTCCAGCCGCACGTGCTGCGCCGCCTTGGCCGCTTCCTGGGCCTGCTCAGCGTCACCGCGGCCCTGCTCGGCGCCGCGTTCCTGCTGACCTATCGCTTCATGGACCTGCACGACGTGACGAATCGCGCGAGCCTTGTGCACGTGATGACGCGCCTGTACGTCGCGACGCTGGTCGTCGCGTCGCTCGGCATCTGGTGGATCGTGCTGTCGCACGAGAGCCAGGAGCAGTCCGAACGTGAGTTGCTCGAATCGATGCAGCATCTGGAACGCACGCGCGCCAGCCTGGTCGAGACCGAGAAGCTCGCGTCGCTGGGCGGCCTGGTCGCAGGCGTCGCGCACGAGCTCAACACGCCGGTCGGCATCTCGGTCAGCACCGCGTCGTACCTGAGCGACCGAACCGCGGCAGCTCAATCACTTCAAAAGGCAGGCCGCTTCGATGCGCCGGCGTTGGAGACCTACCTGCGCGATGCCGCCGAATCGGCGCGCCTGCTGCTCTCCAACGCGACGCGCGTGGCGCAGCTGGTGCTGAACTTCAAGCAGCTGGCGGTGGACCGTATCAGCGAAGCGCGACGCCGCTTCGACCTGCGCGCGCTGGTCGAGGACACGCTGCGCGATCTTCGGCCGCGCCTGGAGGAGGCGGGCGCCGAAGTGCGCATCGACATCGCGCCGGGCATCGAGCTGGAGAGCTACCCGGTCGCGCTGGCGCAGGTGGTGACGAATCTGGCCATCAATTCGACGCAACACGCGTTCGATGCCGAGCGCCCGGGCGGCTGCATCACCGTGCATGCGCACGTCGGTGACGACGACGAGGTGCGGTTGGAACTCATCGACGACGGCCGTGGCATAGAACCCGCACTGCAGGCGCGCGTCTTCGAGCCCTTCTTCACGACGCGTCGTGGGGCGGGCGGCAGCGGCCTGGGCCTGTACATCGTCAACCAGATCGTGACGCGGCAGCTCGGTGGCACCATCGCGCTGGAGAGCGAACCCGGACGCGGCGTGCGCTTCGTCGCCTACTTTCCCCGCGTCGCCCGGCGATCGGCGAACGTCAGGCGCATGCTCGGGGCGTTGCCCAGGACCCAATCCGATGAACACTGACGCGCGTTCACCCACCGACCCCGCGCGCTGGCGCGTGCTGCTCGTCGACGACGAGCCGGCCGTGCACGAGATGTCACGCCTGATCCTCGCCGGCCTCTCTTTCGAGGGCCGCGAAGTCGAACTGCTGAGCGCCGACTCGGCCGCACAGGCGCGCGACCTGCTGGCGCGCCACGCCGACATCGCGCTGGCCCTGCTCGACGTCGTGATGGAGACCGACGATGCCGGCATCGCATTGGTCCAGCACATCCGCGTGCAGCGGCGCGACATCGACATGCAGATCGTGCTGCGCACCGGCCAGCCCGGCGTTGCGCCCGAGGGCGACATCATGAGTCGCTATGAGATCAACGGCTACTTCCTGAAGACCGAGATCACGGCGCAGCGCCTGCACTCGATCGTCATCTCGGCGCTGCGCGGCTACCGCAACGCGCGCTCGTTGCGGGGGCATTCAGGCCTCGCCGGTCGGGCCGCGGCTCCGCCGCCGCACGAACCGGCGCGCCTGGCCCTGGCCGCCGAGCTTGCCGGTCTGGACGAGCGCGACGCCGTGCTGATGCAGGCGCAACCGGAGGTGGCCCTGGCCTCCAACCAGGCAATCGGCATCGAACTGGTGCCGCACTGGAAGACATCGCTGGGCCTGCTGCCTGCGGCACGCGTCGGCGCTGCCTGGTCCGACGGAGCGACCCGCATGCGCATCGTTGAGTTCATGCTCGGGCAGGCCTGCTTCTGGGGTCGCGCCTGGCAGGGTGGCCAGGGCCGGCCGCTGACAGTGTCGATACCGCTTGTCGGCGAGGCGCTTGGCGACTGCGCCACGCTCGACGCGGTGCTGAGGTCGACGCGCGCGTCTGGACTGCCTCCCGGCACGCTGGACCTGCTTGTCAGCGAAGCCGCGCTGCTTGGCGAGACGGTCGGCATTCGCGAAGCCGTGGCCGCCGTGCGCGCCGCCGGTGTCAGCCTGACGCTGGTGGACTTCGGCGCGCAGACGATCTCGCTGCAGCGCCTGAACCACCTCGTTCCTGACCGGCTGAAGATCCACCGCCTGTTCGTTCGCGGCGTCGTCCATGCCCCCGAACGCATGGCACTCGCGCGCTCGCTGATCGCACTGTCACAGACACTGAGCATCATCTCCGTTGCCGACGGCGTTTCCACGGATGCCGAAGCGCAGTTCTTCAAGTGGGAGGGCTGCGACATCGGCCAGGGCGACGCACTGGCGCCGGCGTGCGCGCCGGCTGATGTGGTCGACTTCCTGCGCCACGGCAGGCGGGCCTCGCACTAGCATCCGATTGCACTGCTCGTGCGAGGCCACGCGGGCGGGCCTTCAGTGCGCGTGCGAGCAGCCCAACCCGCACGCCGCGCGCCACGGCACGCGCTGCCCGTTCGACGCCGTGGGCCGCAACCAGCCGCCGGGCGCGGCGCCCCCCAGGAACGGCGCGGACAGCGATCGTGGCGCCGGCGTGCCGCAGACCGGACACGGTCGCTCAGAAGTGGACTCGGCCATCGGCCGGATCTCACGGAAATCACCGCAGTCGGAGCATCGATAGTCGTACAGGGGCATCGGACTTGACTCCTGGTTTGCTGCGGTGAGGTCGCAAGCTACTGCAGCAGCCCGTTCAGCAGCAGGTAGCCGGGCAGCCACCCGGTGAACACGCCCTCGGCCAGCGTGACGCCGCCGACGAACTTGGCGATCGGCTTCTTCAGCGCCAGCAGGACGAAGAAGAGGAACCAAAGAAACGCCCAGGCCGCCCAGCAAATCGCGAACCAGTAGCCCCAGGTGGTGTTGGCGCCAGCCAGCGTCTGCAGCGTCACCGGCACCGCCGTGATGGCGACAAACAGGCTGAACCAGCCGAGCCCACGACCGTCGGCGCCGTTCGTCCGATTGGCCGCCACCCAGAGGTAGGTGAAGGTGAACAGCAAAGTCAGCGCCGCGGCCTTGATTGATCCGGCATCTGCGCCGGGCCCGAAGGCGAGGAACAGACAGGCCAGCAGCGTGATGCCGCCGACGAGGTAGTTGATGATCGAAATCTCGTTGTCGCCGATGCGGCCCAGCAGCCAGAGGCCGTTGAGGCACAGCACGGCGCCGACGAAAAACAGAACAAGCCCCAGCATGGCGTATCCCCTCAGTGTGTCGTTCGGAGCCGATGGCCGGCGCCGGTCCATTGCGAACCGGCGCAGAACCTCCGGCGGATCTGTCAGCCGCCCGTGGGCGGCTGGGCACCTGCGCAGCACGCCGTCAGTTCGGTGACCTTGGCACCTGAAGCCCCTGCTTGACCTGGTGCGGCGCGCCCTTCGCCGATGGGCGAACGTCGAAGTCAAAGATGGCGCGCGGAATGTAGATCGTCGAACACGCGTTCGGGATGTCGACCACGCCCGACAGCCGGCCTTCGACCGGTGCCGTGCCCAGGATCATGTAGGCCTGGATGTCGGTGTAGCCGAACTTCATCAGGTAGTCGATCGCGTGGTTGCAGGCGTTCGCGTAGGCCAGCCACGAGTCCAGGTAGTGCTGCTTGCCGCTGCTGTCCACCGAGACGCCCGAGAAGGCGATCCACTCGGAATACTGCGGGTCGCGATTGCCCGGCATGAAGATCGCGTTCTCCTTCATGCCGTACTTGGCCATGCCGCCCTTGATGAGATCGACGTGCAGGTCCATGAACCCACCCATCTCGATCGCGCCGCAGAACGTGATCTCGCCGTCGCCCTGCGAGAAGTGCAGGTCCCCGAACGACAGCTTGGCACCTGGCACAAACACCGGATAGAAGATGCGGCTGCCGGCCGTGAGATTCTTGATGTCCTGGTTGCCGCCGTTTTCTCGCGGCGGCGCGGTGCGCGCCGCCTCGCGCGCGACCCGCTCGAACTCGGCTCCCTTCAGCGAGCCGAGGATCGCGCTGTCGGGAAGCGGCGGCAGCGCCAGTGGCGGCACCCGCAACGGATCGGTGGCGATGAGCGCGGTCTCGCGCGCGGTCCAGCGCGCCAGCAAATCGGCCGATGGCGCCGTGCCCATCAGGCCCGGGTGGTGGATGCCGGTGTACGACACTTCGGGGATGTGGCGCGAGGTCGCGATGTCGCCGCGGAAGTCCCAGATCACCTTGTAGGCGTCTGGGAAGCGGTCGGTCAGGAAGCCGCCGCCGTTGGACTTCGCGAACACGCCGGTGTAGCCCCAACCCTGGCCCGAGAGCGGCCCCGAGTCCTCCTGGTCGCATGCGTCGATCTCCAGGATGTCGACGATCAGCAGGTCGCCGGGCTCGGCGCCCTCGACGTAGAAGGGCCCGGACAGCACGTGCACGCCCGGCAGCGGCGCATGGCGGATGTCGTCGGCCGAGTCGTCATTCTTGATCGCACCGTCGAACCACTCGCGGCAGTCGGCGCGGAAGACCTCGCCGGGCTTGATGGTCACCGCGGCGGGAATGTCCGGGTGCCAGCGGTTGTGGCCGACCAGCTTCTGGTCCTTGAACTTCTTGGTGTTGTCCAGGGGAAATAGATTCTTGGGCATGTCGTGACCTTTCGTCCGTCAGTTGCTGACCATTCCGGAGTCCCGGAACCTGTGTGCGATCGCTCTTGGAAACCCACCAATTCCGCGCCCCGCCTCCGCGGCGCGCGAGCCGCGTGGGTCACGGCCGTGGAAGGCTGCGCAGCGCCGGCGTCATCTGTGCCGTGGTGATGCGGCGGCCGGGGCCGGCAGAAGGCAGGGAACTCACCACCTCGGGCTCGTAGCGGCTCTTCTCGGCGTGCGCGATCGCCGACGACCAAGCGCTGCGGTTCGACGTCATCACCATCGGCGCCGAGATGACGCGCCGCGAAGTCGCTCCGCAGGCGGCGCAGGCGACCGACTCAGGCGCGGTGCCGATCGGTCGATGGATATCAAAAGTGCCGTCCGTGTCGCATCGGTACTCGTAGAGGGCCATGCCGTGTCTCCGTACTGCGTTTCGAGGCGCCGCGCCGGCTCGGGCGGCCGGCTGCGGTGGCGGTTCGCCCGAAGTCTTCGAACGATGGGGTCGATAGTGACGGCGTGGCACGAAGAGCGAATCGCACGCCGCGGTGAATCGCAATCACTCATGCGGGTGAGTCGGTCCTCACCCATAGATGTGAGGACGGCCGCTGCGGCGAGTACTCCGGCACGGCCTGCGCGGCACTTGCGGTGGTACTACATTTGCCGGTTCAAGCCAGTGAATCCTCCCGGCTGGTCAGGTGTCGTTGCCGACAATGCCCGCGCACGTGTCGTTCTCATCGTGCAGACCGATTCGGGGGCGCTTTCGAATGGCTCCAGGGGGGACCAAAAATGGCGCTAGAAGACATGCCCGATGGATGCGAACGGCAGCTTCCCGGCAATGTATTGAATGTCTGGTGATGGCCGG
>JAFLDH010000174.1 GCA_017302505.1 Burkholderiales bacterium
CGGCGGCGCAGCCCAGCGGCGAGCCGGCGTAGGTGCCGCCCAGCCCGCCGGGGCCCGGCGCGTCCATCACTTCGGCCCGGCCGACCACCGCTGACAGCGGGAAGCCGCCGGCCAGGCTCTTGGCCAGCGTCGTCAGGTCGGCGGCCACGCCCATCTGCTCCATCGCGAAGAAGGTGCCGGTGCGCCCGGCACCGGTCTGCACCTCGTCGGCCACCAGCAGGATGCCGTGCTGGTCGCACAGCGCGCGCAGCCGCTGCATGAAGGCCTTGGGCGCCACGTAGAAGCCGCCTTCGCCCTGCACCGGCTCGATGACGATGGCCGCCACCTGCGCGGCCTCGATGTCGTTCTTGAACAGCGTCTCGACCGAGGCGATGGCCGCGTCCTCGCTGACACCATGCAGCGCGTTCGGGAACAAGGCATGGAACACGCTGCCCGGGAAGGGGCCGAAGCCCAGCTTGTAGGGCGCCACCTTGCCGGTCATCCCCAGCGTGAACATCGTGCGGCCGTGGTAGGCGCCGGTGAAGGCGATGATGCCGGGCCGGCCGGTGTAGGCGCGCGCAATCTTCACCGCGTTCTCCAGCGCCTCGGCGCCGCTGGTCAGCAGCAGCGTCTTCTTCGCGAAATCGCCGGGCGCCAGCGCGTTCAGCCGCTCGGCCAGCGCCACATAGGGCTCGTAGGCCAGCACCTGGAAGCAGGTGTGGGTGTAGCGCTCCATCTGCGCCTGCACCGCCGCCATCACCTGCGGATGGCGGTGGCCGGTGTTCAGCACCGCAATGCCGCCGGCGAAGTCCAGGTAGCGCCGGCCTTCCACGTCCCAGACCTCGGCGTTCTCGGCGCGCTCGGCGAAGATCGCGTGCATGTGGCCGACGCCGCGCGCCACCGCGGTGTTGCGACGTGCCAGAAGGGCGGCGTTGTTCAGGTGCGGATCGCGCTGCATGAGAAGCCTCCGTGCAAGTTGGGCCTGACCCGCACTTTAGCCGCCTGCGGCCCGCGCCTGCGGCATGCGGCATTGCTACAATCTGGTTGATTCAACCAATATCGATGCCATGGAATCCGTCGGCCTTTTCGAAGCCAAGACGCACCTGTCGGAGCTGATCGCGCGCGCCGAGCGCGGCGAGGAGGTCATCATCACCCGCCACAACAAGCCAGTGGCCAAACTGGTGCCGGTGGCGGCACCGCCGGCCGACCGCGGCACCCGCCGCCAGTCGGTGGAGGCGCTGCTGCGCGGCGCACGCGGACGCAGCCTGGACGCCGACTGGAAGCGCCTGCGTGACGAAGGCCGCCGATGAGCGTGCGCAGCAGCTTCCTGCTGGACTGCTCGGTCGCGCTGGGTGCCTTCTTCGAAGACGAGCAGGACGCCTATTCGGTGGCGGTCTGGCGCTCGCTCGAATCGGCGCAGGTGCTGGTGCCGGCGCTGTGGCATCTGGAGATGGGCAACATCCTGTCCCGGGCGGTGCAGCGCGGCCGCATCACGCGCCAGGCGCTGGACGACTGCTGGGCCCGGCTGGAGGCGGTGGGGCTGCAGACCGTGCCGGCGCACGGCGACGCGCAGCACTGGACGCAGCGCGCCGCCGACTGGGGCCTGAGCGCCTACGACGCCTGTTACCTGGACACTGCACTGGCGCAGCGCCTGCCGCTGGCCAGCAAGGACAAAGACCTCTGTGAGGCGGCGCGCCGCATCGGCGTGCCGCTGTACCAGCCTTCCCTTCGCGAGAGTTCCCGATGAATGCTTCCGACATCCGCTCCACCTTCCTGAAGTTCTTCGAAACGAAGGGCCACGCCATCGTCGCCAGTTCGCCGGTGGTGCCGGGCGACGACCCGACGCTGCTGTTCACCAACGCCGGGATGAACCAGTTCAAGGACGTGTTCCTGGGCTTCGACAAGCGGCCCTACACCCGCGCCACCACCAGCCAGAAGTGCATCCGCGCCGGCGGCAAGCACAACGACCTGGAGAACGTGGGCTACACCGCGCGGCACCACACCTTCTTCGAGATGCTGGGCAACTTCAGCTTCGGCGACTATTTCAAGAAGGACGCGATCCGCTATGCCTGGGAACTGCTGACCGAGCATTTCCACCTGCCGAAGGAAAAGCTCTGGGCCACGGTGTATGCCGAGGACGACGAGGCCTACGACATCTGGCTTAAGGACATCGGCCTGCCCGCCGAGCGCATCGTGCGCATCGGCGACAACAAGGGCGGCCGCTACATGTCCGACAACTTCTGGATGATGGGTGACACCGGCCCCTGCGGCCCCTGCAGCGAGATTTTCTACGACCATGGCCCCGACGTGGCCGGCGGGCCGCCGGGCTCGCCCGAACAGGACGGCGACCGCTACATCGAGATCTGGAACAACGTCTTCATGCAGTTCAACCGCACCGAAGACGGCACGATGCACCGGCTGCCGAAGCCCAGCGTCGACACCGGCATGGGCCTGGAGCGGCTGGCCGCGGTGCTGCAGCACGTGCACAGCAACTACGAGATCGACCTGTTCGCGCACCTGCTCACGGCCACGCGCGAGGCGGTGGCCGCGGTCGGCGGCGACGGCGCCATCGACCTGCAGACGCCCAGCCTGAAGGTCATCGCCGACCACATCCGCGCCTGCGCCTTCACGGTGGCCGACGGCGTGATCCCGGGCAACGAGGGCCGCGGCTACGTGCTGCGCCGCATCGCCCGCCGCGCCATCCGCCACGGCTACAAGCTGGGCGCGCGCAAGCCCTTCTTCCACAAGCTGGTGGCCCCGCTGGCCGACGAGATGGGCGAGGCCTATCCCGAGCTGCGCCGCGACAAGCTGCGCATCACCGAGGTGCTGAAGGCCGAGGAGGAGCGCTTCTTCCAGACCATCGCCAACGGCATGGAGATCCTTGAATCGGCCTTGGCCGGCGGCACCCAGGTGCTGGACGGCGAGACCGCCTTCAAGCTGCACGACACCTTCGGCTTCCCGCTGGACCTGACGGCCGACGTCTGCCGCGAGCGCGGCCTGACGGTGGACGAGGCCGGCTTCAACGCCGCCATGCAGCGCCAGCGCGAGCAGGCCCGCGCCAAGGCCAAGTTCAAGATGGCGCAGGGGCTGGAGTACGACGGCGCGGCCACCGCCTTCCACGGCTACGAGCACCTGGTGTGCGAGCACAGCAAGGTCAGCGCGATCTATGTCGACGGCAGCCCGGTGCAGAAGGCGCGGGCCGGTGACGACGTGGTGATCGTGCTCGACCACACGCCCTTCTATGCCGAGAGCGGCGGCCAGGTCGGCGATGCCGGCGAGCTGCGCAACCAGCGCGCCCGCGTGCTGGTGGACGACACCACCAAGGTCCAGGCCAGCGTGTTCGGCCACCAGGGCCGCATCGTCGAGGGCGAGGTCGAGCTGGGCGACCCGTTCGTCGCCCGCGTCGATGCCGAGCGCCGCGCCCGCACGATGCGCAACCACAGCGCCACCCACCTGATGCACAAGGCGCTGCGCGAGGTGCTGGGTGCGCACGTGCAGCAGAAGGGCAGCCTGGTGAACGCCGAGCGCACCCGCTTCGACTTCGCGCACAACGCGCCGATGAGCAACGAGCAGATCCGCCAGGTGGAGCGGCTGGTCAATGCCGAGATCCTGGCCAATGCCGCGGTGCAGGCGCAGATCATGCCCATCGAGCAGGCGCAGAAGGCCGGCGCGATGATGCTGTTCGGCGAGAAGTACGGCGACGAGGTGCGCGTGCTGGACATCGGCACGAGCCGCGAGCTGTGCGGCGGCACGCACGTGGCGCGCACCGGCGACATCGGCCTGTTCACCATCGTGGCCGAAGGCGGCGTGGCCGCCGGCGTGCGCCGCGTCGAGGCGCTGACCGGCGACAACGCGCTGGCCTACGTGCAGGACATGGAAGGCGCGCTGGGCGGCGTGGCCGGCACGCTGCGCGTGCTGAAGCCCGAGGTGCCGGCGCGCGTCAACGCGCTGCTGGACCAGGTGCGCTCGCTGGAGAAGGAACTCGACGCGCTGAAGGGCAAGCTGGCCTCCGCGCAGGGGGACGAGCTGCTGGCCCGCGCGGTGGACGTCGCCGGCCTGAAGGTGCTGGCGGCCACGCTCCAGGGCGCCGATGCCAAGGCGCTGCGCGAGACCATGGACAAGCTGAAGGACAAGCTGAAGAGCGCGGCCATCGTGCTGGCCACCGTGGAAGGCGGCAAGGTGCAGCTGGCTGCCGGCGTCACCGCCGACCGCACCGCCAAGATCAAGGCCGGCGAGCTGGTGAACTTCGTCGCCCAGCAGGTGGGCGGCAAGGGCGGCGGCAAGCCGGACATGGCGATGGCCGGCGGCACCGATCCGTCGAAGCTGTCTGCCGCACTGGATTCGGTGCGCGGCTGGGTGGCTGAACGCGCCTGAGGACTGCTTCCGCTCGATGGCAGGGCGGCGACCCAGTGCCGGTTTTGGCGCTTGGCTGACGTTCGTTGTGTTCGATGCGTTTCGGCGCCGCTGAGGCAAAGCCGACGACGGGGTGGCCGGCTCCGTTCAGGAGATGCTTATTCACTCCGCCGGCCACCCCCTCGCCGGCTTTGCCGGCACCCGCAGCGCGCTACGGCAACAGAAGCACGGCCTGCGAACACCACAGGCCCTGGCCGGCAGCGGGGTGGTCAACGGAGTGAATAAGAATTTGGCTGAACGGAGTTGGCCACCCCGCTGACGGACAGCATGCACCTCAACGGCATGCGTTCGAACGGCAGCTGAGCACCGGAAGCCGCAATCCAGCCTACACCGGCACGGCCGTGGTGTTCTTGACCCGGTCGAGCACGAAGCTGGTTTTGCAGTCCTGCACGCTGGGGTGCTTGAGCAGCGTGTCCATGACGAAGCGCGAGTAGTGCGCCATGTCCTGCACCATCACGCGCAGCAGGTAGTCCATCTCGCCGGTCAGCGCGGTGCATTCCACCACCTCGGGCCAGGTCTGCACCGCGGCGCGGAACAGGTCCATCGGGTTGCGCTTCTGCACCTCGGCATGCTTTTCCAGCCGCACGTTCAGGTACGCGGTCAGGCCCAGCCCCACCCGCTCGGGCGCCACCAGCGCCACGTAGGCGGCAATCACGCCCGATTCCTCCAGCCGCTTCACCCGGCGCAGCACCGCCGACGGCGACAAGCTGACCACGCCAGCCAACACGTCATACGTCATGCGGCCATCACCCTGCAGCGCACGAAGAATGCGCCGATCGATGGCATCGAGCTGCATCGGGTTATCCATTCTTCGGATTGTGCAGGAAACATGCGACACGCCGGCGTGCGGCGCCGAAACTTGCAATAAACCTGCGTCTTTGCCACCCTACAGTCCCGTGCTGCGCCCGGGGCTTGATGGAGATCAAGGCCCGGCTCCCACCCCTACACCGGAGCGAGACATGAAGTTCACCCCCTGGGACAACCCGATGGGCACCGACGGATTCGAGTTCGTCGAGTACGCCGCCCCCGATCCGCAGGCGCTGGGCCGGCTGTTCGAGCAGCTGGGCTTTCGCGCGATCGCGCGCCACCGCACGAAGAACGTGCTGCTGTACCGCCAGGGCGGGGTGAACTTCGTCGTCAATGCCGAGCCCGATTCCTTCGCGCAGCGCTTCGCGCGGCTGCACGGCCCCTGCGTGTGCGCGATGGCCTTCCGCGTCCAGGACGCCAAGCTGGCCTACGAGCGCGCGCTGTCGCTGGGCGCCTGGGGCTTCGACAACAAGACCGGCCCGATGGAGCTGAACATCCCGGCCATCAAGGGCATCGGCGACAGCCTGATCTACTTCGTCGACCGCTGGCACGGCAAGGACGGCGCCCAGCCCGGTGCCATCGGCAACATCAGCATCTGGGACGTGGATTTCGTGCCCATCGAAGGCGCCGAGGCGCAGGTGCCCGGCCACGGCCTGGTGAACATCGACCACCTGACGCACAACGTGCACCGCGGCCGCATGAAGGAATGGGCCGAGTTCTACGAGCGGCTGTTCAACTTCAAGGAAGTGCGCTACTTCGACATCGAGGGCAAGCTCACCGGCCTGAAGAGCAAGGCCATGACCAGCCCCTGCGGCAAGATCCGCATCCCGATCAACGAGAGCAGCGACGACAAGAGCCAGATCGCCGAATACCTGGACCTGTACCACGGCGAGGGCATCCAGCACATCGCGCTGTCCACCGGCGACATCTACAGCACCGTGCAGGGCATGAAGGCCGGCGGCGTGGCCTTCCAGGACACGATCGAGACCTACTACGACCTGGTGGACAAGCGCCTGCCGAACCACGGCGAGCGGCTGGCCGACCTGAAGCGCCTGCGCATCCTGATCGACGGCGCCACGCACCAGGGCGCGCCCAACGAACTGCTTCTGCAGATCTTCACGCAGACGGTGATCGGGCCGATCTTCTTCGAGATCATCCAGCGCAAGGGCGACGAAGGCTTCGGCGAGGGCAACTTCCGCGCGCTGTTCGAGAGCATCGAGCTCGACCAGGTGCGCCGCGGCGTGCTCAAGGACCCGGCGGCCGCGGCATGAACACCGCCACGCCCGCGCCGGCCAAGGCGCTGAACCAGGGCGTCGCGCCGGTCACCTACGGCGTGGGCGACCGTCCGCCGCGCGGCGACTATGCGTCGGCCGCCAGCGACTACACCTGCGCGCAGCGCTGGGACCAGTACACGCCCGAACAGCACGCGCTGTACGCGCGGCTGCACCAGCGCCAGACCGCGCAGCTGCCGGGCCTGGCCTGCGACGAGTTCATCCAGGCGGTGCAGCAGCTGGGCCGCGCCGACCAGGTGCCGCGCTTCGACGACATCAACGAGCGGCTTTTCCCGGCCACACGCTGGCAGGTGGTGGCAGTGCCCGGGCTGATTCCCGAGGAAGCCTTCTTCGCGCTGCTGGCCCAGCGCAAGTTCCCGGTGACCGAATGGCTGCGCAAGCCGGAAGAGTTCGACTACGTGGTCGAGCCCGACGTCTTCCACGACCTGTACGGCCATGTGCCGCTGCTCTTCAACCCGGTGTTCGCCGACTACATGCAGGCCTATGGCGAAGGCGGGCTCAAGGCCAGCCGGCTGGATGCCTGCGAGCTGCTGGCGCGGCTGTACTGGTACACGGTGGAGTTCGGCCTGATCGCCACGCCGCAGGGCCTGCGCGCCTATGGCGCCGGCATCCTGTCCTCGGCCGGCGAGCTGCGCCACAGCGTGCGCAGCGGCGAGCCGCGGCGCGTGGCCTTCGACCTGCAGCGGCTGATGCGCACCCGCTATCGCATCGACAGCTACCAGGCCACCTACTTCGTCATCGACGCCTTCCAGCAGCTGTTCGACGCCACTGCGCCCGACTTCACGCCGGTGTATGCGGCGGTGCGTGCTCAGGCCGAGATCGAGGCCGGCGCGGTGCTGCCCGGCGAGCGCGAGTTCGCCGCCGGCTGAGCCGCGTCTTCGGCCAGCCGCTGCAGCACCGTGGCCAGCACCTGCGGGTGCTGCAGCAGGTGCACATGCGCATGGCCGCGCAGGTGCCGGTTGTCGGCGCCCGGCAGCGTGGCGGTGCTGGCCGGGAAGACGATGTTGTCGCAGTGCCCCCAGAAGCAGGTGAAGCGCCGGTAGCGTGCCGCCGGTTCGCTGGCCGCCAGCGCCAGCAGCCAGCGGCTCTGCCAGCGCATCTGCTGCGCATTGGGCGCATAGCCGAAGCGGCCGAGCCAGGTGCCGTGGTGCGGCGAACCGATGGTCACGACCCCGTGCACCCGCGCATCGCCGTCGAAGTCGCGCAGCCAGGCGCGCAGCGCCAGCCCGCCCATGCTGTGCCCCACCAGCAGCGGTGGCCGGCCGGTGGCCTGGGCCATGCGCTGCACCGCCGCCTCGATCAGCGGCGGGTAGCGGTCGATCGAGCCGAACACCGGCTCCAGGTTGACGGCGATGCAGGGCACGCCGGCCTGCTGCAGCTGCGGCCACCAGGCGTTCCACAGCCCGCGGTTGCAGACGAAGCCGTGCACCAGCACCAGCCCGCGGCGGCCCAGCGCATCGGCCGGCAGTTGATCGTCGAACTGGCGCCAGCGCCAGGGCTGCTGCCAGCCGAAGACGCGCAGCGCGCCGACGGCCTCGGCCCACCAGGCCCGCAGCATCTCCAGCGGCGTGGCCTGCGGCGCCGGATCGCTGCGGTTGATCCAGCGCAGCAGCAGGAACTCGGTGGCCATCAGAGGCACATGCAGCAGCGCCAGGCCCAGCGCCAGCACCACCCACAGCACCGAGGCGCCGGCCAGCAGCCATGCCGCCAGCGCGCCGCCCACGGCCAGCGCCAGCAACAGCGTGATCATCTGGAACAGCCTTGCCAGTCGCATGCCGCCAATTGTCCGCCCGTGGCGGACCTCGCCGTGGAGCGGCGGCTCTACGACGCGGGCCCGGGTCTTGGTAGGCTTGACGCATGAACACGCAGGTCCAGGCCATCCTCGACTTGCTGCGGCGGGTGGACGAGCAGCGGGCGCAACGCGCCGCCGACCCGTCGCTGCACGACCGGGTGCAGGCCGTCAAGCACTACCAGCACGAGCGCTTCCAGCACACCTATGCCGACCTGCTGGCGCAGCCGCGCTATGCCAAGGCCACGCGCTTCTTCCTCGAGGAGCTGTACGGCCCGATGGACTTCACGCGCCGCGACACGCAGTTCAAGCGCGTGGTGCCGGGCCTGGTGCGGCTGTTCCCGAAGGAAGTGGTGCTGACGGTGCAGACGCTGGGCGAGTTGCATGCGCTGTCGGAGGAGCTGGATACCGCCATGGGCCGGCACGTATCCGCCGGCGCGGTGGACCTGGCCGGCTACGTCGCCGCCTGGCAGGCCGTCGGCCGGCCCGCCGACCGTGAGGCGCAGATCCTGCTGATGCGCCGCGTGGCCGATGCGCTGGACGTCTACACCCGCAACCCCTTCCTGCGCCACAGCCTGCGGCTGATGCGCACGCCGGCCCGGCTGGCCGGCCTGCCCGAGCTGCAGGCCTTCCTGGAGGCCGGCTTCGACACCTTCGGTGCGATGCGTGGCGCGCAGGAGTTCCTGGACACCGTGGTGCGCCGCGAGCGGGCGCTGGCCGCCTGGCTGTTTGCCGCGCGCCCGGCGCCTGCAGGCAGCCGCTTCCCGCCTTTCGGCTAGCGAGCTGCGTCAGTGGCGGCGCCGCGGCAGCGTGTCCGCCTGCTCGCCCAGGTCCCAGAACAGGCCGGTCATCAGCTGCAGCGCCTGGCGCACCACCGGTGCCAGCAGGTGCTCGTCCGGCGCATGCTGCGAGCAGCCCGGGTAGCTGTGCGGCACCCACACGGTGGGCAGGCCCAGGCCGTCGGCGAACACGTCGTTGGGCAGCGCACCGCCCAGGTTGGGCAGCAGCACCGGCGGCCGGCCGGTGCTGCGCTCGATCGACTGCTGCGCCAGCCGCACCCAGGCGTTGTCCGGGTCCAGCCTCGTCGCCTGCATGACCACTGGCTCGCCCACCTCGATGGCGCCGATGCCCTGTGCCTGCAGGTGCGCCTGCACATGGGCGCGCAGCCGTGCGATGTCGGTGTCGACGACGAAACGCAGCTGCAGTGTGGCCTGCGCATGTGCCGGAATCGCGTTGACCGGAAAGTCCGGGTTGCCGGTGCGCATGGCCAGCACCTCCAGCGCGTTCCAGGCGAGCACGCGCTCGATCGGCGTCAGCCCGGGCTCGCCCCAGTCGCGGTCGATGGCCGGGTCGTCGGGGCCGCCGCCGGGCTCCAGCCCGGC
>JAFLDH010000175.1 GCA_017302505.1 Burkholderiales bacterium
GATCGCCGGCCACGGCCCGCAGGCGGCCGATGGCACGGTGGCCGGGCCGCTGGGCAAGCTGGGCCGCGAGCTGACGGTCGAGCAGGGCTATGCCGCCGCGCGGCTGACCGCGCTGTCGATGCTGGGCAGCCTGCAGCGCGAGCTGGGCGACCTGGACCGCATCGCCGCCTGGACGCGGGTGTTCGGCATGGTCAATTCCGCGCCGGGCTTCCACCGCCAGCCGGCGGTGATCAACGGCTTCTCGGATCTGATCCTGGAACTCTTCGGGCCGGAGATCGGCGCGCACAGCCGCAGCGCGGTGGGCATGGCCGAGCTGCCCTTCGACATCCCGGTGGAGATCGAAGGCGAAGTGGAACTGGGGGCCTGATGCGCCTGGCCATCGTCAGCGACATCCACGGCAACCTGCCGGCGCTGCAGGCGGTGGTGCAGGACATCGGCCGCCGTGGCGTGGACCGCGTCATCAACCTGGGCGACAGCGTCTCGGGTCCGCTGCTGCCGCTGCAGACCGCGCGCTTCCTGATGGCCAGCGGCTGGCTGCACCTGGCCGGCAACCACGAGCGCCAGGTGCTCACCCAGGGCCCGGGCCAATGGTCGGCCGCCGATGCCTACGCCGCCGCGCAGCTGGATGCCGAGGCACTGGCCTGGATGGCCACGCTGCAGCCGAACCTGGCGCTGGATGCAGACATCCACCTGTGCCATGCCTCGCCGCGCAGCGACCTGGAATACCTGCTCGACACGGTGGAGCCCACCGGCGTGCGCCTGGCCACGCCGGACGAGATCACCGAGCGGCTGGCCGGCGTGACGGCGCCGCTGCTGCTGTGCGGCCACACCCACCATCCGCGCATCGTGCGCAGCGCGCGCGGTCAGCTGCTGGTCAACCCGGGCAGCGTGGGCCTGCAGGCCTACGACGACGGGCACCCGCACTGGCATGTGATCGAGAACGGCGCGCCGGATGCGCGCTACGCGCTCGTCGAGCGGGGGCCGCAGGGCTGGACGGCGGCGCTGGTCGCCGTGCCCTACGACGCCGAACCGATGGCCCGGCTGGCCGCGCAGAACGGCCGGCCCGATTGGGCGCATGCGCTGCGTACCGGCACCATGCCGCGCCAAGAGACCCTACCCGCCGTCGGATAATGCCCGCGCCGCCCGCTGGGCCGGCCGCCCCCCGATGCGACTCGCGCTGTTCGACCTGGACCACACGCTGCTCAGCGGCGACAGCGACGTGCTTTGGTGCGATTTCCTGCTGCAGCAGGGGCTGCTGGACGAGGGCTTCGCCGAACGCAACGAGCGCATGGCCGAGGCCTACACCGCTGGCGTCGTGACGCCGGCGGACTACTGCGATTTCTACGCCGGCACGCTGGCCGGCCGCAGCGAGGCCGAGTGGCTGCCGGTGCGCGAGCGCTTCCTGCAGGAGGTGATCCGCCCGCGCATCCCCGACGATGCGCGCGCGCTGTTGCAGCGCCACCGCGACGCCGGCCACCTGCTGGTGCTGACCACGGCCACCAACCGCATGATCAGCGCGCTGACCGCCGCCGACCTGGGCGTGGACCACCACCTGGCCACCGAGCTGGAGGTGGTGGACGACCGCTTCACCGGCCGCACCACCGGCGTGCTGAACATGCGCACCGGCAAGGTCGAGCGGCTGCGCCAGTGGCTGCAGGCGCAGCAATGGCCCGAGACGCTGCTGCGCCAGGCGGCCTTCTACACCGACTCGATCAACGATCTGCCGCTGCTGAGCGTGGTGCGCCAGCCGGTGGTGGTGGACCCCGACCCGCGGCTGGAATCGACCGCGCTGCGCAAGGGCTGGCAGGTGATGCGCTTCCGCCGCTGAACCGGCGCTGACCCGGCGCGGGCTTGTCCCGGTGTCGCGGCCGCAGCGCCCTGCGCACAATGCGCGACACCACAACCACGAGACCCGCCCATGCCCCTCATCCTGCGCCGCCGCCTGCTGGCCCTGGCCGCCGGCCTGGCCGTCCTGCCCGCTGCCCAGGCCCAGGGCACCGATTTCCCGACCAAGCCGATCACCATCATCGTGCCCTACCCGGCCGGCGGCATCGTCGATTCGGTGACGCGGGTGATCGCCGAGCATGTGTCGAAGACGCTGGGCCAGCCGGTCAACGTCGACCCGCGGCCCGGCGGCAACGCCAACATCGGCACCCAGGCCGGGCTGCGCGCGCCGGCCGACGGCTACACCTGGGTGTTCGCCGCCTCGGCGCTGACGGCCAATGCTTCGCTCTACAAGGGGCTGTGGGATCCGATCAAGGATGTCACCGGCGTCGGCGTGGTGGTGGTGGCGCCGTCGTTCATCGCGGTGCCGGCCACGCTGCCGGTCAACGACGCGAAGGAGCTGGTGGCACTGGCCAAGCGCGAGCCCGGCAAGCTGAACTTCGGCAACCCGGGCAACGGCACCTCGATGCACCTGAACTACGAGATGTTCCGCCAGGCCGCCGGCATCCAGATGACCAACATCCCCTACAAGGGCCAGCCGCCGGTGCTGGTGGACATGGTGCGCGGCGACGTGCAGTTCAGCGTCTATTCGGTGGGCATTGCCGCGCCGCAGCTGACGGCCGGCAAGATCAAGGCGCTGGCAGTGGTGTCCGACAAGCGGCTGGCCGCCTACCCGAACGTGCCCACGCTGGCCGAAGCCGGCTTCCCCGAGGCCAACGTGGTGCCCTGGTACGGCTACGTGGTGAACTCGGCCGTGCCGAAGCCGGTGGTGGCGCGCATCAACAGCGCCATCAATGCCGCGCTGGAATCGCCCGAGGTGCAGCAGAAGCTGCGCGCGATGGGCACCGAGCCGCAGGCGCCGCGCACGCCCGAGCAGATCAACGCGTTGATCCGCTCCGACTACGAGAAGTACGGCGCCGCCATCCGCGCCGGCAACATCACGGCGGATTGACCGGCTGGGTCTCGGCGCGCGCGGCCAGCTCGGCGCGCAGCCGCTTCAGCCGCTCGCGCGGGTCTTCCTTCGCGACGCCTTCGTTCAGCTTCATCTCGGCGATGAAGCGGCTTGGCACGCCGGCCACAGTGTCGCGACCCTTCTTGCGCCGGCGCAGCGTGCTGACCACCAGCGTGCGCCGCGCCCGCGTGATGCCCACGTACATCAGCCGGCGTTCCTCTTCCAGGCGCTGCGCCAGCTCGGCGGCGGCCAGGTCGTCGCTGTCCACCTTGAAGGGCAGCAGCCCTTCGTTGACGCTGGCCAGCACCACGTGCGCCCATTCCAGGCCCTTGGCCGCATGCAGCGTGGACAGCGTGACCACGTCCTGCTCCTCGCCGCGCTCGGCCAGGCTGATGATCACGCTGATGGTCTGCGCCACCTGCAGCACGCTGAGCTTCTCGCTTTCGAAGGTGCCGCCTTCCTGCGTGATCTCGCCGCCGCAGCGCCGCGCCACCCAGTCGATGAAGTCGAGCACGTTGCTCCAGCGCGCGCTGGCCAGCTTCTCGCTGTCCTCGCTGTCGTACAGGTGCTGCTCGTAGCCGATGTCCTTCAGCCAGGCTAGCAGCAGCGCCTTGGCGTCCTCGCCCCCCGACGTGTGGCGCGCCCGGTGCTCCAGGTCGTTGACGTAGCGGCCGAACTCGTGCAACGCGCCCACCGCTTTGGCACCCAGCTGCGTCTTCAGCGTGGGCGAAAACAGCGCCTCGAACAGGCTGGTCTTCCACTTCGAGGCGAACTCGCCCAGGCTGGTCAGCGTCTGCGCGCCGATGCCGCGCTTCGGGCTCGTCACCGCGCGCAGGAAGGCCGGGTCGTCGTCCTGGTTGACCAGCAGCCGCAGCCAGGCACACAGGTCCTTGATCTCGGCGCGGTCGAAGAAGCTCTGCCCGCCCGAGACCTTGTAGGGGATCTGCGCGGCGCGCAGCTTCTGCTCGAAGACGCGCGCCTGGTGGTTGGCGCGGTACAGCACCGCGAAATCGCCGAACTTCAGCGTCGCATCGGCCGCGCGCAGCGACTGGATGCGCGCCACCGCGCGCTCGGCCTCGTGCTCCTCGCCATCGCATTCGAGCACCCGCACCGGCTCGCCGTCGCCGAAGGCGCTCCACAGCTTCTTCTCGAACAGCTTCGGGTTGGCGGCGATCACGTGGTTGGCGGCGCGCAGGATGTGGCCGGTGGAGCGGTAGTTCTGCTCCAGCGGGATCAGCTTCAGCGCCGGGAAATCCTGCGGCAGGCGCTTCAGGTTGTCGATGGTGGCGCCGCGCCAGCCGTAGATGCTCTGGTCGTCGTCGCCCACCGCGGTGAACAGGCCGTGGCGGCGCTCGTCGGGGTGCATCACCAGCGCCTTCAGCAGCTCGTACTGCACGGCGTTGGTGTCCTGGTACTCGTCCACCAGGATGTGGCGGAAGTGGTCCTGCCATTTCTGCCGCGCCTCGGCGTCGCGCTGCAGCAGCTTCAGCGGCAGGCCGATCAGGTCGTCGAAATCCACCGCCTGGAAGGCCGCCAGCCGCTGCTCGTAGACGCGCATCACGCGCGCGGCGATGCGCTCCTCGTCGCTGGCCGCGACGCCTTCCGCCGCGGCGCCGTCCAGGCCCTGGTTCTTCCACAGGCTGATGGTCCACTGCCAGCGCCGCGCCAGCGCGTTGTCGCTGCAGCCGCCGGCGTCGCGCAGCACCCCCAGCACGTCGTCGCTGTCGAGGATCGAGAACTGCTCCTTCAGGCCCACGCGCTGGCCGTCGGCACGCAGCAGACGCACGCCCAGCGAATGGAAGGTGCTGATCGCCAGGTCCTTGGCCGCGCGCGGGCCGACCAGCGCCTTGGCACGCTCGCGCATCTCGGCCGCGGCCTTGTTGGTGAAGGTAATGGCGGCGATCTGCTTCGGCTCCAGGCCGGAGCGCAGCAGCCTCGCGATCTTGTGCACGATGACCCGCGTCTTGCCCGAGCCCGCGCCGGCCAGCACCAGACACGGGCCCGACAGGTGGTGCACCGCCTGCATCTGCGCGTCGTTCAGGGAGGCGGGGGCGTCGGCCATGGCGGGGTGCAAAGGGCGCGGATGATAGTCAAAGCCACCACGCCCAGACGATGGCCAGCGTGCCGATCGTCACTGGCAGGCCGATGCGCGCATGCTGGCGCCAGCCGATGTCGATGCCCTGCTTGCGCGCCAGGTCGGCAACGATCAGGTTCGCGATGGAGCCCACCAGCAGCAGATTGCCGGCCAGCGTGCTGACCAGCGCCAGCAGCGTGGCCGCCTGTGCGCCCTGCAGATGCGGCAGCAGCAGCATCACCGCCGGCACGTTGGACACCAGGTTGGACAGCGCCACGCCAGCCACCAGCAGCACGCCCGGCTCGCCCAGGTGCACGCCGCGGCCGGCCAGCCAGGCCACCGCATCGGCCGACAGCCCCGTGCCCTCGAAGGCATGGTTGACGACGAACAGGCCGATGAACAGCAGCAGCAGCTGCCAGTCCACATGGCCCATCACCTCGGCCGAATGCAGGCGGCGGCTGAGCAGCAGCACACCGGCGCCGACCAGCGCCGCCACCTCGCGCGGCCAGTCGGTGAACAGGAACACCGCCAGCAGCAGCAGCGCCACGCCCAGGCCCTTGGCCGACTGCCAGGCGTCGAAGGGCGGTTCGTCGTCGTCGGAGGCAGCTGCCGGCAACGGTGCAATGGCCGGCGCCGTGCCCGCGGGCACGAAGGCCAGCCAGGCCCACAGGAACGCCAGGCCCAAGGCCACCGGCGGCAGGGCCTGGCGCAGGTAGTCGGCAAAGTGCAGTTGCATCACCGAGCCGATCAGCATGTTCTGCGGGTTGCCGATCAGCGTCGCGGCCGATCCGATGTTGGCGGCGCAGGCCAGGCCCACCAGGAAGGGCAGCGGGTCCAGGCCGCGGCGCAGGCACAGGCGGGCCACCACCGGCGTCATCGCCAGGCAGACCACGTCGTTGGAGAACACCGCCGACAACGCGCCCGCGACGACGATCAGCGCGGCCAGCAGGCCGGCCCGCGACAGCGGCAGCGCGGCCACGCGGCGCGTCACGGCGGTGTAGAAGCCGCCCAGCCGCATTTGCGCCGACACCACCATGAAGGCAAACAACAGCACCAGGGTCGGCAGGTCCACCGCGCGGGCCGCGTCGGCCACCGATTCGCCGGTGAAGGCGATGACGGCGATGGCACCGAGCAGCGCCACGCCCGAGCGGTCGAGCTTCAGCCGCGGCAGGCCGCCCAGGAACATGCCCAGATAGACCACCGCGAACACGGCAACGATGCCCAGGTCGCGCCAGTCGCGGCCGGCCAGCAGGTCGGCCGGCAGCGCGCTCAACGGGCGGTGCCGCAGGGGCGGCGGCAGGGCGGCATCGGTTCGGGCATCGTCGGCTGCAAGGGCCCGCGATGATAGGGGCGTGCTTCGGGCCCGGCGGATTGGCTGCAGACTATCCCGATTGCGGTAGAGTCGACCCAGGGAGGAGACCCACCATGCGTCCTAGAGACATCCTGGCGGCCAACCTGCGCGCAATGATGCTGTCATGCCCGGAACTGGGCACGCTGCCGAAGATCACCGCGCGCAGCGGGGTCAGCAACGGCACGCTGGACCGCATCCGCCGTGCCGCGGTGTCGACCCGCATCGACGAGCTGGAGAACCTGGCCGGCGCCTTCGGCATCGAGGCCTGGGAACTGCTGCGGCCGCATGGGCCGGGCGATACGTCACCGCTGGGGTTGATGCTGGCGTCGCACCTGGACCGCTGCGCGCTGGACGACGACATGCACCGCGCCGCCTTCGCCGCGGCTATGGCGACGATCGATTCTCTCGTGGCCGCCACACCCGGTTCGCCGCCAGCGCCCGCGCTTGGTCCCGAAGCCACTCCTGCGCCAGTTCCCGCGACAGAAAAGCGCGGCGGATCGTCCCGCTGACAGCGGCGGCCTGCGCGATCTGCTCGTACACCGCCAGTTGCTCGGGGTGCACCACCACGGCCACCGGCACCGAGCGCAGCGCCGGCGGCACGTAGCCGTAGTGCTTGGGGTCGATCGGCGGCAATGCCACCAGGGCCTTCTCCACAGAGCACAGCACACCCGCGGCGCCACGCTCGACGCCGGCCGACAGCAGCAGGCCGCTCAGCGTGCCGGCGTTGGCCGGCACGACCAGGCCCGTCATGCGCGCATCGACGATGCCGTCTTCGGCAAAGTCGAAGACGGCGGATGCGGCGCCACAATCGATCCGGTCCACTCTATTCCCCTTGAACTAGGGGTATTTTGCGTCAATCTGCAACGACACCGCCCCCTTCATTTTGAGGATGCGAAAGCGCTTCCTTACAGTTTCCGGCGCTCGCACTGTCACGGGTCGGCGCACAGGCAGTGCAGTGTCAGCACAAAGGGCTGGCGCTGGCGCAGCAGGTCGGCCGCCCACAGCAGTTCGGTCGGCGGCACGGCGGCCAGGGTGCCACCGGCCAGAGCCTGCTGCAGTTGCTGGCGCACGCTGCCGCCCAGCAGGTCCAGCACCTGCTGCAGCCGCTCGGGCCGGCGGTCCAGGTAGGTGACACGGAACTGGCCGCTGTCGGCTTCGGCCAGGCGACCGCGGCGGGCGGCGGATTCCAGCGCGTCGCGGTAGCTGCCCAGACGGTCCACCAGGCCATGCTGAAGCGCCTGCGCACCGGTCCACACCCGGCCCTGGGCCACGGCATCCACCTGCTCGGGCGTGCGCTTGCGCGCGCCGGCCACCTTGGCCAGGAACTGCGCATACAGATGGTCCACGTTGGCCTGCAGCACGGCGGCGAAACGCGGGTCCATGCCCTTGCGCGGGTCATAGGCGGCGCCCAGCCAGGTGGTGGTGACGCCTTCGGTGTGCACGCCCAGCCGGTCCAGCGCCTGCGCCGCGCTGGGCAGCAGCGTGAACACGCCGATCGAGCCGGTGATGGTGGCGGCGTCGGCAATCACCTCGTCGGCCGCGGTGGCCACCCAGTAGCCGCCGGAGGCCGCCAGATCGCCCATCGACACCACCACCGGCTTGCCCGCGGCGCGCGTCAGCTCCAGCTCGCGGCGGATCAGCTCGGCGCCGAAGGCGCTGCCGCCCGGTGAATCGACGCGCAGCACCAGCGCCTTGACGCTGTCGTCGTCGCGCGCCTGGCGGATCAGTGCGGCGGTGGACAGCCCGCCGATGCGCCCGGGCGGTGCCTCGCCGTCGCCGATCTCGCCTTCGGCCACCACCACCGCCACGGCATCGCCGTCCTGGCGCGGCCGCAGGCGGCTCAGGTATTCCTCAAAGCTCACCTGGCGGAAGCTCTTGGTCGCCGGATCGGCCACGCCGCGCTCGATCAGCGCCTGGCGCAGCTGGTCGCGGGTCTTCAGCGCGTCGACCCATTTCTCCTGCAGCGCCAGCTGGGCCAGGTCGCCGCGGACGGCGGACAGGCGCTCGGGCAGCGCGTCGATGACCCTCGCGATGCTGCCGGCCGGCAGCCGGCGCGAGCGCTCCACCGCGTCGGTGTAGTCGCGCCACAGGCCCTGGTTCAGCGCCGATTCGGCCTCCACCGCCTCGGGCGAAGGCGCGTTCTGCGTGAAGGGCTCGCCGAAGCTCTTGTAGCGCCCGGCACGCACCAGGTAGACCTCGATGCCCAGCTTGTCCAGAGCGTCGCGGTAGTAGCTGCGCAAACGGCCGATGCCTTCGATCTGCACCAGCCCCATCGGGTGCATCCACACCTCGTTGGCGGCGGCGGCCACGTGGTACTGGCGCTGGTCGAAGCGCGAGCCCCAGGCCAGCACCGGCTTGCCGCTGGCCTTGAAGCGCTGCACTGCCACCGACACTTCACGCAGCGAAGCCAGGCCGGCGCCTTCGAAGTCGTCCAGCAGCAGCAGCAGCTGGCCGATCTGCGGGTCCTGCGCGGCAGCGTCCAGCACGGCCAGCACATCGCGCAGCTGCACCTGGCGCGGTGCCTGGCCGCGCACCCGGCCGAGCGCGCTGTCGCTCCAGCTGCCGCGGAACTGCTCGACCAGCGGGCCGCGCAGGTTCAGCACCAGCACCGTCTTGTCGTGCAGCGGTTCCGGGCGCTGCGCCCACCAGGCCCAGGCCAGTGCCGCCAGCAGCCCCAGGAACAGCAGGTTCAGCAGCAGGCGGCGGGTGCCGTCCACCAGGCGCCATAGGCGGGTGAAGATTCCAGGTCGGTCGGCAGGCATGCGCGCTCCGCGGTTCGGACAGGGTGCCTAGCTTATGCGTTGGCACGGGCCGTGCTGAACGGCTTGCGATACTCGGGCACCCCATGCAGGCCATCCTTGCCGTCACCGTCCCCTTCTTTGCGCTGGTGCTTTGCGGCTGGCTGGCCGCCTGGCGCGGCGTGCTGCCCGACAGCGCGATCCCGGGGCTGAACGCCTTCGTGCTGTACTTCGCGCTGCCCTGCATGCTGTTCCGCTTCGGCATGAACACGCCGCTGCTGGAGCTGCTGAACCCCGCGCTACTGGGGGTGTACGTGCTGTGCGCGCTGCTGATGGTGTTTGCCGGCATCGCCTTCACGCTCGGCGACCGGGTGAACCTGAAGGACGCTTCCTTTGGCGCGCTGGTGGCGGCCTTCCCGAACACCGGCTTCATGGGCGTGCCGCTGCTGGTGGCGCTGCTGGGGCCGGCGGCCGCCGGGCCGATGATCTGCACCATCCTGGTCGACCTGTTCCTGACCACCTCGCTGTGCATCGCGCTGGCCCAGGTGCACGACGCCGCCGGCCAGGGCGCCCGCGTGGCGCTGGCGCGCGCGCTGCGCG
>JAFLDH010000176.1 GCA_017302505.1 Burkholderiales bacterium
TGATCACCGGCGCCACACTGGGCGCCGGCGCGGCGGCCAGGTTGCGGGGCACGGACGGTGGGTCGAGCAGCAGCGTGTATTCACGCACCAGCCGGCCGCTGGACCAGTTCATTTCCAGGATGACGTCGACGAAGGGCTCCACCACCGCCCGGTCGCTGGTCAGGCGCAGGTAGGGCCGGCCGTCGGCGCGACGCACCAGTTGCACCTGAGTGCCCGGCAGCGCAGGGTTGTATTCGACGCCCGCAGCGCGGTAGGCATCCGGCGAGGCCACCCGCAGCGTCAGCGTGCCGGCTTCCTCGGGCGTCAGGCTGGTAACGTCGATCTCGGCCCGCAGCGGCTCGCCCAGCGCCGACTGCACGGTCAGCCGGCCCAGCCCCAGTGCCTGCGCGTCCAGGCCCCACAGGCATGCCGTGGCGATGGCCAGCCCGCTCAGCGCAAAACGCCCTGCATCCAACTTGCGGTGTTTCAAAGCATCTCCCCAAGTGCGCGCCGGAGGGAGCCCTCCGGTACCCACCAACATCGACCGCTGCGGCCGCTTCCCGAGCTCGGATCCGCTGGGCGGGTGCGAGCTAAATCACATTGCCGACAAGCATATAGGCACATCTGCTCATGCAAATGCTGATGTTCGGGCCCAAACGGGGTCGATTCGGGCCTTTGTCGCAACTTGTGGCCGGCCGGCAACGCCCCTTCAAGCGTCGAGCAGGATGCGCAGCATGCGGCGCAGCGGCTCGGCCGCACCCCACAGCAACTGGTCGCCGATGGTGAAGGCACCCAGGTACTCCGGCCCCATGGCCAGCTTGCGGATGCGGCCGACGGGGATGGTCATCGCGCCCGTCACCGCCACCGGCGTCAGGTCCTGCAGCGTGGCTTCCCGGGTGTTGGGCACCACCTTGACCCAGGCGTTGTCGGCGGCGATCAGCGCCTCGACATCGGCCACCGACACGTCCTTCTTCAACTTGAAGGTCAGCGCCTGGCTGTGGCAGCGCATGGCGCCGACGCGCACGCAGAAGCCGTCCACTGGCGTGGCAGCCGTGCCGAAGCCCTCGCCCTGGCCGAGGATCTTGTTGGTCTCGGCCATGCCCTTCCACTCTTCGCGCGACACGCCGTTGCCCAGGTCCTTGTCGATCCAGGGGATCAGCGAGCCGCCCAGCGGCACGCCGAAGTTGGCCGTCTCGTCGGCCGACATCGCGCGCTGGCGGGCGATGACCTGGCGGTCGATCTCCAGGATGGCGCTCTTCGGGTCGTCGAGCAGCGCGCGCACCTCGGCGTTCAGCGTGCCGTACTGAGTCAGCAGTTCGCGCATGTGCTGCGCGCCGCCGCCGCTGGCCGCCTGGTAGGTCATGGTGCTCATCCATTCGACCAGGCCGGCCTTGTACAGCGCGCCCACGCCCATCAGCATGCAGCTGACGGTGCAGTTGCCGCCGATCCAGTTGCGACCGCCCTTGGCCAGCGCGTTCTTGATGACCGGCAGGTTGACCGGGTCGAGGATGATGACCGCGTCGTCCTTCATGCGTAGCGTGCTGGCCGCGTCGATCCAGTGGCCCTTCCAGCCGGCCGCGCGCAGCTTCGGGAAGACTTCGGTCGTGTAGTCGCCGCCCTGCGCGGTGATGATGATCTCGCAACGCTTCAGCGCCTCGAGGTCGTGCGCGTCGAGCAGCTTCGTCTCGTTCTTGCCAAAGGGCGCGATCGCTGCGGGCAGCGCCCCGCCGGCGTTGCTGGTGCTGAAGAACACCGGCTCGATGTGGGCGAAATCGCCCTCGGCCGCCATGCGGTCCATCAGCACGGAGCCGACCATGCCGCGCCAGCCGACGAGTCCTGTGAGTGCCTGTGCCATCTGAGTCTTGCCTTTCCGAAGTGATCCGGACCCCTGGGTGCCCCGGCTCGCATCGCCGGGGTCCAAGAGGTGGGGGCGAGACGATCCGGGAGCCGTTAGCTCTTGGTAATGGTTTTGCCAGTGATGGCGGCGACCACCGCATCACCCATCTCGCGCGTGCCGACCTTGCGCGTGCCCTCGCTCCAGATGTCGCCCGTGCGCAGGCCGGCCGACAGCACGGCCTTGACGGCCGACTCGATGCGGTCGGCCGCCTGGGGCTGGTTGAGCGAGAAGCGAAGCATCATGGCAGCAGACAGGATTGTAGCCAGCGGGTTTGCAACACCCTTACCGGCGATGTCCGGTGCGGAACCATGGCTCGGTTCGTACAGGCCTTTGTTGTTCTTGTCCAACGAAGCGCTGGGCAGCATGCCGATGCTGCCGGTGAGCATGGCCGCCTCGTCCGACAGGATGTCGCCGAACATGTTGCCGGTGACCACCACGTCGAAGGACTTCGGCGCCTTGACCAGCTGCATGGCCGCGTTGTCCACGTACATGTGCTCCAGCTGCACGTCGGGGTACTGGGCGTGCACCTCGGTGACCACGTCCTTCCAGAACTGGAAGGTCTCCAGCACGTTGGCCTTGTCCACGCTGGTCACCTTCTTGCCGCGCCTGCGCGCTGCCTGGAAGGCGACATGGGCGATGCGCTCGATCTCCGGCTTGCTGTAGCGCATCGTGTCGAAGGCCTCGTCGGCGCCGGGGAAGTGCCCGTCCACCGCGATGCGGCGGCCGCGCGGCTGGCCGAAGTAGATGTCGCCGGTAAGCTCGCGGATGATCAGGATGTCCAGGCCGGCCACCAGCTCGGGCTTCAGGCTGGAAGCCTGGGTCAGCTGCTCGTAGCAGATGGCCGGGCGGAAGTTGGCGAACAGCCCCAGGTGCTTGCGCAGCCCCAGGATCGCCTGCTCGGGCCGGAACTGCCGCTCCAGCTTGTCGTACTTCCAGTCGCCCACTGCACCGAACAGGATCGCGTCGGCCGCCTTGGCCAGCGCCAGCGTGCCCTCGGGCAGCGGGTGGCCGTGCGCGTCGTAGGCGGCGCCGCCGACCAGCGCGCTTTCCATCTCGAACTTCAGGTCCAGGGCCTGCAGCACCTTCACGGCCTCGGCCATGATCTCGGTGCCGATGCCGTCGCCGGGCAGGATCGCGATCTTCATCAGGAATGTCTTCTTGGTGGGAATAAGGGTCAGGCGACGCTGCGGTGCGCCAGCCAGGGCATCTTCGCCAGGCGCTCGGCCTCGAAGGCGCGGATCTTGTCGGCATGGCGCAGCGTCAGACCGATGTCGTCGAAGCCGTTGACCAGGCAGTACTTGCGGAAGGGCTGCACGTCGAAGGGCAGTTCGCTGCCGTCGGGCTTGACCACTACCTGCCGCGGCAGGTCGATCGTCAGGCTGTAGCCGGGGAAGGCGGCCACCTCGTCGAACAGCCGCGCCACCTGCGATTCGTCCAGCACCACCGGCAACAGGCCGTTCTTGAAGCAGTTGTTGAAGAAGATGTCGGCATAGCTGGGCGCGATCAGCGCGCGGAAGCCGAACTGCTCCAGCGCCCACGGTGCGTGCTCGCGGCTGGAACCGCAGCCGAAGTTGCGCCGCGCCAGCAGGATCGACGCACCCTGGTAGCGCGGCTGGTTCAGCACGAAGTCCGGGTTGGGCTTGCGCTTCGCCGGGTCCTGCCCGGGCTCGCCCTTGTCCAGGTAGCGCCATTCGTCGAACAGGTTCGGGCCGAAGCCCGAGCGATGGATCGACTTCAGGAACTGCTTGGGGATGATCGCGTCGGTGTCGACGTTGTCGCGGTCCATCGGGGCGACCAGCCCCTGGTGCACGGTGAAGGCTTGCATCGCGTGTCCTACTGCTTCTTCTTGTTGGAGTTGGCGGCGTTCTCGATGCTGCTGCCGGCATTCGAGATGTCCTTGCCCATGCCGGCGATCGTGTTGCAGCCGGCCAGCAGCCACAGCGTGGCCAGCACGGTGATCAGCGTCTTCATCGGGGCATTCCTCCTTCAGGCAATGCGGCGCACATCGACGAAATGGCCGGCCAGCGCAGCCGCGGCGGCCATGGCCGGGCTGACCAGGTGCGTGCGTCCGCCGTTGCCCTGGCGCCCTTCGAAGTTGCGGTTGCTGGTGGAAGCGCAGCGCTCGCCGGGCTCCAGCCGGTCGGCGTTCATCGCCAGGCACATGCTGCAGCCGGGCTCGCGCCATTCGAATCCCGCCGCGCGGAACACTTCGTGCAGGCCTTCGGATTCGGCCTGCGCCTTCACCAGGCCCGAGCCGGGCACCACCATCGCCAGCTTGACGTTGGGCGCCACCTTGCCGCCCACCTTGCGCACCACCGCGGCAGCGTCGCGCAGGTCCTCGATGCGGCTGTTGGTGCACGAGCCGATGAACACCTTGTCCACGTGCACGTCGGCCAGCGGCTTGTTCGGCTCCAGGCCCATGTAGGTCAGCGCGCGCTCGATCGCGCCGCGCTTGTTGGCATCCTTCTCCTTGTCGGGGTCGGGCACGCGGTCCTCGATGGACAGCACCATCTCCGGGCTGGTGCCCCAGGTGACCTGCGGGCGGATCATCGCGGCATCCAGCTCGACCACCGCGTCGAAGTGCGCGCCCGGGTCCGAATGCAGCGTGCGCCAGTAGGCCACGGCCTGGTCCCATTCGACACCGCTGGGCGCGAAGGGCCGGCCCTTCACATAGGCCAGCGTCTTGTCGTCCACCGCCACCAGGCCGGCGCGCGCGCCGGCCTCGATGGCCATGTTGCACACCGTCATGCGGCCTTCCATGCTCAGCGCGCGGATCGCCGAGCCGCCGAACTCGATGGTGTAGCCGGTGCCGCCGGCGGTGCCGATGCGGCCGATGATGGCCAGCACGATGTCCTTGGCGGTGACGCCGCGCTGCAGCGTGCCTTCCACCTTGATCAGCATGTTCTTGGCCTTCTTGGCCAGCAGGGTCTGCGTGGCCAGCACGTGCTCGACCTCGCTGGTGCCGATGCCGTGCGCTAGCGCGCCGAAGGCGCCGTGCGTGCTGGTGTGGCTGTCGCCGCAGACCACCGTCATGCCCGGCAGCGTGGCACCCTGCTCCGGCCCGATCACATGCACGATGCCCTGGCGCTTGTCCAGGAACGGAAAGTACGCCGCCGCGCCGAAGGCCTTGATGTTGGCGTCCAGCGTGACCACCTGCTGCTTGCTGGTCGGGTCGACGATGCCGTCGTAGCCGCGCTCCCAGCCGGTGGTCGGGGTGTTGTGGTCGGCTGTGGCGACGATGGAACTGGTGCGCCACACCGGCCGGCCGGCCAGGCGCAGGCCCTCGAAGGCCTGCGGGCTGGTCACCTCGTGGACCAGGTGCCGGTCGATGTACAGCACCGAGGTGCCGTCTTCCTCGGTGTGGACGACATGGTCGTCCCACAGCTTGTCGTAGAGGGTGCGTGCGCTCATGCCAGGGGCCAGGGCGAGGGGAAACGCGTATTTTCCCCCGTTTTCGCCCGGCCCTGCCGGCGCCGGCTTCAGCCCAGCGCGGCCACCACCTCCGGCGGCGCCTGCACCAGCTCGATCAGCACGCCCTCGCCGCCCAGCGGGAATTCCTCGTTGCCCTTGGGGTGGATGAAGCAGATGTCGTGACCGGCCGCGCCCTTGCGGATGCCGCCCGGCGCAAAGCGCACGCCGTTCGCCGTCATCCACGCCACCGCCTTCGGCAGGTCGTCCACCCACAGGCCGACGTGGTTCAGCGGCGTGGTGTGCACCGCCGGCTTCTTGTCGGGGTCCAGCGGCTGCATCAGGTCGACCTCGACCGCATGCGCGCCTTCGCCCAGCGCGCAGATGTCCTCGTCGACGTTCTCGCGCTCGCTGACGAAGGTGCTCTTGACGCTCAGGCCGAAGATGTCGACCCACAGCGCGCGCAGCTTGCCCTTGTCGGGCCCGCCGATGGCGATCTGCTGGATGCCCAGGATGCGGAAAGGTTTCGGGCTCATCGGGGGCCTCCTTCAGGCAAAGCGCAGGATCGGCTGGTCCACCGCCAGGCTCTCGCCCTTGCCCGCCAGCACCTCGGCCACGGTGCCGTCCTGTGCGGCGGTGAGGATGTTCTCCATCTTCATCGCCTCGATCACCGCCAGCCGCTCGCCGGCCTGCACCGTCTGCCCCGGCTTGACGGCGACGTCGGCCAGCAGCCCCGGCATCGGCGACAGCAGGAAGCGGCTCATGTCCGGCGGCGCCTTGAAGGGCATCATGCGCAGCAGCTCGGCGGCGCGCGCGCTCATCACCTGGGCGTCGATGCGCCGGCCGTTGTGTTCCACCCGGATCCACAGGCCGTGGCGTTCCACCTGCGCAGTGAAGGGCCGGCCGTTGCAACTGCCCTGGGCACGGATGCCGCCGAAGCGCCAGTCGCTCTCCACCACGTAGCTGCGGCCGTCGATCACGAATTCGGTGCCGCGCTCGCCGCGGATGCCGACCGGCACATGCCGGTGCTCGCCACGCTCGCCCTTGACGACCACCACGAACTCGTCGCCGACCACCGCCCGGTGCCCGGCCAGCTGGCCGCTGATGCCGGCGGCGCGCTCGCGGTAGCGACGGTTGGCCGCCGCCGCCAGCACCACCAGGAAGTCGGGGTCGTCGTGCGGCACGTCCTCGGCGCGGAAGCCCTGGGCATAGTGCTCGGCGATGAAGCCGGTGTTGAAGTCGCCGGCCACGAACTTCGGGTGCGCCAGCAGCGCCGCCTGGAAGGGGATGTTGCTGGACACCCCGCGGATCACGAAGCCGTTCAGCGCCTCGCGCATCTTGGCGATGGCGTCGTCGCGGTCCAGCCCGTGCACGATCAGCTTGGCGATCATCGAGTCGTAGTGCATCGGGATCTCGCCGCCCTCGTAGACGCCGGTGTCCACCCGCACGCCGCCACCCTGCGGCACCGGCATCGCGGCTTCCATCGTGGTCGGCGGCGGCAGGTAGCGCACCAGCCGGCCGGTGGACGGCAGGAAGTTGCGGAACGGGTCTTCCGCGTTGATGCGGCATTCGATGGCCCAGCCCTTGCGCGGGATCTGCGCCTGCGTGAAGGGCAGCTTCTCGCCGGCGGCCACGCGGATCATCTGCTCCACCAGGTCGATGCCGGTGATGCTTTCGGTGACAGGGTGCTCCACCTGCAGCCGGGTGTTCATCTCCAGGAAGTAGAAGCTCTGGTCCTTGCCGACCACGAACTCCACCGTGCCGGCGCTCTGGTACTTCACGGCCTTGGCCAGCGCCACCGCCTGCTCGCCCATGGCCTTGCGGGTGGCGTCGCTGATGAAGGGCGACGGCGCCTCCTCGATCACCTTCTGGTGGCGGCGCTGGATGCTGCATTCGCGCTCGTGCAGGTAGACCACGTTGCCGTGGGCGTCGCCCAGCACCTGGATCTCGATGTGGCGCGGGCTTTCGACGAACTTCTCGATGAACACGCGGTCGTCGCCGAAGCTGTTGCGCGCCTCGTTGCGGCAGGCGGTGAAGCCTTCGAAGGCTGACCGGTCGTCGAAGGCCACGCGCAGGCCCTTGCCGCCGCCGCCGGCGCTGGCCTTGATCATCACCGGGTAGCCGATGTCCTTGGCAATCTGCACCGCCCGCTCGGGCGTCTCGATCACGTCGTTGTAGCCCGGGATGGTGTTGACCTGGGCCTCGCCGGCCAGCTTCTTCGAGGCGATCTTGTCGCCCATCGCCGCGATCGAGTAATGCTTCGGGCCGATGAAGACGATGCCCTCCTCTTCCACGCGCTTGGCGAACTCCTCGTTCTCGGACAGGAAGCCGTAGCCCGGGTGCACGGCCTCGGCGCCGGTGGCCTTGCAGGCCTGGATGATCTTGTCGGCCACCAGGTAGCTCTCACGGCTGGGCGCCGGGCCGATGAACACCGACTCATCGGCCAGCTCCACATGGCGCGCATCGCGGTCGGCGTCGGAATACACCGCCACCGTGGCAATGCCCATCTTCTTCGCGGTCTTGATCACTCGGCAAGCGATCTCGCCACGGTTGGCAATCAGGATCTTCTTGAACATGGCCGGGCCTTACAGGGGGATGTTGCCGTGCTTGCGCCACGGGTTGTCGAGCTTCTTGTCCTTCAGCATCGCCAGGCTGCGGCAGATGCGCTTGCGCGTCTCGTGCGGCTGGATCACGTCGTCGATGTAGCCGCGGTTGCCGGCGACGAAGGGGTTGGCGAAGCGCGCCTTGTATTCGGCCTCGCGCGCGGCCAGCTTGGCCGGGTCGCCCTTGTCCTCGCGGAAGATGATCTCCACCGCGCCCTTGGCGCCCATCACCGCGATCTCGGCATTGGGCCAGGCGAAGTTGACATCGCCGCGCAGGTGCTTGCTGCTCATCACGTCGTAGGCGCCGCCGTAGGCCTTGCGCGTGATCACCGTCACCTTGGGCACCGTGCATTCGGCATAGGCGTACAGCAGCTTGGCGCCGTGCTTGATGATGCCGCCGTACTCCTGCGCCGTGCCGGGCATGAAGCCGGGCACGTCGACGAAGGTGATCACCGGGATGTTGAAGGCGTCGCAGAACCGCACGAAGCGCGCGGCCTTGATGCTGCTCTTGATGTCCAGGCAGCCGGCCAGCACCATCGGGTTGTTGGCGACGATGCCCACGCTGACGCCGTCCATCCGGGCGAAGCCGATGACGATGTTCTTCGCATGGTCGCGCTGCAGCTCGAAGAAGTCGCCGTCATCCACCACCTTGTAGATCAGCTCCTTGATCTCGTAGGGCTTGTTCGGGTTGTCCGGCACCAGCGTGTCCAGCGACCAATCCAGCCGCTCGGCCGGGTCACCGCTGGGCCGCTGCGGCGGCTTCTCGCGGTTGTTCAGCGGCAGGTAGTTGAAGAAGCGCCGCAGCATCGCGATGGCCTCGACGTCGTTCTCGAAGGCCAGGTCGGCCACACCACTCTTGGTGGTGTGCGCACTGGCGCCGCCCAGCTCCTCGGCGCTGACCTCCTCGTGCGTCACGGTCTTCACCACCTCGGGGCCGGTGACGAACATGTACGAGCTGTCCTTCACCATGAAGATGAAGTCGGTCATCGCCGGGCTGTACACCGCGCCGCCGGCGCAGGGGCCCATGATCATGCTGATCTGCGGGATCACGCCGCTGGCCATGACGTTGCGCTGGAACACCTCGGCATAGCCGCCCAGCGAGGCCACGCCTTCCTGGATGCGCGCGCCGCCGCTGTCGTTGAGGCCGATGACCGGCGCGCCCACCTTCATCGCCTGGTCCATCACCTTGCAGATCTTCTCGGCGTGCGCCTCGCTCAAGGCGCCGCCGAAGACGGTGAAGTCCTGGCTGAAGACGAAGACCAGCCGGCCGTTGATCATGCCGTAACCGGTGACCACACCGTCGCCCGGCACTTTGTTGTCGGCCATGCCGAAATCGGCGCAGCGGTGCTCGACGAACATGTCCCATTCCTCGAAGCTGCCGGGGTCGAGCAGCAGCTCCAGTCGCTCGCGCGCCGTCAGCTTGCCCTTGGCATGCTGGGCTTCGATGCGCTTGAGCCCGCCGCCCTGCCGGGCGGCTTCGCGCTTGCGTTCGAGCTGTTCAATGATGTCGTGCATGGATCACCTTCGGGCAGTGGCCGGGGTGGGCCCGGCCGGGTTGTCGTCGGAAAGCTCGGCGGCGAGCATCAGCTCCACCGCCGCATGGAGGATGGCCACGTGGCGGCGCCAGCCGCGGCCGTCGCCGGCCGACAGCCGCAGCACCCAGCGCAGCTTGCGCGCGGTGGCCGCCACCAGCTGGCGT
>JAFLDH010000177.1 GCA_017302505.1 Burkholderiales bacterium
CGCGAGATGCTCGCGGCGCGGGGCTGAGGCCGCGCCGGGGCGGGGCTAAGGCTTGGGCTCGGCGGCCAGCGTCTGCTCGGCGTCGCGCAGGGCCGCTTCGATGACCCGCGCCGCGTCCATGAAGCGGCGCACGCCGTCGACGCTGAGCGCGTGCATCGTCGGGTCGACCGTGTTGACGTCGATGACATAGCCGTCGGGGCGGCGCAGCAGCCGCCCCTGCGCCTCCAGCCCCTCGAGCTTGCGGCGCAGCGTCTCGCGCGGCCGGCCGGTGATCTGCTCCAGGTCGCGCAGGCGCACTGCGCGCAGCTGCGGCTGGGCATCGGGCACACGGCCGTTCGCGCCCAGCACCCGCGTCGGGCGCGAGCCCGGCGGCATCAGGTGCGCCACGTTCAGGTGGGCCACCGTGCCGAACAGGATCATCGTCTCGGTGTCGTTGTCGAACAGCCGTGCGGCGCGGATCACCTGGTCGACGACGAAGCGGTTCATCGTGAAGGCCACGAGGCTGAAGGCGCGCCAGTAGGCCGCAGGCGCCTGGTCGGCCTGGGCCGGGGCCTCGCCGGGCAGGCCCGGTGCGAACGCGCCCGTGGCCGCGGTGTCGGCAGGGCCTTCCTTCAGCGTCATCCATCCACCTCGACAGCGATGCAACGGCCGCGAGTCTAGGGCCGCTTAGGCCGGGGCCGCTTCAGTCCGGATGCCGCAGCGGCACGGCAAAGCCGCGCTGCACCGCCGGCCGCGCCATCAGCGTCTGGTACCAGCGCTGCACGTGCGGGAAGTCCGCCAGGTCGACCTGGTGCCGCGGATGCCGCCACACCCAGCCGAGGATCGCGAAATCGGCGATCGACAGCTCGCCGGCAAAGAACTCGTGCGCCGCCAGCCGGCGGTCCATCACGCCGTACAGCCGCCGCGTCTCGTCCATGAAGCGCTTCAGGCCGTAGGCGCGCTGTGCCTCGTCGGGCAATGCGATGAAGTGGTGCACCTGGCCGGGCATCGGCCCGAAGCCGCCCATCTGGAACATCAGCCATTCCAGCACCGCGGTGCGGGCGCGGGCGTCGGCAGGCCAGAACTTGCCGCTCTTCTCGCCCAGGTAGACCAGGATCGCGCCGGACTCGAACACGCTGATCGGCTGGCCGCCGGGGCCCTGCGGGTCGACGATGGCCGGGATCTTGCGATTCGGGCTGATGGCCTCGAACGCAGGCGCGTGCTGATCACCGCGCGTGATGTCCACCACCTGCACCGCGTAGGGCAGGCCCATTTCCTCGAGGGCAACACTGATCTTGCGGCCGTTGGGCGTGTCGAAGGCATAGAGCTGGATGGTCACGGCATCAGCCCCGCATCACCTTCATGATCTGCTGCGAACCTGCCGCCATCAACCGCGCGTCGGAACCCACGGTGACGAAACGGAAGCCCTTGGCCGCGCGCGCCTTGGCCACCTCGGGTGCGCCGTTGTGCACCCCGGCCACCACGCCATGCGCCTGAGCGCGGGCGAGGATGTGCTCGATGGCCTGCGCGGCCTTCGGCTCGGGGTTGTCGAAGTCGGGCTTGCAGCCCAGCGCCAGCGACAGGTCGCTGGGGCCGATGTAGACCGCGTCCAGCCCTTCCACCGACAGGATGTCGTCCAGGTTGTCCAGCGCCTGCGCGGTCTCGATCATCGCGAAGGCGACGATGGTGTCGTTGGCATGCTGCGGGTAGTCGGGGCCGCCGTACAGCGAGGCACGCACCGGGCCGAAGCTGCGCGTGCCGCGCGGCGCGTAATGCGTGTAGGCCACCAGCTTCTGCGCGTCCTCGCGGGTGTTGACCATCGGGCAGATCACCGCGTAGGCGCCCGCATCCAGGCTCTTCATGATGATGCCGGGCTCCAGCCAGGGCACGCGCACCACCGGCACGGTGGGCGTGGTGGAGATGGCCTGCAGCATCGTCACCATCGCCGCGTAGTCGATCACGCCGTGCTGCATGTCGATGGTCAGCGAATCCCAGCCCTGGTGGGCCATGACCTCGGCGCTGAAGCTGTTGGGCACGGCCAGCCAGCCATTGACGGCGGCCTTGTTCTCGCGCCACAGCGTGCGCAGACGGTTCTCTCTCATGTGTGTGTCTCCTTTTCGGCAGGGCGGGGCATCGGTCTCTTGGAATCGGTCATCGTACAAGCTTCGGCAGGCCTCGCTGGCTTTCAGCCGCCGCGCGCGGCGCGGCGGCGGCGCTCGCGGCTGTTGGCCAGATGGGTGCGCATCGCCGCGCGTGCGCCGTCGCCGTCCTGGTTGCGAATGGCATCGTAGATGCTCTCGTGCTCGGCGTTGACGCGGCGCAGGTACAGCCGCCGTTCGTCGTCCAGCGCCTGCGCTCCGTCGAGCCGCGCGCGCGGGATGATCATCGCGCCCAGGCTGGCCATCAGGTCGGCGAAGTGGCTGTTCTGCGTGGCGCGTGCCACTTCCAGGTGGAACTGGAAGTCGGGCCCGACCGCGTCGCGCCCGGCTTCGACCGCCGCGGCCACGGCGTCCAGTGCGCTGCGCATCTGCCGCAGGTTGGCGGCGTTGCGGCGCTGCGCGGCCAGGCTGGCGGCCTCGGTCTCGATGCCGATGCGCAGTTCCAGCACGGCAATCACGTCGCGCAGCGTGGCGAACTGCTCCGGCGCCAGCTTGAACGGGGCGGCTTCGCCCAGGCCGATCACGAAGGTGCCGATGCCGTGCCGCGTCTGTACCAGGCCGCCGGCCTGCAGCTTGGAGATGGCCTCGCGCACCACCGTGCGGCTGACGCCGAATTCGGCCATGAAGTCCGCTTCGGTGGGCAGCTTGTCGCCGGGCGCGAGGCGGCCGTCGCGGATGCGGTCGCCCAGCACCTCGACCAGCTCCAGCGCCAGGCTGCGCGGCCGGCGGCGCACCTCCTCCACACTCGACACCATCGATGTCCTCCGCAGAAACCCTGAAGGGGCCAGCTTGACAGGCCCCGGCGATTGCCGGAGCATCAGCGATGTTGTACGACAACTGACAACTCCTGACAAGCCTGTGTCGATGCGTCGACGCCCACTCAACTGCCCGCCATGCCTGCCGCCCACCCGACCGCCCTGCGTTTTCGCCGCCTGCTGCTCACCGGCGCCGCGGGCGGCCTGGGCCGCGAACTGCGCACGCGGCTGAAGGCCTATTGCGACACGCTGCGCTTAAGCGACATCGCACCGCTGGGTGACGCCGCCGCTGGCGAGGAACTGCAGCCGGCCGCGCTGCAGGACGGCGCCGCAGTGGACACGCTGCTGCGCGAGGTGGACGCGGTGGTGCACCTGGGCGGCGTGTCGGTGGAAGGGCCCTTCGAGCCGATCCTGCAGGCCAACATCGTCGGCACCTACCACCTGTACGAGGGCTCGCGCCGCCACGGCGTCAAGCGCATCGTCTTCGCCAGCTCCAACCACGTCACCGGCTTCTACCGGCAGGACCAGGTGATCGATGCGCGCATGCCGATGCGGCCCGACGGCTACTACGGCATCAGCAAGGCCTTTGGCGAGAACCTGGCGCAGTTCTACTTCGACCGCCATGGCATCGAGACGGTGAGCCTGCGCATCGGCTCCAGCTTCCCCGAGCCGAAGGACCGCCGCATGCTGGCCACCTGGCTCAGCTACGACGACCTGGAGCGGCTGGTCGTGTCGGCCCTGACCGCACCCGTCGTTGGCCACACCGTGATCTACGGCTTGTCGGACAACACCGTGCGCTGGTGGGACAACACGCCTGCCGCGCACATCGGCTACCGGCCGCAGGACAGCTCGGAGCGCTTCCGCGTTGCCGTGGAGGCCCGGCAGCCCGCGCTGGACATGAACGACCCGGTGACGATCTACCAGGGCGGCGGCTTCGTCACCAAGGGCCCCTACGAGAGCTGAGCCGCCCCGCGCCACACACCCCCAAGGAGACCGAACATGAAGTTGCATAGAAACTGCCTCGCCGCGCTGGCGGCGAGCCTGAGCCTGGTCGGCCTGAGCAGCGCCGCGCTGGCGCAGACCGTGCTGAAGGCGGCCGACGTGCACCCGCAGGGTTACCCGACGGTGGTCGCGGTCGAGGACATGGGCAAGAAGCTGGAGGCCGCCACCAACGGCCGCATCAAGCTGCAGATGTTCCCGGGCAGCGTGCTCGGCGGCGAGAAGGAGATGATCGAGCAGACGCAGGTCGGCGCGATCCAGATCCTGCGCACCTCGCTCGGGCCGGTGGGCCCGGTGGTGCCGGAGGTCAACGTCTTCAACATGCCCTTCGTGTTCCGCGACCCGAAGCACATGCGCGCGGTGATCGACGGGCCGATCGGCCAGGAGCTGCTGGACAAGATCAGTGCCAGCCCGGCCAAGCTGATCGGCCTGGCCTGGATGGACGG
Organism: Burkholderiales bacterium; assembly: GCA_017302505.1. GTDB lineage: Bacteria > Pseudomonadota > Gammaproteobacteria > Burkholderiales > Burkholderiaceae_C > Rubrivivax. The sequence goes on from JAFLDH010000177.1 coordinate 4,339, forward strand.
CGGGAGCCGCAGCCTGTACACCAAGAAGCCGGTGCGCAAGCCCGAGGACCTGAAGGGCCAGAAGATCCGCATGATGGGCAACCCGCTGTTCGTCGACACGATGAACGCGATGGGCGGCAACGGCATCAGCATGGGCTACGGCGAGGTCTTCACCGCGCTGCAGACCAACGTCATCGACGGCGCCGAGAACAACCCGCCCAGCCTGTACACCGCCAACCACTTCAAGGCCGGCGCCAAGTACTACACCCAGACCAACCACCTGATCATCCCGGAGATCCTGGTGATGTCGAAGGTGGCGTGGGACAAGCTGTCGCCGGCCGACCAGGCGCTGGTGAAGAAGCTGGCACGCGAGGCGCAGCTGGAGCAGCGTGCACTGTGGGACAAGGCCGTCGCCGACTACACGGCCAAGCTGAAGGCCGAGGGCGTGGAGTTCATCGAGATCGACAACAAGCCCTTCTACGAATCCACCGCCGCGGTGCGCGCAAAGTACGGCGCCCAGTATGCCGATCTGATGAAGCGCATCGCCGACGTCAAGTAAGCCTTTGCCAGCCCAGCCCCGCGGCCGCATGGACCCGCTCTACGTCCGCGTCATGGACCGCCTGTACCTGGCCTGCGTCTGGCTGGCCGGGACGGCGATCTTCTTCATGTCGCTGATCATTCCCTGGGGCGTGTTCACGCGCTACGTGCTGGGCAGCGGCTCGCAGTGGCCCGAGCCGATCGCGATCCTGCTGATGCTGGTCTTCACCTTCATCGGCGCCGCGGCCGGCTACCGCGCCAATGCGCACATCGCGGTGACCATGTTCACCGACCGCATGCCGGCCCCGCTGCAAGCCGCAACCGCGGCACTGGCCGACCTGCTGGTGGCGGTGGCCAGCCTGTTCGTCATCGCCTACGGCACGCGCCTGAGCCTGGAGACGATGGGCCAGTCGATCGCCGAGCTGCCGTGGATGCCGGTCGGCGTCACCTATGCCGCGCTGCCGCTGGGCAGCCTGGCAACGCTGCTGTTCGTCGTCGAGCGGCGGCTCTACGGGCCGCAGCACGAACGGCCGCTGGTGCGGCACGACACGGCGGCCGAGGGCGCCCGCTGATGGATGCGCTGGTGCTGCTCGGCAGCTTCGTGCTGCTGATGACGGTGGGCGTGCCGATCGCCTATGCGCTGGGCCTGGCGGCACTGGTCGGCGCGCTGTGGATCGACATCCCGCTGGATGCGGTGATGATCCAGATCGCCAGCGGCGTCAACAAGTTCAGCCTGCTGGCCATCCCCTTCTTCGTGCTGGCCGGTGCCATCATGGCCGAGGGCGGCATGGCGCGGCGGCTGGTGGCCTTTGCCGGAGTGCTGGTGGGCTTCGTGCGCGGCGGCCTGAGCCTGGTGAACATCCTGGCCAGCACCTTCTTCGGCGCGATCTCGGGCTCGTCGGTGGCCGACACCGCCAGCATCGGCAGCGTGCTGATCCCCGAGATGGAAAAACGCGGCTACCCGCGGCCCTTCGCCACGGCCGTGACGGTGAGCGGCTCGGTGCAGGCGATCCTGATCCCGCCCAGTCACAACGCGGTGATCTACTCGCTGGCCGCCGGCGGCACGGTGTCGATTGCCGCGCTGTTCATGGCCGGCGTGCTGCCGGGCCTGCTGATGGGCCTGACGCTGGCCGTGCTGTGCCTGATCAAGGCCCGGCAGCACAACTTTCCGAAGGGTGAGGTCATCCCGCTGAAGCAGGCACTGAAGATCTGCGTCGAGGCCCTGTGGGGGCTGATGACGATGGTCATCATCCTCGGCGGCATCCTGTCGGGCGTGTTCACCGCCAACGAAAGCGCGTCGATCGCCGTGTTGTGGGCCTTCTTCGTCACCATGTTCATCTACCGCGACTACAAGTGGCGCGACCTGCCCAAGCTGGTGCACCGCACGGTCAAGACGGTGACCATCGTGATGATCCTGATCGGCTTCGCCGCAGCCTTCGGCTACCTGATGACGCTGATGCAGATTCCGCTGAAGGTCACCACCTTCCTGACCGGCCTGTCCGACAACAAGTACGTGGTGCTGGCGCTGATCAACGTGCTGCTGCTGCTGCTGGGCTGCCTGATGGACATGAGCCCGCTGATCCTGATCCTGACGCCGATCCTGCTGCCGGTGGTCAAGCTGATGGGCGTGGACCCGGTGCACTTCGGCATGATCATGATGGTCAACCTGGGCATCGGCCTGATCACGCCGCCAGTGGGCACCGTGCTGTTCGTCGGCAGTGCGGTGGCCAAGCTGAAGATCGGCGTGGTCACCAAGGCGATGATGCCGTTCTTCGTCGCGCTGTTCATCGTGCTGCTGATGGTCACCTACCTGCCCTGGCTGAGCCTGTGGCTGCCAAGAACCATGGGGTTGTGATGCACCTGCCCTTGCCTGCCGCCCAAGGCCCCGGCGTGGCCTTCACGCCAAGCCCGCGCTATCCCGACCCGGCGGTGGAGGTGCTGCACGAAGCCTTCCTGTCGCTGAGGCTGTACTCGGCCACGGTCGAGCAGTTGGCCACCGGCTGCCGCTGGGCCGAAGGGCCGCAATGGTTCGGTGATGGGCGCTACCTGCTGTTCAGCGACATCCCCAACGACCGCATCCTGCGCTGGGACGAATGCAGCGGCACGACCAGCGTGTTCCGCGCGCCGTCGAACCACGCCAACGGCCTGGCGCGCGACCGACAGGGCCGGCTGCTGGCCTGCGAGCATGGCACTCGGCGCGTCACGCGCACCGAGTACGACGGCGCCATCACCGTGCTGGCCGAGCGCTTCGAAGGCAAGCGGCTGAACTCACCGAACGACATCGTCTGCGCACGCGACGACAGCATCTGGTTCACCGACCCGCTGTTCGGCATCGCCGGCTGGTGGGAAGGTGCGCCGGCCGAGAGCGAAACGCCCTGGGCCGTCTACCGCATCGACCCAGCCACCCGCGCATTGCAGCGGGTCATCGACGACCTGGCCGCGCCCAACGGCCTGGCCTTCTCACCCGACGAGAAGATCCTCTACGTGGTCGAGAGCCGCGCCATGCCGCACCGCAAGATCTGGCAATACGACGTGGGTGCCGGCGGCGCGCTGGCCCACAAGCGCCTGTTCGTCGACGCGCAGGGCCCCGGCGCCTACGACGGCATCGCGGTGGACCAGCGTGGCAACGTCTGGTGCGGCTTCGGCAGCAGCAGCGGCGCGCAGTCGGCCGAACTGGACGGCGTGCGCGTCTACGACGCCGCCGGCCAGGCCATCGGCCACATCCACCTGCCCGAGCGCTGCGCCAACCTGTGCTTCGGCGGGCGGCACCGCAACCGGCTGTTCATGGCCGCCAGCCATTCGCTGTACGCGCTGCACGTCAATGTGCAGGGCGCGGCCTGAGGGCCGCGCCCGCGCTTCAGTCCTCTGCCGAGATGCGGGTGGCTTGGTAGCGGGTGCCGCCGGTGCCGGCGACCGCCACGCTCTTCACCTCGACATTGCGGCCGTTCAGCGTGGCGCCGGTGAGGCCGTCGCGGAACTCGGTGCTGCCGTCGTAGACGATGGCTTCACCGCGCAGCGTGAAGCTGCCGCTGCCGGCCGTGCAGGACGGGCAGTCCACCACGCCCTTGAACTCGAACTCCGGCGATGCGCTGGAAACATCGTCGTCGTTGCCGTCGCCGTCGTCGTCGCGCGACTCGAAGTCGATGCGCCGCACCACCAGCACGCCGTTTTCGATGCTGCCCTTGGCCTCGATGCGCACGCCGTTCTTCAGGTCAGCCGCCGTGCCGTCCTGGTAGCTGACGGCGCTGTCCAGCCGCGCCGGGTAGCCGGCCACGCGCAAGGTGCCGGCTACGGCATCAAAGGCACTGACATAGCCTTCGATCTCGCCTTCGGCGCTGCTGCTGGCGTTGCCATAGCTGGTGCTGCGCAGCTTCAGTCGCTGTGCGAGATAGCTGCCATCGCCCAGCGGCGCCGGCGTCAGGCGTACGCTGACCGAGGCGCCCTCGACCAGCGTGCCGTCGAAATCGGTGGCCGCGTTGGTGCGGATCGACACGCCGCGCAGCGTGAACAGGAAGTCCTTGCCGGCGCCCGCCACACCGCTGGCCGTGCCGCGCAGCCGGTACTCGCCGCCGCCGGCGATGAAGGCCGCGGTGCTCAGGCTCTTGCGCTCGACGTAGGTGGCCACGACGTTGCCGGCGCTGTCGGGTTGCCCATGCACCTCGACCACCTGGTCCGGCGCCAGCGAGGCCACGCCGCCGACGCCGGCGTAGACCGTGGCCGCATTGGTGCGCACGTCGATGCCGAAGACGGTGAAGCGGCCGGCCGCCACATCGACGGCCGTCACCGGCCCCTTCAGCTCGGCGCCGTAGGCGATCTGCGTCGCGGTGCGCACGGTGCCGCTCGCGTCGACGCTGCCGGCCACCTCGACCACCATGCCCACGCGCAGCGGGTTGTCGTCGACGCCCAGCACCTTGACCGTGCCGTCGTCGTCGAGCACGCGCGCGCCGTTGTCCTCGAAGCGCACCCCGTTGACGAAGACCGAGCCGAAGCCGGTGACCGTGCCGACGCTGAAGCTGCCGGTGCCGCCGGTGCCGACGCCAGCGACATCGCCGCCGCCGCCGCAGCCGGCGATCAGGGCGGCCAGCATCAGCGACAGGCCGGCCAGGCGCAGGCGCGGCCTGGCCACCGGTGGCACGGCACGGTGCCGAAGGGTAGGCAAATTCATCGTTGTTCTCCCTGAGTGGATGGGGGTCGTGAGGGGCTGGCGGTCGGCGCGGGGGCCGCCGCCATCGGGGCACTGAAACTGAAGAGGCCGACGCGCAGCCGCTGGTCCTGCGGCCGCCCGGCCGCGCGGTCCTGCTCGATCAAGGCTTCGAGCTGCGGCACCAGCGCCGCGCTGAGCGCGCGCCACTGGGCCTCGATGGTGTGCTGCACGCCCTGCAGAGACTGCGCCGACAGCTCGTCGGCGAACACCGCCTGCTCGAAATGCTGCACGCCGCCGCCCAGCACGTTGGCCACGGCCGCGCCCAGGTGGTCGCCGACGTTCTGGCCCAGGAAGCCGAGCATGCGTTCGGTATCGCCGCGCGGAACGAAGGCATCGCGCACCAGCCGCACCATGTCGCGCGACGCGTCCAGTTCGGCCAGGCCCAGCCGCAGCAGCTCGTCGAGCAGGCTGCGCGGATGCACGTCGCGCGTCACCGACTGGGCCAGCGTTTCGAAGCTGGGTGCCGCACCCTGGCGCGGCAGCGC
>JAFLDH010000178.1 GCA_017302505.1 Burkholderiales bacterium
CGCGGTGGCGCAGCCACCAGGCCGCGCCCTTGCGCACCGACCAGGCGGGCGTCGCATGCGCCGAGGCCGCGCCCGCAGCTGCTGCGTCCGAGGCATCCTGCCCGGCCATCAGCATGGCCGCGGTCATGCCCAGCGTCGGCTGGTGGCCGACCACCAGCACCGGCTCGCGGCGGTCGGGCCAGCGCGCCAGCGTCAGCAGCGCAGTAACGCTGCCGCCCGGGCCCAGCGCCTCGCGCGTCTGGAACTTGCGGCCCAGCGCCTGGGCAGTCTGCTGGCAGCGCAGCGCCGGGCTGACCAGCACCCGGGTGCTCTCGGGCAGGAAACGATTCAGCCAGTCGGCCATGCGCGCGGCCTGCTTCTCGCCCTTGCCGGACAGCTTGCGCTGCAGGTCGGCCAACGGGTCTTCGAGCGGCTCGCCGGCGTCGGCATGGCGCCACAGGATCAGGTCCATCGTCTATTCCTTGTCGGCCGCATAGCGGCGCATCAGTGCCTGTTGCGCGCTGATGCCTTGTTCGGCCACCCGGCGGTACTGTCCGTCGGGCCGCTGGGTCCAGGCATCCAGCGTGTCATGCAGATAGGGTACCAGGCACTCGTCGATCACGCGCTGGCGCAGTGCGGCGTCGCGCACCGGCCAGGCCAGCTCGATGCGGCCCAGCATGTTGCGCGTCATCCAGTCGGCACTGCTCAGGTACAGCACCTCGTCGTCTTCGCTCTCGCCCCAGCGGAAGTACAGCACCCGCGTGTGCTCGAGGAAGCGGCCGACCACCGAGCGCACGCGGATGCGCTCGGTCAGCCCGGCCACGCCGGGCGGCAGCATGCAGGCGCCACGCACGATCAGGTCGATCTGCGCGCCGGCCTGGTTGGCGGCCACCAGCGCGTGGATCAGCGCCGGATCGGTCAGCGCGTTCAGCTTCGCGACGATGCGCGCCGGCCGGCCGGCCGCCGCGGCCTGGCCCACCTGGTGGATATGCGCCAGCAGCCGCCGGTGCAGGCCGAAGGGTGCGGTCACCAGGTGGCGCGGCGCCTTCAGCTTGACCTGGCTGGCCAGTTGCAGGAACACCGCATCGGCATCCTGCGTGAGGCCCGGGTCGGCGGTGAGAAAGCCAACGTCGGTGTACAGCCGGGCGGTGCGCGGGTTGTAGTTGCCGGTGGACAGGTGCACGTAGCGCTGCAACTTCTTGCCCTCGCGCCGCGTCACCAGCAGCAGCTTGGCATGCGTCTTCAGGCCGACGATGCCGTACACCACCTGCGCGCCCACGGCCTCCAGCCGCTCGGCCCAGTTGATGTTGGCTTCTTCGTCGAAGCGGGCCTTCAGCTCCACCACGCACATCACTTCCTTGCCGCGGCGCGCTGCCTCGATCAGCAGCTCCATCAGCACCGACTGCGCGCCGGTGCGGTAGATGGTCTGCTTGATGGCCAGCACATCGGGGTCGTGCACGGCGTCGCGCAGGAACTGCACCACCGGCTCGAAGCTCTCGAAGGGGTGGTGCAGCAGCACGTCGCCCTGGCGCAGCGTGTCGAACATCGTGCGGCCCGGTGCCAGCAGCGCCTTCGGCCAGGCCGGCTCGAAGGGCGGGAAGCGCAGCTCGTCGGCCACCGCCTGGTCGATCAGCTGTGTCAGCCGGCCCAGGTTGACATTGCCATTGACGCGGTACAGCGCGTCCTGCGGCAGGCCGAACTGCGTCAGCAGGAACTGCGCCAGCTCTTCCGGGCAGGTGGCCACCACCTCCAGCCGGATCGCCTGGCCATAGTGCCGCGTGGACAGCCCGGTGCGCAGCGCCTGGCGCAGGTTGGTGACCTCGTCCTCGTCGACGTCCAGGTCCGAGTCGCGCGTCACGCGGAACTGCGAGAAGGACTCGGCCTTGCGGCCCGGGAACAGCTCGCCCAGGTGCGCACGGATCACGCTGGTCAGCAGCACGTAGGCTTGCTTGCCGCCGCTCAGCGCCTCGGGCAGGCGGATGACGCGCGGCAGCGCGCGCGGCACCTTGATGATGGCGATCAGGTTCTCGCGGCCGAAGGCATCGCGGCCTTCCAGACGGCAGATGAAGTTCAGCGACTTGTTGGCCACCTGCGGGAAGGGGTGCGAGGGGTCCAGCCCCACCGGCATCAGCAGCGGACGCACCTGCTGCTCGAAGAAGCGCGCCACCCATTCGCGCTGCGCCGGGTTGCGCTCGGCATGGCTCAGCACGGTGAGCCCGCGGCTCTGCAGCGCCGGCACCACCTCTTCGTTGAAGACGCGGTACTGTTCGTCGATCAGCGCATGGGCCTCGGCCGACAGCGCGCGCACGTCGGCCGCGGTGACGCCGGTGCGCGGCGTGCGCGAGGCCTCCACATAGTCGGCGAAGCGCACCTCGAAGAACTCGTCCAGGTTGGACGAGACGATCGTGATGTAGCGCAGCCGCTCCAGCAGCGGCACGTCGCCCCGGCGCGCCTGGGCCAGCACCCGGCGGTTGAAGCCAAGGATGGCGCTCTCGCGGTTGAGCAGCTGCAGCACCGCGCCAGCGGCCGGCACCCCGGCCGCCGGGGTGGCGCCGGCACTACGGTCTTCGCTCATCATCCCGATTTTAGGGTGGGCACCACGGGCACCCACGGGCCCTTCCCGGGGTCGGCATGCGCCTCGCAGACGAGCTTAAGCCGGCCGTGTGACAGTCCTGTGACGATCACGCGACCGGCTCATGACGGCCGCCGCGGGCTGCGGCGGCCGTTGCGGGGCCGTTGTTGGCTCAGGCCGCGGCCTGGGCCACGCTGGCGCGGGCCTTGCGGGCCACGCCAGTGGCCTTGCGCACGACCGCCTTCTTGGTGGCGGTGGCCTTCTTGGCGGTCTTGGCGGTGGTCTTGGCAGCGGCCTTGCGCACCGCCTTGGCCTTCTTCACCACGGCCTTCACGGCCGCCGGCTTGCCGGCCACGCGCTTCTTCAGCTCGCTGGAGCCTTCTTCGATGCGCACCACCACCTGGCTGACGGCGGTGGCCGCCGGCAGCGCGACGCGGTTCAGCATGTCCAGCGCGCCCAGCTTGGTGGCCTGGTCGAAGCGCTCGGCGTTGGCGGCGACGACTTCGACGCCCTTGGCGGCCAAGTCGACCACGGTGCTCACGGCCGTCTCGGCACGCTCGGTGCCGAACTCCAGGCCCTTGCTGTAATAGCCGCTCAGGCGCTTCTCGGCATCGATCAGGTTGCTGCGCAGTTCGTCGCTCAGGCGCGCGGCGCCGGTGTTCACGGCCGCCTCGAAGCGCTGGTCGACGAAGCCGATCACGCGCTCGCCGCCGACGCGGTAGGCCTGGATGACGTTGCGCGCGGTGTTGCCGTAGGACTCGATCACGGCGGTGGCGACGGTGGACAGGTTCTTGCTCAAGGTGTGCTCCTGGGTTGGAAGTGGATGACGTCACTGTGCCCACGAGCCGTAGGGAAGGCACCCCAATTCCGGCACTTTCGCTAGAGCGATGCCTCTAGGCAAGGGGCTCAGTGGGCCTCGTCCCAGTTGCTGCCCACGCCCACCTCGGCCAGCAGCGGCACCGACAGCGTGGCCACGCCAGCCATCAGCCGCGGCACCGCCTCGCGGGCCCAGGCCAGCTCGGCCTCGGGCACCTCGAAGACCAGCTCGTCATGCACCTGCATCACCATGCGCGTGGCGCGCTGTTCGGCGTCCAGCACCTGCTGCACCGCGATCATCGCCAGCTTGACGAGATCGGCCGCGGTGCCCTGCATCGGCGCGTTGATGGCCTGGCGTTCGGCGGCGCTGCGCCGCGGGCCGTTGCCGCCGCGGATCTCGGGCAGGTGGATGCGCCGGCCGAACAATGTCTCGACGTAGCCGCGCTCGGCCGCCTGCGCCTTGGTCTCGTCCATCCAGCGGCGCACGCCGGCAAAGCGGGCGAAGTAGCGGTCGATGTAGTCGCGCGCGGCCTTCTGCTCGATGCCCAGGGCCTGCGCCAGGCCGAAGGCGCCCATGCCGTAGATCAGCCCGAAGTTGATGGTCTTGGCATAGCGCCGCTGCTCGGGGCCCACCTCGGCCAGCGGCAGGCCGAAGACCTCGGCCGCGGTGGCGCGGTGGATGTCCTCCCCGGCGGCGAAGGCCGCACGCATGCCTTCGTCGCCGCTGATGTGGGCCATCAGCCGCAGCTCGATCTGCGAGTAGTCGGCCGACATGATCACGTGGCCCGGCGGGGCGACGAAGGCCTCGCGCACGCGCCGGCCCTCGGCCGTGCGGATCGGGATGTTCTGCAGGTTCGGGTCGTTGCTGGACAGCCGGCCGGTGATGGCCACCGCCTGCGCATAGGTGGTGTGCACGCGGCCGGTGCCGGGGTTCACCATCAGCGGCAGCTTGTCGGTGTAGGTGCCCTTCAGCTTGGCCAGGCTGCGGTGCTCGAGCATGGCCTTGGGTAGCGGGTGGTCCTCGGCCAGCTTCTCCAGCACCTCCTCGTCGGTGCTGGGCGCGCCGCTGGCGGTCTTCTTGACCACCGGCAGGCCGAGCTTGCCGAACAGGATCTCGCCGATCTGCTTGGGGCTGCCCAGGTTGAAGGGCTGTCCGGCCAGCGCGTAGGCCGATTGCTCCAGCGCGACCAGGCGCTCGCCCAGGTCCTTGCTCTGCTGGGCCAGCTGCTGCACGTCGATCAGCACGCCGTGGCGCTCGATGCGCTGCAGCACCGTGCAGGTGGGCATCTCGATCTTCTCGTAGACGAAGCGCAGGCCGGCTGAAGCCTGCAGCTGCGGCCACAGCGTCTGGTGCACCTGCAGCGCCATCTCGCTGTCCTCGCCGGAATACTCGGCCGCCTTGTCCACGTCCACCTGGGCGAAGGGGATCTGGTGCGCGCCCTTGCCGCACAGGTCCTCGTAGCTCAGCCCCTTGCGGCCCAGGTGGCGCTCGGCCAGGCTTTCCAGACCGTGCGGCTTGTGCGCTTCGAGCACGTAGCTCTGCAGCAGCGTGTCGTGCACATAGCCGTGCACGGCGATGCCGTGGTTGGCGAACACATGCAGGTCGTACTTGATGTTCTGCCCCAGCTTGGCGGCGGCGGCATCCTCCAGCCAGGGCCGCAGCCGCTGCAGCACCTCGTCGCGCGGCAGCTGCGCGGGCGCATCGGGATAGTCATGGCCCAGCGGCACGTAGGCGGCCACGCCGGGCTGCGTGGCGAAGGACAGGCCGACGATCTGCGCGCGCAGGCCGTCCAGCGAATCGGTCTCGGTGTCCAGCGCCACCAGCGGCGCGGCCTGCAGCTGCTGCAGCCAGTGTTCGAAGCGCGGCCAGTCGAGCACTGTCTCGTACTCGCGCGGCAGCACGGCGGCGGCCACCGGGGCAGGTGTGGCCGAGCCGTCGGCGGCCAGCGCGTCTTCGAGCTCCTTGCGGAAGGTGCGGAAGCCGTAGCGGCCGTAGAAGTCCAGCAGCCCGGGCCGGTCCACCTCGCGCAGCGCCAGCGCCTCCAGCCCCGGCCAGCCGGGCACGTGGCCGCTCAGGTCGCAATCGGTGCGCACCGTCACCAGCTTGCGGCCGGTGGGCAGCCAGTCCAGCGCGCGGCGCAGGTTCTCGCCCACCGCGCCCTTGATCTGCGGCGCGGCGGCGATCACGCCGTCCAGGTTGCCGTACTCGGCGATCCACTTGGCGGCGGTCTTCGGGCCCACCTTGTCGACGCCGGGCACGTTGTCCACGCTGTCGCCCATCAGCGTCAGGTAGTCGACGATGGCCGTCGGCGGCACACCGAACTTGGCCATCACGCCGGCCACGTCCAGCGTCTCGGGCGGCTTGGCCATGGTGTTCATCAGCGTCACCTGCGCGGTGACCAACTGCGCCAGGTCCTTGTCGCCGGTGGAGATCAGCACGCGGTGGCCGCTGGCTTCGCCCAGCCGGGCCAGCGTGCCGATGGCGTCGTCGGCCTCGATGCCGGGCACCTCCAGCACCGGCCAGCCGAGCAGGCGCACGGCCTCGTGGATGGGGCCGATCTGGGCGCGCAGGTCTTCGGGCATCGGCGCGCGCTGGGCCTTGTACTCGGCATACCAGTCGTCGCGGAAGGTGGGCCCCGAGGCGTCGAACACGCAGGCCGCATGGCCGGCACCCACCTGGGTGCGCAGCCACTTCATCATGGCGATGAAGCCGTGGATCGCGCCGGTGGGAAAGCCGTCCGGCGAGCGCAGGTCGGGCAGCGCGTGGTAGGCGCGGTACAGGTAGCTGGAGCCATCCACCAGCAGCAGGGTCGGGGTGTCCATGGGGCCATTGTCCGGCAGCCGGGTAAGCTCGCGCACCCCTTGCCCGAGGAAGCTCGCCATGTCCCAGGCCCGCCTGCGCCCGCTGACCACCACGCTGATCGGCGGCGTGGTCTTCCTGTTGCCGATGATCGTGGTGCTGGCGGTCGTCGGCCATGCGCTGCAGATTGCCGTGCAGGCGGTGACGCCGCTGGTGCAGAAGCTTCCCGACGGGCATGTGTTCGGCCTCACGCTGGCCACGGTGGCGGCGGTGCTGCTGCTGATTGGGCTGTGCTACGGCGCCGGCGTGCTGGCGCGCGCGGCCGTGGGCCGCCGGCTGTCCACCAGCTTCGAGGACAAGCTGACCACCGTCTACCCGCGCTACCACGTCATCAAGGCGATGTCGCAGAACCTGCACGGCGCCATCGGCCATCAGCTGTTGCGCCCGGTGCTGCTGAGCTTCGACGACCAGCAGCAGATCGGCTACGACATCGAGCGGCTGGCCGACGGCCGGGCCGTGGTGTTCGTGCCGGGCTCGCCCGATGCCTGGTCGGGCAACGTGCTGCTGGTGGATGCCGCCCGATTGCAGCCGCTGGACCTGGACGCGGCCGCGCTGGCCCGTGCGCTGCAGGGCATGGGCCGAGGGCTGGCGAAACTGATCGACCGGGCCGCCTAGAATCGCGGCATGAAGACCGTTCTGGCCGCCGTGCTGACCTGCCTGAGCCTGCCTTGTCTGGCACAGGCTCCCGCAGCAGCCACGGCACCTGCGGCGCGGGTCGAACGCGACCCCACCCCCGTGCCGCAGCGCGGCGGCGAGCCGCAGGTTCGCCGCCTGGTCAGCGAGGACGATCTGGTGCGCATCGATGAACTGCGCGTGCGCGGCGTGACGCGCAAGGTGACCGTGCAACCCAAGCTGGCAGGCGCGCCGGCCTACGAGATCGGCAGCACCAGCGACGGCCGCGACGCCACGCAGGACCGCCGCTCCGACGGCCGCGCGCTGTGGCAGCTGTTCGCGTTCTGACAGCAACCGGGTACGTCCCGGCGGCGGCCACCTGAGCCAGGGCAGCGCATGGCCGTATATACCCCCGTCAGCGAGGCCCAGGCCGCCGACTTCGTGCAGCGCCTGGGTTGCGGGCGGCTGCAGTCGCTTCTGGGCATCCAGGCCGGCATCGAGAACACCAACTACTTCGTGGGCACCGACCAGGGCGAATGGGTGCTGACGCTGTTCGAGCGCCTCGACGCCGACCAGCTGCCGTTCTATCTGCAGTTCATGCGCCACCTGGCGCGCCACGGCCTGCCGGTGCCCGAGCCGCGAGCCGATGCCGAGGGCCGGCTGGTGCATGGGCTGAACGGCCGCCCGGCGTCGCTGGCCAACCGGCTGCCCGGCCGCCATGTGCTGGCACCCGACCTGGCTCACATCGCCCAGGTGGGCGCGATGCTGGCGCGCATGCACCTGGCTGGCGCCGACTTCCCGCTGCAGCAGCCACACCTGCGTGGGCTGGCCTGGTGGGCCGAGACGGTGCCGGTGGTGCTGCCCTTTGTCGATGCACCGCAGGCGGCGCTGCTGCGCGACGAGCTGGCCTTCCAGCAGCAACTGGCCGCCTCGGCCGCGGCGCGCGCGCTGCCGCGCGGGCCGATCCATGCCGACCTGTTCCGCGACAACGTGGCCTTCGCCGAGGCTGGCGGCGAAGACCGGCTGAGCGGCCTGTTCGACTTCTTCTTCGCCGGCATCGACTGCCTGCTGTTCGATGTCGCGGTGTGCCTGAACGACTGGTGCACCGACCTGGCCAGCGGCCGGCTGATCGAGGAGCAGGCCGCTGCCTTCTGTGCCGCCTACGCCCAGGTGCGCCCGCTGGACGGCGGCGAGCGCCGGCTGCTGCCGGCGCTGCTGCGCGCCGCGGCCTTCCGCTTCTGGCTGTCTCGCCTGTGGGACTGGCACCTGCCGCGCGAGGCCGCGCTGCTGCAGGCCAAGGACCCGTCGCCACTGGAACGGGTGCTGCGCGAACGCATCGAACGGCCCTGGCACCCCCAACCCTGAATTGACCGCCCATGGCACTTTCGATCCGACAGGCCGCGCCGATGGAAGGCGTGCAGTGGATGCGCGATGCATTCCGCCTTTACGTCAAGCGCCCGCTGCCCTTCACCGCCATGTTCGTGGCCTTTCTGCTGTGCGCGCTGCTGGCCACGCTGGTGCCGGTGGTGGGCGGCGTGGTCATGCTGATGGCGCTGCCGCTGCTGAGCCTGGGCTTCATGCTCGGCAGCCGCGCGGCGCGCGACGACCTGCCGGTGCATCCAGGGCTGTTCATCGAGCCGCTGCGCGCGGGGCGCCAGCGCCGCAACCTGCTGCTGTCGCTGTGCGGCCTGTATGCGCTGTGCACCCTGCTGATCATGAGCATCAGCGAATGGATCGACGGCGGCAGTTTCGAGCAGCTGCAGCGCCTGATGGCCCAAGGCGACGAGGGCAGCAGCGCAGAGATCGAAGCCCTGCTGGCCGACCCGAAGCTGGCCTGGGGCCTGTTCACCCGCTTTGGCCTGGCGGCCTGCCTGTCGGTGCCCTTCTGGCACGCGCCGGCGCTGGTCTACTGGCAGGGCCAGGGCGTGCCCCAGGCGCTGTTCTCCAGCACGCTGGCGGTGTGGCGATGCAAGGGCGCCTTCCTGATGTATTCGCTGGCCTGGGTGGGCGTGATCGCACTCTTCGGCACCGTGGTGGGCCTGCTGTTCGCACTGCTGGGCGCACGGCAGATGGCCGGGCTGATCGCGATGCCGGCCGGGCTGGTGTTCTCCACCGTGTTCTACGTATCGCTGCTGCCCACCTACGAGGGCTGCTTCAGCCCGGCCGGCGGGACACAGCTCGAGCCCGCCTGATACCGGTTCGCGGCCGATGCCGCGGAACCGGGCGTCTGCCCTCGGGCGCTACACACCGCTCCCCCGAGCCCCCTCCGAGAGGGGGCTCCAGTTCGTTAGACGAGTCGGCCTCGCGGCCGACAGTCAGGCGAAACTGGCATTCGCCAGACACGCGCAGGGGGCGCGCGCCGGCCGTAATGCCGGGCCCGTCGGCCATGCTGGAGCCCCCTCTCGGAGGGGGCTCGGGGGAGCCCACATCAACGCGCCTTGGCGCAGATCACACCAGACGTGCTGATTCAGTCGATCGGCGTCAGCTTGGCAATGCCCAGCGCCAGCCACTTGGTGCCGTGGCGGCCGAAGTTGATCTGCGCCCGGGCATCGGCGCCGCGGCCTTCCAGCGTCAGCACCACGCCTTCGCCAAACTTGCTGTGGAACACCGCCTGGCCGGTGCGCAGCCCCGTGCCCTGGCCGGCGCTGGACGGCCCGGCGCCAAAGGCCGGCGCGGCGGCCGGGCGCTCGACGC
>JAFLDH010000179.1 GCA_017302505.1 Burkholderiales bacterium
CACGCCCACGTAGCCCATCGGCTTGACGACGGCGCCGCTGCCGGTGTCGACACCGCCCCCGCCGGCCGCGCCGGCCAGCATCTCGGCGCCGGCCAGCCACGGGCCGCTGCGCCACTGCGCGCCCACGCCGAACAGGCCCACCGAGAAGGCGCCCGCGCCGCCCTGGTAGGCGCTCTGCACCTGGCCGCTGACGTAGAAGGTGTCGCCGACGAATCGGCTGTACTTGAACGTCACGCTCTGCATGTCGCGCGAGCTGCCGTCCTTGCGGGCCGCGTCGAAGAAGATCTCGGCGCCGGCGGACCATTCCTGGCGCACCGGCACCGCCGGCGCACCCGGCACTGGGTCGAGCGACCAGCGCAGCGCCAGCGACGCGAAGGGCGCCGAGAAGTCGCCCTGCGGCGCGTAGGCCCAGCCGGCTTCCAGGCCCAGGCCCAGTTCACGCGTCAGCGGCACGGCCAGGTCCAGCGCGGCCTTGCTCAGCAGGCCGCCGCCCATCGGCATGTCGCCTCCGCCGCCCATGCCCAAGGCCAGCCGGCCGCCCAGCGTGATGCCGCTGTCGCCCAGCTTGAACTCGGCCCCCACCGTGCCCAGGATCTCGGCATAGCCGTCGACGCCACCGCTGGCCGCGCCGTTGGCTTCCAGGCCGATGTACAGCTGCGGGGCCAGCAGCGCTTCGGCGCGCGCGCCCACGTAGCCGATGTGCGAGGGCAGCGGCGCGCCGCTGGTGCCCAGCGCATTGCCCCGCGGCGCGTAGACCCCGGCCACCGCGAGGAAGCGATCGAAGCCCATGCTGCTGCGCCCGCCGCTCCAGCCGGACAGCCCGCCGGCACCGGTGCCGCCGTGGCCGAAAGCCATCGGCACGTCGACCACCAGGCCGAACTGGTCGCTGCGAATGTCGCCATTGGGGAACCACACCTGTGACCAGGACACGCCCGCGCGCAAGGGGCCGAAGTCCCACAGCAGGTCGACATGCGGCCGCAGCATCAGGCCCCCGCCCACGGGCGCGGCCGCGCCGCCGCCGCCGCCGGCATACAGGCCGGCCACCACGTTCAGCGGGCCGTAGAGGCGTGTGCACAGTGCCGCCTCCGCGCCGATGGTGAAGAAACCGCCGCGCTGCCCGCTGGCCGCGCCGTAGACGGCCGGGCCCACGCACAGGCCATCCATGGGCTGCACCAGGTAGCTCAGGCCCACCAGGCCCATCTTCTCGTCGCCGGGCAGGGTGATGGTCTCGTAGCCGATGCGGCCATAGGCCGGCGAGACTGTCCAGCCGTCGGCCGTGGGCTGGGCGGTCGCCTGCAGCGGCAGGGCCAGCGCTGCCGCGGCCAGAGCGCGGGGGAATCGGGTCGTCAGGGGCTTCATGGGCCCGCAGTATGGCGGGCCGGCACGCCCGGCCCCGGGAAGCCTCTGTTCAGGGCACGTCGGCGCTGCGCTCGGACAGCTCGATCACCACCTCGCCAGGCCCGCGCAGGAACACCAGCTTGCGGCCGTGGAAGCGCAGCACCTCGGTGCGCAGCTGCACACCGGCGGCGGTGAGGCGGCGCACCTCGGCGTCCAGGTCGGCCACGTCGAAGCAGATGTGGTTGAAGCCCAGCCGGTCCAGGCGGCCGGCCATAGCGTCGGCCCCCGGCGGCGGCTGGCGGTAGCCCAGCAGCTGCACTTCCAAACGCGGCGTGGCGTCGCGCAGCACCAGCGTCACATGCTCGGCCACGATGCCGGGCACGCCCATGTAGCTGGCGAAGACCTCGCCTTCGATGACCACGCGCTTGTCGCAGTCGAAACCGAGCAAGGCGAAGAAGGCGATCGCCGCATCGACGTCGGCAACGGCGATGGTGACGTGATCGAAGTGGCGGACCATGGGCACGCTCCCGGTGGCGAGGGGAGCCGCATGCTACGGCCCAATGCACAAGGCCGAGCACTGCACGGCCTTGTTTCTTGCATGAAGGCCGAGCACTGCACGGCCTTGTTTCTTGCATGAAGGCCGAGCACTGCACGGCCTTGTTTCTTGCATGAAGGCCGAGCACTGCACGGCCTTGTGCTCAGGGCATGCGCCCGCGTATCAGCCCAGCGGCACCGGCACGAAGATCTGCTGGCCCTGGCGCTGCACCAGCAGCGCCACGCTCTTGGGCTGGGTCTTCAGCACGCCGCGCACCTGCTCGATCGAGTTCACCGGCTTGCCGTTGATGGCCAGCAGCACGTCGCCGCGCTCGATGCCGGCGCGCTCGGCCGGGCCGGTGACCTGCTCGACCACCATGCCGCCGTCGAGCTTGGCCTGCTGCTTTTCCTGCGGCTGCAGCGCTCGCAGCGACAGGCCCAGGCGCGGGCCCTGTGCGGCGGCGTCGCCGGCGTCGGCCACGGCCTCGTCAGCCGGCGTGGCGCCGCCCAGCTTGGCTTCGATGTCCATCGCCTTCTGGTCGCGCCAGACGCTCAACTTGACCGTCTCGCCCGGCTTGGACATGCCGATCACGCTGGACAGCGAACCCGAGCGGGCCAGCGCCTCGCCGTTGACATGGGTGATCACGTCACCCGGCTTCAGGCCGGCGGATGCGGCGGCACTGCCCGGCGCCACCTGCGAGACCAGCGCGCCATCGGGCCGCTTCAGGCCGAAGCTTTCGGCCAGCGGCTGGTTCAGGTCCTGCACGGTCACGCCCAGGCGGCCGTGGCTGGCCTTGCCGGTGGCGACGATCTGGTCCTTGATCTTCAGCGCCACGTCGATCGGGATCGCGAAGGCCAGGCCCTGGTAGCCGCCAGTGTGCGAGTAGATCTGCGCGTTGATGCCGACCACCTCGCCATTGCCGTTGAACAGCGGGCCGCCGGAGTTGCCGGGGTTCACCGCCGCGTCGGTCTGGATGAAGGGCACCACCGCGTCGCCGGGCAGCGAGCGGCCCTTGGCGCTGACGATGCCCTGGGTCGCCGTCTGCTCGAAACCGAAGGGCGCGCCGATGGCCAGCACCGGGTCGCCGACGCCCAGCTGCCGGGGGTCGCCCAGGCGCACCATCGGCAGGCCCTTGGCGTCGATGCGCAGCACCGCCACGTCGGTGACCGGGTCGCTGCCCAGCACCTTGGCGGTGTATTCGCGGCGGTCGCTGAGCTTGACGGTCACGTCCTTGGCGTCGCGCACCACGTGCGCGTTGGTCAGGATCAGGCCGTCGTCGCTGATGATGAAGCCCGAGCCCTGGCCGCGGAACGGCTGCTGCGGCTGGCCGCCCTGGCCACCGCGCGGGCCGCCCTGGCCGAAGCCCGGGATGCCCTTGAAGAATTGGAAGAAGGGGTCGTCCTCCATGCCCGGCGGCAGGCCGCGGCCGCCGCCTTGCGCGGGGCCGTCGGCCTTCTGCGTGCCGGCCACGGTGATGCCGACCACGGCCGGGCCGAAGCGCTCGACGATCGCGCGGTAGTTGGGCACCTGGCCGTTGCCTGCGATCATCGGCACGGGCGCGGGGGCGGCGGTGGGGGTCAGCGCGGCCACCTGCACATCGGCTGCGCTAGTCTGTGCCACCGGCTGCAGGCCGGCCTTGGCCTTGTCCAGCAGGTCGGGGCGCAGGGTGAAGGCACCGGCCGTGCCGACGGCCAGCACGCCGGCGGCGATCAGGGCGGTGGTCAGGGGTTTGGTCTTCATGGCGTTCCTGTTTCGGCTCGTCGCGGGACATTCCGCATGCCGTGCAGCTTAGGAACGCGCGGTTAGCGCTCGGTTAGCGTTGGGTTAGGTGAGGGTTAGGTGCACGGACGGCTTGTCATGAAGCAACATGCGCCGATACCATCATCGGTAAACCCAACTGGCCAGCCCGCCGCCGCGCACCCGGCATCAGAAACCTCGACCGGAAGCCTTGGCACACCGCGAGAGCAGATGACGACCTACGAGCGATCTGTTGTGCAATGCGCTGCCTGTGGTCATCTGCAGAGCGTTTCCCGCGTGATGAGCACTGGAGCCAGTGGCTCGCCGGATCTGGACTTGAGGCCCAACGGCTACGGGAGAGGCGCCCTGGTGGCCAATGCCGACCGTTGCGAGGGATGCGGCTACTGCGCGGTTCACCTGGAAGCACCCTTGCCCGCGATGGCACGCCAGACCCTGAAGAGTGCCGAGTACGAATCGCTCGCGAAGCGACAGGACTTGCCCGTGGCGGCACTGTGGCTGGCATGCCATGCCCTTGTGCTAGCGCGAGCGGGCAGTCTGGAGAATGCAGGCCTGATCGCGCTGCATGCGGCCTGGGCCTGCGATGACTTTAGGTACACGGAGGCCGCCCGTGAACTGCGCATCGTCGCCGCGCAGCACCTTGAGCGGGACTTGGCCACTCATCCAAGGAACATCCGAGCTACCGGCTTGCGGCTTGCGCAGATTGCCGACATGTGGCGGCGCGCGGGTCGATTGGCCCAGGCGGCCGAGGCAGTTCGGCGCGCGTTGACCCTGTCCAACGAACTTGACAAGGAGCGCCCACTGATCGACATGTTGCGCTTCCAACTCCAGTTGGCCGAAGCCGGCGACGAACGTAACTTCACGGTGAACCAAGCCGAGCAGGCCGCACCGGATTGGCCGCAGATCAAGGCGGAACGCGAAGCCAGGAAGCTGGCAGAAGAGCAAGCCCGCGAACGGGCACGCCTTGACAAACTAGAGAGGGAATCGCCACGTTCCTTTGTCGCCGCCTTTGCGCTGCTCAGTGACGAGTTTGCTCGCGAAGTGGCGGGGCACGACCAACGCGACGCTGCGACGGACTCCACGACGATGGACAACTGGCTGGCTCGCTTGCCCATGCCGGATTCAATGCGAACGATCATGGGAGCCAACGTCAAGGCGTACCGCTGGCCGCCGCTTCCTGCGCTTGCGGCGTACGCACTCGCAACCTCGACCTGTCTGGATGAGGCCAGCCAGTCGACCCACGCCGAAGCGATCCGACGCTGGCAGTCGGCATTGGGTGCACACACTCTGGTGCATGACTATCTCGTCTGGTGTTTGCGTGACAGCTTGCCCGGGGAATGGCGTTACTCGCCCGTGCAGCGGCAGGGGCGAGGACCGACGCCCCCGCACTACAACTGAAGGCGCGCGCTCATGCCTTGAACCGCGCCTCGTCCGGCTTCAGCAGTGCCACCAGACCGCCGGCTTCGATGGCCTGCAGCAGCCGTTGGCCCTGCGCAACGCCAGTCTGCACGGCCTGCAGCGCGGCGCGCGGCGTCAGTGCCTCGCCGCCCAGCTTGAACTGCGGCCGGTCGAGCAGCGCCTCGGGCAGGCTGGCGGCATAGGCCTGCAGCCGCGCCGCGGCGCCTTCGACGCCGTCGCCCCAGAAGTCCACCAGCGGCGGCTTCAGCGTCTTGCCCGCCGCGTTGGTGGGCAGCGCCTGGGCGAAGACCACGTACTCGGGCACCTCGTAGGGCGCCAGCAGCGCGGCGCAGTGCTCGCGCACCTGCTGCGGCGTGAGCGTCATGCCCGGCTTGAGCACCAGCACCGCCTTCAGCCGCTCGCTGAAAAGATGGTCGGGCACGCCCACCACCGCGGCGCGCAGCACCGCCGGGTGCAGGAACAGCTTGTTCTCCACCTCGATGCAGTAGACGTTCTGGCCGCCGCGCACCACCATGTCCTTCTTGCGGTCCAGCAGCCAGAGGTAGCCCTCCTCGTCGATCCTGGCCCAGTCGCCGCTGAGCACGAAGCCGTCCTTGCGGAACACCTCGGCCGTCTTGCCCGGCTCGTCCCAGTAGCCGGCATTGGTCTGCTGGCCACGGTAGGCCACTTCGCCGATGACGTTGGGCGTGGACACTTCGTTGCCATCGTCGTCGAAGATCGCGATGTCGCAGATGGCGGTGGCCAGGCCGCAGCTGGTGATCTTGCGGATGGCGTCCTCGGTGGGCAACGCGAAGCCCAGCGCCGTGCTTTCGGACACGCTGCCGCCGTTGACCATCGCCACCGGGTCGAAGCTGGCCTTCAGCTGGTTGATGAAGGTCTCGGACGCCGCGTGGCCGCCGAACAGGATCTTCTTCAGCGTGCGGCAGTCGTGCCTGGCGAAATCCGGGTGGTTCATCATCATCCACAGCATGATCGGCGCGGCCACCGCCCAGGTGGCGCGCTCGCGCTCGACCAGCTCGATCGCCTCCAGCGGCGCGAAGCTGCTCATCACCACGCACTTGCCGCCGGTCAGCAGCGCAGGCATGAAGTCGGTGTAGACCGCGGTGTTGTGGTACAGCGGCGGCATGCAGATGTTGACGTCGTGCTCGTCCAGGCCGCGCGCGGCCACCACGATGTTGCGCGCGCAGCCCAGCGCGTTCAGGTGCATGGCCATCGTGCCCTTGGGCACGCCGGTGGTGCCCGAGGTGAACGAGATCGCGCACACGTCCCATTCGTCGATGGCCACCGCCGGCGGCGGCGCGGCGCCTTCGCGCAGCAGCGTGGCGAAGGGAAGCGTGCCCGGCGCTGGCGCATCGCCGGTCATGAACAGCGCTTGCACGCTGGGCAGCCGCTCGCGCACCGCGGCCAGCTTGCCGGCCCAGACCTCGGCCGACACCACCACCAGCTTCGCCTGCACCTTGTCTATCTGCGCCACCAGGCCGTCGGCGGTGAGGCCCAGGTTCACCGGCACGGCAATCGCGCCCAGCGACACCGCGGCCAGGTAGGCGATCACGTACTCCGGGCAGCCCAGCGTCAGCAGCGCCAGCCGGTCGCCCTGGCGCAGGCCATGCTCATGGGCCAGCCAGGCAGCGGCGCGCTGCACCTGCGCGCCCACCTGCGCCCAGGTCAGGCGCTGGCCGCCCGGGTGGAAGACATAGGCCTCGCGCTCGGGCCAGCGCGCCACGTTGGCGGCCAGCAGTTGCGCGATGTGCGCCGGCCGGTCACGCCAGGCCCAGATCTCGGTGCCTTCCCAGGCGATGCCGCGGCCGCGCGGCGCGGTGATGCGTTCGACCTGCTCGCGCAGTTCGGGGTACTGGTCGCGCCACGACCTCGCGCTGCCGCGGGTCGGGCCTTGCACTTGCCATGCGGGCATCGGCGGCTCCTGGGGCTGGAAGTCGGTCGGCGCAGATTGTTGGCTCCCACCGCGCCGTCAACCCTCCGTGAAAGCACGGTGAACTCAGCTGTTGGCGCGGCGCTTCAGCCAGCGCATCAGCGCACCGATGGCCGGCAGCTTCTCGTACAACTCCTCCGCCGCGTCCCAGTAGTCGCGGTGTTCGGCAATGCGGCCATCGGCCGCCAGCCGCAGGTGCGTGCCGCCGCGGATGCATTGCTCGTCCTGGCGGAAGCGGCGCATGCGGAACAGGAAGTCCCAGCTCAGGAAGCACTGGTCGCCGTCGACCACCACATCGCGGATCACGAAGCGCGGGCCGTCCAGCGACACGAACATGTGGCGGAAGATCTGCCGGATCGCCGCCACGCCCTGAACCTCGTTGAACGGGTCCTTGAAGCGGGCGTCGTCGGTGTAGATCTCGCCCAGCGTTTCCACGTCGGCCGGCTGCAGCGCCTCGAAGCGCTGGACGATGCGCTGCACGCGCGGGTCGCGTGAGTTCACAGTCCGGTGACGCGATGCACGCCAGCGAAGTACAGCCGGTCGCCGATCAGGCTGGCCAGTTTCAGCGCGCGGGTGAAGCGCTTCGGGAAGTGGATCTCGAACTCGCCGCGTTCCCAGCCGCGGGCCATTTCCTTGGCGGCCTCGTCGGCGCCGATCAGCGCGGGCATCTGGTAGTCGTTCTGCGCGGTGGCCGGCGTGTCCACGTAGCCGGGGTTGACCACCGAGACGCCGATGCCCTTGGCGTTCAGGTCCAGGTACAGCGTCTCGGCCAGGTTGATCAGCGCCGCCTTGGTCGGGCCGTAGCCCAGCGCCGTGGGCAGGCCGCGGTAGCCGGTGACGCTGGACACCAGGCTCAGGTGGCCGGGCTGGCCGGCCTCGGCCTGCCGCAGCAGTTGCGGCAGCACCGCGGCCAGCAAGTTCAGCGCGCCCACGTAGTTGATGTTCAGCTGGCGCAGCGCCTCGTCCAGGTCGAAGGCGGTGGCGCGCATCGGCTTGAACACGCCGGCGCTGTAGACCACCAGATCGATGCGGCCTTGATCGGCCACGATGCGTTGTGCCGCGGCGGCCAGGCTTTCGCGGTCGGTGACGTCCAACGGCAGCGCCTGGCTGCCGGGGTGCACGCGCACGAAGCCGTCCAGCATGTCGGCACTGCGCGCCGAGACGATCACGCGCGCGCCGCGCTCGTGCAGCAGCGACGCGGTGGCCCGGCCGATGCCGGTGGAGGCGCCGACCAGCCAGACGACCTGGCCGGTCCAGTCGGAGATGCGGGGGTTCAGTGACATGGCATGCCGATCATGGCTTGGTGAAGGCCAGCGTGACCTCGCCGAGGTAGATGCCGAACTTGCTCATCACCGCCTTGTTGAGCATCACGCGCTCGTCCACCAGGTACATCCAGTCGTCGAACTGCACTTCGTAGACCGTGCCGTCCACCGGCAGTTTGAGCGTGTAGCGCCAGTTCAGCGCGTTGCCGGCGGCGCGGCCCTCGGCCTCGCCCACCACGTCGTCGGCGCGGCCGGTCCATCGGCCGTTGCCCTGGTCGGTGAGGGTCCAGACGCGGCGCTCGGTCTTGCCGTCGCTGTAGGTGAAGCGTTCGTCCAGCGTGCCGGTGTTGCCTTGCCAGGTGCCGGTCATCTGCACGGTGAAGCGGCGAACCACCTTGCCCGAGCGGTCGGTGAAGATGCCGTGCGCCATCAGCGGGCCGTTGAAGTAGGTCTTCAGGTCGAGCACCGGCTTCTCTGACCTGTAGTCGTCGACCGTCGGCGCCGCGCAGGCGCTCAAGAGCAGGGCCGCAGAAGCGGCCAGGAACCAGCGTCTCATTCTTTCGATCCTTCGGGATGGCGCATCCAGACAAAAGCCAGCAGTCCGGCCGCAGCCAGCTTCAACAGGCAGGGCAGCGCGCAATAGGCCAGTGTCAGCGCCTGCAGGGCCTGCGGGTCGCGGCTGCCCGGCGCATAGCCGATCAGCCCCAGCAGCGGCAGCGCGATGCCCGCGGCCAGCGCCAGGTTCAGCTTGGTGGCGAAGTTCCACCAGCCGAAGTACATGCCTTCCGCCTGGCCGTGGTGGCCCGCACGGCGGATCACGCCGGCCAGCAGCGCGCCGGGCAGCGCCAGGTCGGCGCCCAGCGCCACGCCGCTGGCCACGCACACGGCGGTGAAGGCGGCCACGTCGCCTGCGCCCAGCAGCGCGGCCCAGCAGAAGCTGGCGATGGCCAGCCCCATGCCGGCCAGCCAGCTGCGCGCCAGGCCGAAGCGCGCCACCGCGCGCAGCCACAGCGGCATCGACAGCGCCGCAGCCAGGAAGTAGCTGCCCAGGAACAACGGCTCGAAGGCCGGCGCCTGCAGCCGGTCGCGGATGAAGAACAGCACCAGCGTGGCCGGGATCGCGCTGGCGATGCCGTTCACCAGGTACACCGCTAGCAGCCGGCGGAACGACGGGTTGGCCAGTGCCAAACGCATCGGCGGTT
>JAFLDH010000018.1 GCA_017302505.1 Burkholderiales bacterium
GAGGTGCAGCGCATGCTGCAGGAGCGGCAGCGCGCGATGCGCGCGCTGTTCGCCCAGGCCGGGCGGGCCGACCTGGGCGCGCTGCGCATCGTCGAGGTGGGCTGCGGCAGCGGCGGCAACCTGCTGGAGCTGCTTCGCATGGGCTGCCAGCCGCAGCACTTGGTGGGCATCGAGCTGCTGCCGGAACGGCTGGCGCAGGCCCATGCCGTGCTGCCCGAGGCGGTGCAACTGATCGGCGGCGATGCGCTGCAGGCGCCGATCGCGCCGTCCTCGATGGACATCGTCTACCTGTCGACGGTGCTGTCTTCGCTGCTGGACGATGCCTACCAGCGGCGCCTGGCCGATGCGCTGTGGGGCTGGTTGAAGCCGGGCGGCGCGGTGCTGGTCTACGACTTCACGGTGAACAACCCGCGCAACCCCGACGTGCGCGGCGTGCCGCTGGCCCGGCTGCGCGCGCTGTTTCCGCAGGCCCGCATGCATCATCGGCGCGTGACGCTGGCCCCGCCGCTGGCCCGCGCGGTCGTGCGGTTGCACCCCAGCCTGTACGAACTGGTGAACACGCTGCCGCTGCTGCGCACCCATGTGCTGGCCTGGCTGCAGAAGCCGGCCACGGCGGCTGACCGATAGACTGCTCGCCAACCTGCCATGAAGCCTGCCTTCCTGCCCTTTGCCCTGCCCGACATCGGCGACGAGGAAATCGCCGAGGTGGTGGACACGCTGCGCTCGGGCTGGGTGACCACCGGGCCGAAGGCGGCGCGCTTCGAACAGGCCTTCGTCGACTTCCTGGGCGATGCATCGCTGCAGGCGGTGGCCGTCAATTCCGCCACCGCCGGCCTGCACCTGGCGCTGGAAGGTCTGGGCATCGGCCCGGGCGACGAAGTCATCACGACCACGCACACCTTTACCGCCACGGCCGAGGTGGTGCGCTACCTGGGCGCGGACGTGCGGCTGGTGGACGTGGACGCGACCACGCTGAACATCGACCCGGCGGCGGTGCAGGCGGCGATCACGCCACGCACGAAGGCGCTGATCCCCGTGCACTATGGTGGGCTGGCGGCCGACATGCCCGCGCTGCTGGCCATCGCCCGCCGGAATGGCCTGAAGGTGGTGGAGGACGCTGCCCATGCGCTGCCCGCCACCTGTGGAGGGCGGCTCGTGGGCACGCTGGACAGCGATGCCACGGTGTTCAGCTTCTATGCCAACAAGACCATTACGACCGGCGAAGGCGGCATGCTGGTCACGCGGGATGCTACGCTGGCCCGACGGGCCCGGATCATGCGGCTGCACGGCATGAACCGCGATGCCTTCGACCGCTACACCGCGCAGGTGCCCAGCTGGTACTACGAGGTGGTGGCGCCGGGCTTCAAGTACAATCTGGGCGATATTGCCGCCGCGCTGGGCTTGCAGCAGCTGAAGAAAGCGCAGGCCTTCCAGCAGACGCGCCAGCGCATCGCCCAGGCCTACGACGCCGGGCTGGCCGGGTTGCCGCTGCAGTTGCCGGCTGCGCCGCCGCCGGGCGAGCAGCATGCGTGGCACCTGTATCCGGTGCGCCTGACCGACGCCGCCGGCATCGGCCGCGACGCGCTGATCGAGGCGCTGTTCGCGCGCGGCATTGGCTGCAGCGTGCACTACATCCCGCTGCACCGGCACCCCTACTGGCGCGAGCGCTATGCACTGCATGAGTCCGATTTCCCGCGCAGCGATGAGGCCTACCAGCGGCTGATCAGCCTGCCGATCTACACCCGCATGCAGCCGGCCGACGTGCAGCGCGTGATCGACGTGCTGAACGAGGCGCTGGCCGCGCCGGCGGCGGCGTGAAGTGGCCAAGCGTACCTTCGACCTGGCCGTGGCGGCGCTGCTGCTGCTGCTGCTCTCGCCGCTGATGGCTGCCCTGGCTGCCTGGATCAAGCTGGACTCGCCCGGGCCGGTGTTCTTCCGGCAGACACGGGTGGGCCGGCACGGCGTGCCCTTTCGCATCCACAAGTTCCGCACGATGGTGGCCGATGCGCCGCGCCGCGGCGGTGCGCTGACGGTGGGCGCCGATGCGCGCATCACCCGCGCCGGCGCCTGGCTGCGGCCACGCCGCCTCGACGAGCTGCCGCAGCTGATCGATGTGCTGCAAGGCACGATGAGCCTGGTGGGCCCGCGGCCCGAGGTGCCCGAGTACGTGACGCACTACCCGGAGGGGCTGCGCGCCCAGGCGCTGGCCACGCGGCCCGGCATCACCAGCCCGGGTGCGCTGGAGTTCCTGGACGAGGCCACGCAACTTGCCCGCGCCGCCGACCCGGAGCGCGAGTACATCGACGTGATCCTGCCCCGCAAGGTGCAGCTGGCCGCCGACTATGCGCAGCAGGCCAGCCTGCGCACCGACCTGGCGGTGCTGTGGGCCACGCTGCGCCGGCTTCTGCAGGGGAGTGGGTCGTGAGCGCGCCGAGCCCCTGGCACCGGCTGGACCTGCTGCTCGCGCGGCTGCGGCCACACCGCGAGCCGTTGTCGTTGCTGGCCGATGCGCTGGTGATCGTGGCCTGCTGGAACATCACCTACCTGTTCCGCCTGGGCTTCGAGCGCTGGCTGTCGGCGCGGCCCAGCTACGACAGCCTGGTGCTGACCGGTGTGGTGGTGGCTTACCTGGCGGCCTTTGCGCTGCTGCGCGTGCCGCAGAGCATGTGGCGCTTCAGCGGCTTTGGCGAGGTGAAGCGGTTAACGCTGGCCTGCGCGCTGGCAGGCTGCGTCAGCGCGGCCGTGGTCATCGGCCTGGGTCTGGCCAAGGTGCCGCGCGCGGTGCTGACGCTGCACCCGGTGATCACGCTGATGGGTGCGATCGTGGTGCGCATCGCCTATCGCATGCTGTACGAGCATGCACGCTCGCGCATCACCGGTGGCAGCACCGAGATCCGCCGCGCGCTGGTGATGGGCGCGGGCGATGCGGCGCGCTGGCTGCTGGCCGGCATCCACGCACAGGGCTGGACGGTATTGGGGCTGCTGGACGACGACCCGGCCAAGCTGCACTCGCGCATCGCCGGCGTGCAGGTGCTGGGCCCGCTGCAGGCGGTGCGCGACCGGGCCGTGCGCGGCGCGGCCACGCACATCGTGGTCGCCATGCCCTCGGCCACGCCGGCACAGCGCCGCCGCGCGCTGGAGCTGGCCGCCGCTACCGGGCTGCCGGTGCTGACGGTGCCCAGCGCCGCGGAGCTGTCCGACCCGAATCGCCGCAACCCCCGGGTGCGCGACATCGAGCCCGAAGACCTTTTGGGCCGCGAGCCGGTGCAGCTCGACGAAGCCGGCATCGGCGCCACGCTGCGGGACAAGACGGTGCTGATCACCGGCGCCGGCGGCAGCATCGGCAGCGAGCTGTGCCGGCAGGTGGCGCGCTTCCAGCCGGCGCGGCTGGTGCTGTACGAGCTGAGCGAGTTCAACCTCTACACCGTCGAGCAGGACCTGAGCGAGGCCTTCGCCGACCTGCCGCTGGTGCGGCTGATCGGCGACGTGAAGGACCTGGGCCACCTGCGCCAGACCTGCACGCGATGGCGGCCGCAGGTGGTGTTCCACGCGGCGGCGTTCAAGCACGTGCCGCTGATGGAAGAGGAAGGCAACGCCTGGGCGGCGCTGCGCAACAACACGCTCGGCACCTACCACGCGGCGCAGGCCGCGGCCGAAGCGGGGGCGGAGCGCTTCGTGCTGATCAGCACCGACAAGGCGGTGAACCCGACCAACGTGATGGGTGCCACCAAGCGCGCGGCCGAGATGGTGGTGTCGCAGATGGCGGCCGACCATGCGGGTACACGCTTCATCGCCGTGCGCTTCGGCAACGTGCTGGGCTCCAGCGGCAGCGTGATCCCGAAGTTCAAGGAGCAGATCGAACGCGGCGGCCCGGTGACGGTGACGCACCCGGAGGTCATCCGCTACTTCATGACCATCCCTGAGGCGGCACGGCTGGTGCTGCAGGCCGCGGCCATCGGCGAAAGCGGCCAGGTGCTGGTGCTGGACATGGGCGAGCCGGTGAAGATCGTCGACCTGGCCCGCGACCTGATCCGCCTGGCCGGCCATGCGCCGGAGGAGATCGCGATCGAATTCACTGGATTGAGGCCTGGGGAGAAGCTGTACGAGGAGTTGTTGGCCGATGAGGACCAGACCGTGCCGACGCCACACCATCGCCTGCGCGTGGCACATCTGGAATCACGGCCGCGACCATTGGATGAACTGCTTCGCATGCTGTCCGGTGCCCAACCGCACGCGCTTGGCGGCGAATCGGCGCGCCAGCTGCTGCAGCGGGCCGTTCCCGGCTATCGCTGCACACCGGGGCCCGCGGCGGACACTTCGTGCAGCCAGCCTTCGAGGGCCGACACGAGTGAGCTGCGGTCGAACTCGCGCAGCGCATAGGCACGTCCACGTTGCCCCATGTCCTGGCGCGTCGGGGCCGGCAGGTCCATCAGGCGAGCCACCGCCTGGGACAATGCCACCGCGTCGCCCGCGGGCGCAGTGAAGCCGGCCCCGGACTCCTCCACGATGCGTGCCCCTTCGCCGTCCAGCATGGCCAACACGGGTCGCCCTGCGGCCAGGTAGCTTTGCACCTTGCCCGGTACAGTCAGTGCGAAGACCGGATCGGCCTTCAGCGAAACAAGCAATGCGTGTGCGCCGCTGAAGAATGCAGGCATTCGCTGAGGTGCGTGACGTCCGAGCAACAGCACATGGTCCTGCAGGCCACGTCGTGCGATGTCGGCGCGCAGTGCATCCAGAGCCCGTCCATCGCCAACGACCAGCCAGCGCAGGGTAGGCCGCTGGTCGCGCAGCAGCGCTGCCGCCTCGACCACCGCCGGGAAGTCCTGAGCCTCGCCGACGTTGCCAGCGAACAGCACATTGAAGCAGTCGGCTACTGGCTTCAGTTCAGGTGCCGGAGTCTGCTCGTCTGCCGCATCGGCAAATTCGGGCTCGATCCAGTTCGGGAAGTAACGGATCTGCGAAGGCCGCCCTCCCCAATGCTCGACGTTGGAGGCAAAGGCCTTCGAGGCGATCAGCACACGTTCGCACCGGCGGTAGATGTAGCCCACCAGCCCACCGACGACCGCCAGCAGGCGCGGAGAACGCACGACGCCTACCGCCGACAGCGTGTCGGGCCAGAGGTCGAGCACCCACATCACCAGTGGCGCGCGCTTCAGCCGGCACAGCCACAATGCCGGCAAGGCGGCGGTGACAGGCGAGGTCTGGAACACGAAAATCGCGTCGAAGCGTCGTCCACGCAGTTTCCAAGGGCCCAGCGCCAGACCCCAAAGAACGAAGCTCAGGTAGTTTCGTACCAGCGCCACGGCGCCGCGTCCTCGTGGCCGCAATGGCAGTCGCAGCACATCGGCGCCGGCCCAGTGTTCATAGGCCCCCGGATTGGACAGATAGTCCGGGAAGACGACACCATCCGGGTAGTTGGGGCGGCCGGTCAGCACGGTCACCTGGTGACCGCGGGCCACCAATTCGGACACCAGGTCGTTGATGCGGAAGTTTTCAGGCCAGAAATACTGGCTGACGACCAGCAGGCGCAAGGACGCGGCGTCCGTCAGTCGGGCTGTCGCCAGACCACGCGGCGCACGTAGTCGGTATAGCTGATCAGAATGCGCAGCACCTTGTCCGACACATTGGGCATGCCGTAGTCGGCCACTGGCCGCAAGCCCCTTTGCGAGCCTCGCGGCTGCTCGGCCAGAACTGCGAGGCCTTGGCGCACACGGTCTGCATCCAGTCCGACCATCATCACTGCGCCTTCTTCCATGCCTTCTGGACGCTCGTGCGCCTCGCGCAGGTTCAGCGCCGGGAAATTGAGGATCGACGATTCCTCGGTGATGGTGCCGCTGTCCGACAGCGCAGCCCGCGCGTGCATCTGCAGATGCACGTAATCGTGGAAACCCAGCGGCTTGAGCAACTGAACGCGCTCGTCGAAGCGTGTGCCAGTGGCCTCGATCCTCTTGGCGGTGCGTGGGTGGGTGGAGACGATCACCGGCAAAGCGTGTTCGCGCGCCAGCAGGTCCAGCAGTGCCGCCAGCTTGGCGAACTGCCGCGGCGATTCGATGTTCTCTTCGCGGTGGGCGCTGACCACAAAGTACCTTCCCGGTTGCAAGCCCAACCGCTGAAGCACGTCCGAGGCGTCGATGCGTGCGCGGTTGTGGGCCAGCACCTCGGCCATGGGGCTTCCTGTCTTGATCACGCGGTCCGGTGGCAGGCCTTCGCGCAAGAGGTACTCACGAGCGATGTCGCTGTAGCAGAGGTTGACGTCGGCCACGTGGTCGACGATGCGACGATTGGTTTCCTCGGGAACACGCTGGTCGAAGCAGCGATTGCCGGCCTCCATGTGAAAGATCGGCACCTGGCGGCGCTTGGCAGGAATCACCGACAGGCAACTGTTGGTGTCACCCAGAACCAGCATTGCGTCCGGCGCTTCGGCAGCGAGCACGTCATCCACCGCAGCGATGATCCGGCCGATGGTCTGCGCAGCAGAGCCGCCCGCACTGTTCAGGAAGTGATCGGGTTTGCGCAGTCCCAGGTCATCGAAGAACACCTGATTGAGTTCGTAGTCGTAGTTCTGCCCGGTATGCACGAGCACCTGTGTGCAGTGCTCGTCCAGCCGCTGCATCACGCGTGACAAGCGAATGATCTCGGGCCGGGTCCCGACCACAGTCATGACCTTCAGGCGCGTCATGGCACCACCTTCATTGCCACCGTGTCCGGCCTTGCACGGTCAAAGATCTCGTTCGCCCAGAGCATGACGATCAGGTCATCATCGCCGATGTTCGTGATGTCGTGCGTCCAACCCGGGATGGTTTCGACGACCTTGGCTTCCCCGCCCCTCGTGATGATCTCGGCAGTGGCTCCCGTGTCCAGCTGGCGGAAACCGAAACGTGCCGTGCCCTGCAAGACCAGGAACTTCTCGCTCTTGGTGTGGTGGTAGTGGCCTCCCCGGGTCACTCCCGGGTGGGCCGTGAAGTAGGAGAACTGGCCGCAGTCTGGCGTCTTGAGCATCTCCACAAACTCGCCGCGTGCATCGCCATGACGGGGCAGTGCGTAGGCAAATTGGTGTGGGGGAAGGTGGCTCAGATAGGTCGCATACAGAGCCCGGGTGAGCCCTGTGCCCACCGGCGGGCTGATCAGGCTGGTGCGGCTTTGGGCGAAGCCCTGTAGCGTGGCTGCCACCTCGCCGACGCTGCTGGCGTACTCGGGACCGACCTGCAGCTGCACCACGCCAAGCGGGGGCGAGCGCAGCAGCGCCATGAAAGCATCGATGACATCGTCGACATAGACCAGCCGCAGCGGCGAGGTGGGGTCGTGAATCGTCAGGGGCAGTCCGTTTGCCACCTGATGGCAGAACGTGGCCACGGCCGAGTTGTAGAACGGACGAGCCCATTTGCCGAACACATTGGTCAGGCGCAGCAGCGCCACGGGCGAGCCAGTGGCTTCACCATGGGCACGCAGACGCTCTTCGGCAGCGAGCTTGCTGCGGCCGTAGGGGTTATCCAGCGCGGCCTGTGTCGACGATGCGAAGACCACCACAGCGCGATGGCCGGCCGCGGCGAGCACATCACACACCCGGGACGTGAAACCAGCGTTGGTGCGAGTGAACTCCGCGGGATCTTCGGGCCGGTTGGCACCGGCCAGGTGAAACACGAACCGGGCCTGGCTCAGTGCAGCGACTACGTCGGCATCGCTGCTGTCGTGCGTCAGGCAAGTGACCCCGTTCTGAGCCAGCTCCCGCAGCCGCCACTGCAAATGGCGGCCGATGAAGCCCGATGACCCGGTAATGACGATGGACACTTCAGTCTTCCGGCAAGGCGTCTTCGCCTCGCACGATGCGTTGCATGAACGGCAGCTTCAACAGCAGTGCCTTCATGCCCTCCACGTCGAGGCGCTGAGTGTTGTGTGAGTTGTATTCCTCACCCAGGTTGAGGCGCGGTTCACCTTGCTCGACGAACTTGGCGTAGTTCAGGTCCCGGCCATCCGGCGGTACCCTGTAGTAGTCGCCCAGGTCGTCGGCCTGCCACAGCTCCTCGCGGCTGAGGAGCGTTTCGTAGAGCTTCTCGCCATGGCGCGTACCGATCACCTGAATCACATGGTCAGGCCGACGCATCAGCTCGCACAGGGCCTGCGCCAGCACGCTGACCGTGGCTGCCGGTGCCTTCTGCACGAAGATATCTCCGTTGCGGCCGTGATCGAACGCATAGAGCACCAAGTCGACCGCGTCGTCCAGCGTCATCATGAACCGTGTCATGGCCGGGTCTGTGAGGGTCAGGGGTAATCCGGCGCGCAGTTGTTCGATGAACAACGGGATCACCGAGCCGCGTGATGCCATGACATTGCCGTAACGCGTGGCGCAGATGGTCAAGCCGCTCGAATCCAGGTCGCGTGACATCGCGACCATGACCTTCTCCATGAGCGCCTTGGACATGCCCATGGCGTTGATCGGATAGACGGCCTTGTCCGTGCTCAGGCACACCACACGCTTGACGCCCGTGCGCAGCGCGGCATCGAGCACGTTCTCGGTGCCGAGAATGTTCGTACGAACTGCCTGCATCGGGTGGAACTCGCACGATGGAACCTGCTTCAGCGCCGCCGCGTGGAAACAGTAATCGACACCTCGCATTGCGGCGGCCACGCTGCGCGCATCGCGCACGTCGCCAACGTAGAAGCGCAGCTTGGCATTGCGGTACAGGCGCCGCATGTCGTCCTGCTTCTTCTCGTCGCGACTGAAGATGCGAATCTCGCGCAGGCCAGAGCCGAGAAAGCGTCGTGCCACGGCGTTGCCGAAAGAGCCGGTGCCGCCGGTGATGAGGAGGACCTTGTCGTCGAACATGCGTAGGGCTGGTGTCGCGGGCCACCTATTGTCGTGCATCGTGCAGGCGCCGCCGGACCTCGAGCAGGGCGCGCGCAAACAGCCAGCGTGAGTGCAGCTTGCGACGCATGGGCCGATTCGAGCGCGTGACGTTGTGCGCGTGGATTCGACGCGCAAGCGTGTCTTCGTCCAGATGCACGATGACACCCGCGGCATTGGCGAGTTGCGCGATCCACAGGTCGTGCGACTCCACGTAGGCCGGGATCGGCAAAGCCAGATCCAGGAAATCGCGGCGCAAGGCCATCGCACAACCGAAGTAGCTGCGGCGTCCCGCGAAGATGCCAGCGATGTTGGCCATGCCGCGGCGCGAGTCGGCAGCACGCAGGCGATGCGCCGGAAACTGCATCGACTGACCTTGAGGATCAATGTGCGAGAAATTGCCAGCCACCACCGCGGCGCCGCTGACTTGCAGCGCCTGCAGCATGCGAGATACGCGGCCCGGCAGCCAGACGTCATCCTGGTCGGCCAGGAAGATCACCTGACCACGCGCCAGTCGCATGGCTCGCTCGAAAGTGCGTACATGCCGAAGGTTGCGTTCGTTCCTGTGAACGTGCAGTCGGGAGTCGCTCCACGATTGCAGCAGCGCCAACGTGTCGTCGCGCGAGCCATCGTCGACCACCACCACTTCGTCGTCGGGGCCGAGTTGGGAGAGTATCGACTCCAACTGCTCGGCAAGATAGGCCGCGCCGTTGTATGTGGCCATACAGACACTCACACTCATCGTTTCAGCCCTTGAACCAACGCTTCAAGCGGTGATACGCAGGGTGCAAGGCCAGCACGGCCAGCAACTGCATGCGGGTGGCCCGTCCGAACAGGTGATCGATCGCGTACTTCTGGCTGGTTGTCTGCAGGCCGGCGGACACGCCACGCACATCGATGCAGGCCAGCGTGCGCTGCAGCACCACCCGGCGCACGTCTGGACAGGCCAGCAGACTGCAAAAGAACAGGTAGTCGGCCGTGCTGAAGCCTCGGGCACTGACATAACCGCCGAAGCGTTGGTGCAGGCTGCGGCTGTACAGCACGGCTTGGTGGTTGAAGTAGGCGCGCTCCGGTGCCGGCGTGCAAAGCACGCGCCGCTCGTCTGCTTCAAGCCTTTCCCAGGCGCCAAAGACCACCTGTTCCACGCCGGGTTGTGCCACGGCCAATGCGGCAGCCAATGCATCAGTGTCGGCAAAGACGTCGCCGCAGTTCATCATCAGCACGTACTCGCCGCGGGCCAAGGTTGCGCCCTTGTTCATCGCGTCGTAGATGCCGCGGTCTGGCTCGGATACGAAGCGTGCAATGGCTGAACCATAGCGCTGCACCACGGCCTGGGTGCCGTCGGTGGAGCCGCCGTCGACGACCACCGCTTCGAACTCCGCACCACGCTGGCTCAGCACGGAGTCAAGGGTACGTGCAATCTGCGTCGCACCGTTGTAGACGACCGTGATGATGCTTGCGCGTGGACTTGCCGGCGTCATGGCGAACGGTGGGCTCAGAAGAAACTCGACAGCATGAGGGGGGTTGGCCTCAGATACGCCCCGCCTTCGCCCGCCGCGAACGCGGCCACCTTGTACAGGAGCAGCACATTCAGAACCACAGGCAAGAGGCCGCGTGCACGATGTGCAAACATTTGCCAGACGATGAAGCCCGTGGCCACCGAATGCACGATCAGCGTGGTGCGCAGCGAAGCCAAGGGAATTGGCAGCAGCATGAAGTGCACCGCGCCGGTCATCCAAGGCAAGACCAGCCATGGCCGTGTGGCCGGATCCGGCCGCAGGCGGCAGGCCAGCAGCGATACCAGCGAAAGCAGTCCGAGCACGACCACCATGCGAAGTGAGCCGATGTCGGCATCCGCCGAGGCATCCTCTTGGTCGACGTAGTACTGCAACTTGTCGGCTACCGCTTGCGGAACGATGTCGAGCGCAGCGAGCAAGGGCACGAAGTAGAGGCGCAGTACCAGCATGGCGCCGAGGATGGCCAGCCATCCAAGCCAGCCCCGGCGTGCCAGCAGCCAGAGCGCATAGAAAGGCAGCGCGGTGAGATGAAGGCTCGATGCCAGCGCCAAGAACAGCCATCGTCGAGGCCGAGTTGCCGCGCCAAAGGCAAACAGCAGCACGATGAGCGACAGGAACTGCCGGGCCAGCTGCGTGGCGAAGTAGATGTTGAGCAGCACCAGGCAGATGCCGACCAGCGCCGGGGTCGTGCTGCCTTGTGCGCTGCCTGGCCTTGTCTCCGCCCACAACCACATCGACAGGCTCGCGGTCAGCGCAAGGCAAAACATCAGACCATTGACGCTGAGCGGCGGCAGGAGCCACGACCAGACCCACATCAGCAGTGGCAGTGTCAGCTCCAGGCCACCACCGAAATGGGTCAGCCAGTAAAGGTCGCCAGCCGCGAGTTCACTGTAGATCTCGTGATACACAAAGATGTCTGCCGACGGATCATCGGGATCGAGTGGCCGGGACCCCGCCATGATCGCCAGCGCGATGGCGGTTGCAAGCCCAAGTATCCATCGCGCCTCTCGTGGCGTGTGCGCGGGCAAGTTGATCAACAGGAATGCGCACAACGCGAACGATGCCAGCGGCGACAAGCCCAGCAGCAACACGGCAACAACCGAGAGCACAAGCTCTGTCCGAACGCCGGTTGCTGGTGGCGTAGGGTTCAGGGCGATGGGCTGGGCGGTCATCTGCGGCGGGCCGGCATGTGCCAGTTTTCAGAGGCGAGTGAAGTGGTAGTAGCCGTCGTCCAGACGCAATGCGCGGAAGACGGGATTGTCATAGACCCGACTGGGATGGAATCGCACAGGCAGTGGGCGCAGGCCTGCAGCCCGCGCCAGGCGCAACATCGCGGCGCGGCTGAGCATGTTGACGTGTTCATCGGCTTCAGTGAACACGTTGAGTTGGGGCCTGCTGACTCGGGCGCGAACCCAACTCGATCGCCCAAGGGCGTCGCGCAGCCAGTCCAGCGGCGGAACCGCGACCACCATCAATCCGTCGTCGCTCAACAACCCGGCCGCCAAGCGCAGGAACGGCAAAGGATGAAGAATGTGCTCCAACACGTTGTCGACCAACACCAGGTCGTACTGGCCATTTGTCTGTTCGTCCAGGTAGCCCGTCGCCACGTCCAGGCCTCTTTGCCGGGCGTGTTCGGCCAGGTACCGGTTGGGCTCCAGGCCGCGCGCCTGCCAGCCATGGGCTGCTGCCAGCTCCACCGAAAATCCGATCCCTGCGCCTATGTCGATGAATCGTCCGGGTTCGCGTAGGCTGGCCAGGTGTTCGAACAGGCGTGCGTAGCGGGCACGGATCGGTGCTGCGTGGGCCATGTAGTAGCCCGTCAGGTCGACGGCGTCGTAGTCGACCGGGCCGCCATCCGACCAGTAGGCGCGGCAGGTGCGGCACCGATACACCGGCACGTCGATGCCATGACGACTGTTGTGCAAGTCGAAGGCCTTGCACGTCGTCCCGCCGCAGGCGCGACAGTTCATAGCCGTTCTTCGCGACCGGTTTCCACATCGACGACAGGCAGCCCTTGCAGCAGCTGCAATTGCCGATGTGCAGGTTCAAAACTCAGATGCCCGTGCGGGTCGCGGCTCTCGCGATAACTCGAGGGCGCGTAGGCCTGCTCCGCGCTCAACACCTGAAATCGATCGGTGACCAGATCGTTGCGCAGGTAGAAAGCATTGTTTCCGGCGCTGTTGGTGCCGACCAGCGAGTAGCCGCGCTGCCGCGCCAGCAGCGTCATGGCCGCCAGCGAAGCGCCCCAGTACAGATGGCTTGAATGGGCCTTGGAGCGCTGGAAATCCGGCCTGTAGGGCACTGTCAGTGCGCGGATCGGCCCAAACACTGCGTTGTACTCGCACACAAGTATCCGCGGCGTGAAACCCGTGATGGCCTGCAGGACGTGGAAGTCATTGCCGTCCAGATCGATCGACAAAATGCCCAGATCCGGACCGAAGCCACTTTTCGCCAGCAGTTCGTTGATGTTGTCGCGGGTGACGAAGGCTTCGATCGCATTCAACTGGTGCTGCCAGTAGAAGGGCGCCGACTTCATGCGTGCGATGTTTGCCGCGGATCCATCAATGACAAAGCCTTGCCAATTGTCCTTTGTCATCAGGTACCGACAGTTCGATTCGAAGAAATCCTCGACGCCGAACTCGATGAAGTTGCGGTGGGCGATCGGAACGATCTGGGTCAGGTGCTGCAGGATGCCGTCCTCGCCCCACTGCGAGAAGACCTTGAACTCGTAGTCCTGCAGGTTCGTTGACGTGCGACCTGCATTCAGGGTGGCCAGGATGCGACCTTGGTTTACCTTCACCTGATCGAGCTTTTCGTCGATGAGGCCCACCCGATTCAGCGTGTGCTTCAGTTTCTTGACGAGGGTGATGGGGGAAATCATCTGGAGGACCCTTGCACTTGGGATGATCGTCGGCATCAGGGCCAACATGCCCGCCGTTGCGCGTAGCCGGTGAGCACGGATTCAAGAGTGCGCCGTCGCGCATCATCGTCGTCCAGCATCGACAGCACCTTGGCGACCTGTTCGGCGTCGACCCGCGGCTGTCCGGCGCGGCGTGACAGTACTAGCGCATGCAAGGCGTCGGACAGCGTGGCAGGGTCGGCCAGATCGATCCCGTACACGACGTCACTCAGGCCGCTGGCCGCCGCCAGTACCGATGGGTAGACCACCGGAGTGCCCAGTCGCAACGCCTCCAGCGGTGGCAGGTTCGTTGGGCCGAAGTAGGTTGGCATCACCAACGCCAGAGCCTGACTGTAAAGAGGAGCCATCAACGTGTCCGGCACGAATCCGGCAAGGTGAACATGGCCGATCAGACCCAGTGATTCGGCCATTGATCGAACGTGCGCCTGCGTGCCTCCAGCATCTCCACCGGCAAAGACCGCATGCAGTTGGACGTTGTGCCGTTGCTTCAGCAGCGCCATGGCCTGCAAGACGTAGACGTGGTTCTTGTGGGCCCAGAACTGAGCGGGATAGAACACATAGTCGCCGTCAATGCCGAATCGAGCGCGGATGTCCACGTCGGCAACGTCACCTGCGGACGGTGCGGTCTGCATCGAAGGCGACGACCTCAACACGCGCACCCGCGCCGGGTCTAGCGCATAGCGTCGCACGAGATTGGCGGTACCGAGTTCGGAGTCGCTGAAGACGGCCACAGCCTTGGGAAGTACATCTCGGTAGTACTGCTCCCGCTTCTCGAACTCACGGTCTGCGCGGACCTCCGGAAACTCGAGTTCATCGCGGTGACAGAGGTCCCATACCGTCAACAGGAAGTTGGTCCGTTCCAGGTCCAATGCCAGGTCGCTCGGCGACGTGAAGTAGACCAGGTCGACGCCAGCATCTTCGAATGCGCGCTCGAAGCCATTGGCCCCAAACAACCGGCGTACTCTTCTCAGCAACCCTGGCCGGCGAACCCTTCTTCGGACCGACAGCATCGCTTCGGCGACCCTGCTCAAAGGCACCAGGACGGCAGACAGCCCCAGGCTGTTCAAGAGGTCCTTTGTCTCGGCATGCGGCGTGAAGGCAGTGACCGACCAACCAGGCAGGCACAGACGAGTGGTCAGAAGGGCGGCGTTCAACGATTGTTGATAGCCGCCACCGGCGTGCAGGCGTTCCGAGACGAAAACGCCCAACTTGAACTGCCGCATCGTGGGCTGGTCGCTCAAGCGTCGATCCTTCGCGCTGCGCCTCGCTCGATGCGGGCGTCGAGTCGGCTCGTCGAGATCATCGCTTGACTGCAATCACCGTTCCCGTCCAGGCGTCGAAGCCCAGCGGTTGGTGGCTCTGGCAGCGGTACGCACCGACGATCTGCAATCCGTGAGCAGCCGACAAGCCTTGCAGCTCTGGCAGGAAGAGGTAGCGCATGCGATGCGTCTCCTCGAAGCGATGCACGGCTTGCGTGGCCTGCTCGGTCAGCAGGATTCGATAGCGGACGTCAACGCAGTTCTCGTTGGGAAAGAAGATGGGCTCTGCGATGCGCAGCACTGTAGAGCTTTCGTTCGACATCTCCTTGACACGGACCACCGGCCGGTCGCTCAGGACGCCTGGTCCATACCAAAAGTCGAAGACGAAGGCACCCCCGCTTCGCAGATGGACCGAGGCGGTCGCGAACGCGCGATCCAGGTCTTCGTTGCTGCTCTGGTAGCTGAACACATGGAAGAGGGAGACCACGGCGTCGAAGCGCCGGTCCAGTCTCAGCGCACGGACGTCAGCGACTTCGAACGCATGGCCTGGCAATGCAGCGAAGCGCTCCACCGCCTGTCGCACCATGGGCTCGCTGAGGTCCACGCCATGCATTCGAAATCCGGACGCCGCGAAAAGCTCGGCGTGGCGTCCGGTTCCACAGCCCAACTCGAGCATGTCGCCGCCATGTATGCCTGCAGCCGACAGAAGTTTCAATACATAGTCTGCTTCGCCTGCATAGTCCTTGTCCTTGTAGAGCAGGTCGTAGTAGGCCGCGTAGGCGTCGAAGACTTTCATGACAGGATCTGGCGCAATGCGATGGCGGATCTTTCGATCTGTTCCGGTCTGAGCGCCATGCCCGATGGGAGGTAGAAGCCGCGCCGGGCGATGCGCTCGGCCACCGGGTGACGGTCGTCTGCGAACAGCCCCATGCGGCGAAACACGGGCTGTTCGTGCATCGGCCAGAAGAACGGCCTGGTCCCAACGCCCAGTCGGGCCAGGCGGGACATCGCCTCTGCGGCGTCAAAGTCGACGGAATCCTTCAGCACCAATCCGAAGACCCAATAGATGCTGCTCGCATAGTCGGTCTGTGCGGGTGCCAACTCGATGTCCACCAGATCCCCAAGCAGGTCCCGGTAGCGCGCACCCATGGCGCGCTTGCGGGCCGCGAACTCGTCCAGTCGTTCCAGTTGAGCCAATCCCAAAGCCGCCTGCAGGTTGGTCATGCGGAAATTCCAGCCAAGCTCTTCGTGCACAAAGCGTCGTCCAGCCACGAAGCACAGGTTGCGCAGGCTGCGGCAACGCTCGGCCAACTCGTCGCTGTCGGTGACGATCATGCCGCCCTCGCCAGTCGTCACATGCTTGTTCGGGTAGAAGCTGAAGGTGCTGATATCGCCGAAGCTGCCGCAGGGTAGTCCCTTGTAGGTCTGCCCGTGCATCTCGGCGGCGTCTTCGATGATGGCCAGCCCGTTCTCCCTCGCAAGTTGCATCAACGGGTCCATGTCGACCGGCAGCCCGTAGAGATGCACGGGCATGATGGCTCGGGTGCGCGGTCCAATGCGTGCCCGCACCTGATCCACGTCCATGTTCCAGGTGTGTGGGTCGCAATCGACGACCACCGGGACCGCACCTGCGCGTACCACCGCCGCAGCGCAAGAGATGATCGTGAAGGTGGGCAATATGACCTCGTCGCCAGGCCCCAGTCGAAGGGCGGCCACTGCCGCATCCAGCGCGACCGATCCATTGCATACCGCAATCCCGTGCTTGCGTCCCACTCTGCGGGCGAAGCGCTGCTCGAACTCCGCGACGAACGGACCCTCGGACGAGATCCAGCCGGTGTCAATGCATTGGGCCAGATAGGCCTTCTCGTTGCCGTCCAG
This sequence comes from Burkholderiales bacterium, assembly GCA_017302505.1. Taxonomy (GTDB): domain Bacteria; phylum Pseudomonadota; class Gammaproteobacteria; order Burkholderiales; family Burkholderiaceae_C; genus Rubrivivax. The sequence continues at coordinate 16,417 of JAFLDH010000018.1, forward strand.
CAGGGGTTCATTGACGGCGATGAACTCGCTGCTCGTCGTCATGACACCACCCGAATCTGTGCGGCAGGTACCGGTGCAAAGCGCGTCTTGTCGGCTTCACCCGCATACGGACCTTGTTTGACCTCGACAATCTCAGTCGGCTCAAGCATCTCAAAGCCATGTCCGCCATAGGCCAACAGCACCACGTCGCCCGCCTCCAGGATACGGCTCTCGATGTAGTGCTGGTCCTCGGCGTAGAAGTCGATGCGCAGGCGCCCCGAACGAATGAACAGAACCTCCTTCGTGTACTGCACCTGGCGTTCGACGGCGTTGTGCACATGCGGCGCGATGACGTAGCCCGCCGGTCGATTCATGTAGGCGAGTTGCTGCGAAAAGTCATCTGGGGTGAAGAACTCGATGCCCTCGGCCCGATGACTTCGTCCGAGAATCAGGGCCAGCAGTTTGCCCTCGTGCGTCAGCTTTGTGATCATGGTTCCGTCCTGCAGCCTGTGTCGATCAGCGACCAAACAGTGAGTAAATCATCTGCCGCAACTGCCCTCGGGCGGTGCGATGCGACCTGAAGAATTCGACGATCGCAGCCCGAGCTTCTGGTGAAGCTTCAACCCGGATGTCGGCGACATGCACTGGTGTGGGCGACAGCGACACCGTGAAGATGTCGGAGTCCTCGCCATGAGTGCCGGAGGCATCGTTGCCGATGTTTCGCACCAGCGAACGTCCTGGATACAAGGTCAGCAAGGAGTCGAGAAAACAGGACGCGTGCCATCGCACCGCCCAAGAGTCATTCCGGCCCTGAACCTGTTGGCTCAGCATCCACGTGAACGGATAGGTGCCGTCGTAGTCGAACTGCCGAGTCAACCCTTGCGCTTTGAGCCTGGACAGCAGCCCGGCGCCATCGGCATCGAAGTGTCGCCAAGCGCGTGACCAAGTGGCCCAACCCCAGCAGTCTGCACCGCGAAGGAAAAACGTCTCCGGCAGCAACTGCCTAGTCGGATAGACATAGCCATGCACTGAAGCGACGCGTGGATCGTCACGATAGCGGACGAGCGCTTCATTCATGAAACGCAGGAAGTGCGGCGAAAGCTCCAGATCGTCCTCGAGCACGATGACGCGTCCGTGTTCGGCCACGATCTGGCTCACACCGTCCACAATGGAGCGCGCAAGTCCGAAGTTGCGCTCCCGATAGACGCGGCGCACCGAACGGAATCCGGAGACCGAATCGACGAAGTGGCGAACCTGTTGAACCCCTGCCTGGTGTTCCTCGCGGCGAGCGGCGTCGCAATAGAAGGTGACGTCGGTGTCTTTCGCTTCGGGGTTGGCAAGCAGCGACTCAACGCTGCGCCGAAGGTGTTCTGCGCGAGCGTACGCAAAAACAGCGACGGGAGCACAGCCCGAATCGCTGATCCGGCTTGCCTCGTCGCGACGTGAATCGGCGGTTCCCACTGTCACGACGCCGTCCTTTGGCGAGGCATCGCCGTGCGAAGCAGTGTGCGTGCGAAGCGCAGCCAGATTCTTGCCAACTGCCCCGGCACCGCAGTCCAGGGGCACGCCATCAGCACAAACGCGCTCCATTGCATCGGATTGAACTTGGCGCGGTTGGAGAGCGCTTGCCGCCAGAGTTCTCGAACGGAACCGGCGGATGGCGAGTCGATGCCTGTTGCCGAAAGGTCCATCTCCAGTCTGAAACGGTCATCGACCATCAGACGTGCGCCTTGACGCTGGAGACGCAAAGTGAATTCGTAGTCACTCAGGTAATGTGGAAGCCACCGAGGCCGGAAACCGCCACTGCGCTTGAAGGTGCCCATGGTCATCAGCAACCCACGGGTGGACAAGCAGTTCGGCACTTCCCGTTCGCGGGCGGGTCGAAAGTCCAGCCTGCGAAGATCTGCGACAGCGCCCCGGTCCACTTCGCCAGCAACCGGGTCCAAGCCAATGGCCTGCACGCAGGCACGGCGGTTCTCGGACAGCACTCGAAGGCCTTGTTCGAAGAAGTCCGGAGCGATCTTCACATCGTCGTTGATGATCAGGACAGCATCGTTCTCGGCGCTGGGCTTGTCCTGCAAGTGCACATAGGCAAGCTGAAGCGCACCAGCCCACCAAAGGTTGCCGCTTCCCTTCAAGACGACAAGGCGCGTGTCGCCGATGCATGCCCGCACGCGCGCCACGGTGTCGTCGGTGCATCCGTCGTCGACGAGGATCAAACAGTATTCGGAATGCGTCTGCTTCGCCGTGGCCGCGGCAAAGGCTTCGCTGATCGCCGCACGGTTGTGCACTGGAACGATGACGTGCAGCATCATTCGGCCTGCTTGCGGAAAAGGTAGACCGAGTTGTCGCCGATTCGCAGCGAATCGGTCAATCGTGTCAACACGGCATTGGCGCCCAGGCGATCGAGGTAGCTCAGCAAACGAAGTGCGACGCGTTGTCCGGTCGTGCGATTCCGGCGAGGCAGCCAGTAAGCCGATGGCTCGCCGCTCCGCGGATAGGTGACGAGATGGCCCCACTGGAAGCCCAGCCACGCGGCTGGCGAAACCGTCACGTGCCGCTCCAGCGAAAAACCCGCTTCCTCGGCGATGCGCTGCATCGAGTCCTGGCTGAAGAACTGCAGGTGATACGGTGCGTGCCAATGAATCCAGCGGCCTCCGAACAGCTTGGCGCCCCATCCATCCGCATTGGGGGTGCTGAGCACCAGCAAACCGCCTGGCCGGAGTACCTGATGAATGCCGCGGAGCACCCGCCCGGGCTCAGATACATGTTCCAGGACCTGGTCGAGTGTGACCACATCGAAGCTCGCAGGTGCGTAGTGGGCCGCATCGAACAGCCCGTGCCGCACTTGCAGGCCATGGCGCTCGGCCACTCGAAGGATATTGGCGTCGGCTTCCACGCCGTGGGCGTCGCACCCGCGGGCGCGGTGATAGCCCAGGGACTCGCCAAATCCGCAACCTATGTCGAGCACGCGCACATTGCGCGGAACCCAGCGGAATGCGTTGGCCCGACGACCGTGCCACCAAGCATCGAAGCCATCGGACTCTTCGGGTGGAGACCACGCATCCAGGTCAAAGCTCGAGCGTGGATAGTACCGGGTGTACAGGTCTGCAATCTGCTCGTCAGACATCCGGGCATCGAGGCTGCGATGTCCGCACGAGTGGCAGCGCAGCAGTTCGAAGTCCCCAGGAAAGCCATAGCGGTCATCGTGCAGCCTACGCTCGGGCAGCGACGCTTCGCCGCACACGACACATTGCCGAATCGGTGTGCTGTCGTTCGGGCTGGCGTTGGATGTCACGCCGACTCCCGCTCGAAGAACACGTTGTACAGGCGATCGTGATGTTCGGCCCGGAATTCGACCATGCTGCCGCCGACGAGTACCCGAGCCCGATAGCCACGAGACTTCATCCAAGTGCAGACTTCGTCGATCGACGTGCCGAAGGCCTGCAGGTTCTGGTTGTACAACTCGACCAGCACCAGCCGAGGCCGGCGGCTCGCTCCGAAAAGCCCTACGGCACCCTGCAGAACGCGAAGCTCGGCGCCTTCGACGTCGATCTTCATCACGTCGGGCACGATGTCTCCGGCGGCTTGGCAGTAGCCGTCGAGCGTGGTGGCTTCGCACTCGAAGCGCCGAACCTCGGCCTTTCGACCCGTGTCGATCATTGACGAGTAGGCGCTGTCGGCAGCCAGCGAGAAGGTGACACGTCCAGGCTGGTCGCTGACGCACTTGCGCACCACCTGCACGTTGCTCACCTGGTTCAAGTACAGCGAGACCTGAATCAAGCTGGCATTCAGGTCGATCGGCTCAAAGGCGTGAATCTGCGCCGTGGGATGCGATCGACCCGTGGGGACGCAGTAGGCTCCCACATTGGCCCCAACGTCGAACACCGTGTCGTTGTCGCGTACGGCCGACAGAAAGTGTTGCAGGTCTTCGGTCTCGAATTCGCCGAGCGCCATGTTTCGGCCCACGTCCTCGTGGGGCCGCACGAGCATGTTGCAACCCATGAAGCGGGTCTGCACGACGGGAGGGCCCAATCGCAATTGACGAGCTGCAAGGCGTCGGCGGTACTGCGAAACGATCGAAGGCATGGTGGCTGGGGCCTGCAGTCAGGTTCAGTGGCGTGCGCCAAGCGACTTCGCCGCACGCCAGGGCGCGGTGAGGGTGCGCATCATCAGTACGAAGTTGCGCCTGGCACGAGGAAACAGCAATTGGATCGGCAGCAGGCCGATTTGCGTGACTACCGTGGCCCAGGCAGCGCCGAGCGCGCCGTGATCCGGTATCAGCAGCAGATTCAGGGTGACATTGAGCGCGGCGCCTGCGGCTGTGTAGTAAAGGCCATAGCGCTGCAGTCCTTCGGCCAGGAGCCAGCGACTGTGCACCACCGACAGCGCCACAGCGATGCCCGCCCATGCCTGCACCTGCAGAACGCTAGTGGCTTGGGCGTAGGCCGAACCGTACAACATGGGCACGAAGATCGGTGCGAGCGCCACGATGAGCAGGGCGACGCCAATGCCCATCCACGCCATCAGATCGTACAGACGCTGCACATAAGCCTCGTAGACAGCCTCGCCTTCTGCGCGGCGCGCGACGATGACCGGAAAGGCGGCCGTGGCGATGGAGATGGGTATGAAATACCAGACCTCGGCGATGCGAAGCGCTGCGGAGAACTGACCCACCTCTGCATCGCCGACCATGGCGGCCAGCATGACTTGATCGACGCGCATGTAGATCACCACTGCCATGCTGGACAGGATCAGTGGCCAGCTTTCTCGCAGCAGCATCCGTGCGGTCGGACCGTGCCATCGCCAGCGCAGCTGCGCGTCGTTGTCGCGCACCCATGCGCGCCAGAGCAGGAGCGCGGCCAGCGCTGCTTCGATGACCAACGTGGCTCCAAACCACGCAATCGGTGCGTCAATTGCCAACAGCGCCAGACGCAGAAGCATCGCCGCCATGTAGGCAATGTTCGCCGCCACAACGGATGGTCTGGAATGCATGCGTGCCTGAAAGTGGTAATCAAGCACCTGGGAGGTCTGGAACACCAGCATCGCTGCGTTGCAGGCCACCAGCAAGACAGGTAGCGCCTCGTCGGGCCGAATCCAGGCCATCAGCAGCGTGGCCAGCACGGCGAGCGAGGTGGCGGCAGCCAGGCGCATCAGCATGGCGGTGCCGAGCAGCGCTCCTGCGTCGGCGCCTTCTCGTACAAGTTCGCGGACCAGCACGCCGTCCATGCCCAGCATTGCGACGGCACCAAAGAAAGCCACGAAGGCGATCGTGTAGTTCCAAACACCAAAGGCCTCTGGACCGAAATGGCGTGCCAGCCAGACCGTGACCACGAGACCCAGGCCCAGCCTGACCACCTTGTCGCCGATCAGCCAGGCCGAGTTGGTGGCCACGCGTCGGATCGACATGCCGGACCCCGCCATCGCGTGCGTTGGTGTGACCGGCGGTGTTCGGGAGGCCAGGCTCATTCGTGGTGGTCGTATGCCTTGAAGCCCGCCTGCCGGATGAGGTGGTCGCGGCTGGCTGCCTGGAAGTCGGCTTCAACCATCTCGCGAACCAGCTCATCGAAGCCAACCTTGGGCACCCAGCCCAGCTTGGCCTTGGCCTTGCTCGGATCACCCAGCAGCGTTTCCACCTCCGTGGGACGGTAGTAGCGTGGGTCCACCCGAACCACCACCTGCCCTGGCTGCACCCGGGCGCGTTCGCCAGTCACGGCACGCACCGTCGCTGTCTCCTTGTCACCGTGGCCCTGGAACTCAAGCTCGATGCCCAGTTCTGTCGCCGCCGCTTGAACGAACTGCCGCACGCTGTACTGCACCCCCGTGGCGATGACGAAGTCTTCGGGCTGCTGCTGCTGCAGCATCAGCCATTGCATCTCAACGTAGTCCTTGGCGTGGCCCCAGTCGCGCAGCGCGCTCAGGTTGCCCAGGTACAGGCAATCCTGCAGGCCCAGCGCGATGCGCGCCATCGCCCGCGTGATCTTGCGGGTGACGAAGGTCTCACCGCGCAGCGGGCTCTCATGGTTGAAGAGGATGCCGTTGCAGGCGTACAGGCCATAAGCCTCGCGGTAGTTGACGGTGATCCAGTAAGCGTAGAGCTTGGCCACCGCATAGGGGCTGCGAGGGTAGAAGGGCGTCTTTTCGGTCTGAGGCACTTCCTGCACCAGACCGTACAGCTCGGAGGTGCTCGCCTGGTAGAAGCGCGTCTTCTTCTCCAGCCCCAGGATGCGGATCGCCTCCAGGATGCGCAGGGTGCCGATGCCGTCGGCGTTGGCGGTGTACTCCGGTGTCTCGAAGCTCACCGCCACGTGGCTCATGGCCGCCAGGTTGTAGATCTCGTCCGGCTGCACCTGCTGGATGATCCGTATCAGGTTGGTGCTGTCGGTCAGATCACCGTAGTGCAGCACGAAGCGCGGGTGGTCGACGTGCGGGTCCTGGTACAGGTGATCGATGCGGTCGGTGTTGAACAGGCTCGCCCGTCGCTTGACACCGTGAACCACGTAACCTTTGTCCAGCAGCAGTTCGGCGAGGTAGGCGCCATCCTGGCCGGTAACGCCAGTGATCAGGGCTACTTTGGGGGAAGTCATGCGGTTCCTTCGCGTTGCACGGGTGAGTTGTCCTGCCGGAATGGGGCGGATGCGTAGGCCTGCGCGATGCCTTCGCGCAAGCCGGTCCGAGCACGCCAGCCCAATGCAGCCATGCGGCTGACATCGAGCAGCTTGCGCGGCGTGCCGTCGGGTTTGCTGTGGTCGTAGACGATCCGTCCGCGGAATCCGACCACGTCCATCACCGCTTCGGCGAGTTCCCGAATGGTCACGTCCTGCCCGGTACCCAGGTTCAGCAGGGCGCCGTCGTAGCCGCGCTCCATCAGGAACACACAGGCATCGGCCAGGTCATCCACATAGAGAAACTCGCGTCGCGGCGTACCGCTTCCCCAGACCACGTACTCCGCATCGCCACGAGCCTTGGCCTCGTGTGCCTTGCGCAGCAGGGCGGGCAGCACGTGGCTGTTGGCCAGGTCGTAGTTGTCGTTCGGGCCGTACAGATTGGTTGGCATCACGCTGACGTACTGCCGGCCATACTGGCGCTGATAGCTCTCGCAGAGCTTCACGCCAGCGATCTTGGCGATGGCATAGGGCTCATTGGTGGCTTCAAGGGGCCCGGTCAGCAAGTACTCTTCCTTGATCGGCTGCGGGCAATCGCGCGGGTAGATGCAACTGGAGCCCAGGAACATCAGCCGCTGCACTCCCGCCAGGTGAGCGCCATGGATCAGGTTGTTCTGGATTGCCAGGTTCTGGTACAGGAAGTCAGCTCGGTATTGATCGTTGGCCTGGATACCCCCCACCTTGGCCGCGGCGATGAAGATGTAGTCAGGTCGCTGGTCAGCCAAGAACGCGTGCACGGCGCGTTGGTCCAGCAGGTCCAGCTCGGTGCGGCTGCGCAGCACCAAGTTGTCATAGCCGCCTGACTGCAGCCGGCGCACGATGGCGCTTCCGACCATGCCTCGGTGACCGGTAACGAAGATGCGGGCATGGCGGTCCATCAGGCACTTTCCTTCCATTGCGGCGTGTCTGCCAGTTCGTCGCGCAGCGAGACGATGGTCTGGCGCAGCTGCTCGAATTCGGCTTCCTTGCGCGAAAGGAAGGCCCTTGTCAGGCGCACCTTCTCACGCAATCCACTGGGCGTCAGCACGTAGGCATAGGCCAGCTTGTTGTCACTGCGGCGGAAGTTGCCAGCCTTCACGAGGCCTTTGTCGAGCAGCGAGTGCAAGACGTAATGGGCCTTGCCCAGGCTCAGCCCCAGTGCTTCGGACAGCTCGCGCTGCGACATCTCCGGGCGCTGCTCGAGCAGGCGCAGCACGGCCAATCGCGCCGCTTCGGCGTCGCCGGGTTGAGGTTGCAAGGCCGCAGGGACTTGAGGCTGTTCAATCATTGAACAGGCGATTGTAGGCCCTGCTTGCCACCCCTCCTTCAGTCGAAATGCGGGCTTTCCGCGAAGAATGGCGCTGAGGCGTCGCGGGCCGTCAGCACCGGGGCCTGACCGATGGTGGGCCACTCGATACCCAGCGCCGGGTCATCCCAGCGAATGCACCGCTCGGTCTGAGGAGCGTAGTAGTCGGTGGTCTTGTACAGGAAGTCGGCCCCGTCCCCGGTCACCAGGAAACCATGCGCAAGGCCGGGCGGCAGCCAGACCATGCGGTGATTGCTGCCACTGAGGCTGATGCCCGCCCAGCGGCCAAACGTCGGGCTGCTGCGCCGCAAGTCGACGGCCACGTCGAACACTTCGCCCTGGGTGACCCGCACCAGCTTGCCCTGGGCATGCGGCGGCAACTGGTAGTGCAAGCCCCGCAGCACGCCATGGGCCGAGCGCGAATGGTTGTCCTGGACAAAGCGCACCTCCGAGCCCAGCGCCTCGTCGAACGCGCGAGCGTTGTAGCTCTCCATGAAGAAGCCGCGCGCATCCCCAAATACCTTGGGTTCCAGGATCAGCATGCCTTCGATGGCGGTCTTCAGGATCTTCATGAGGGTTTCGTCGGGTCGGTTGGCTGCGGTCAAGTCAGGACCTCATGCAGCATGCGCTCAACGCCGCTGCGCCAGTCGGGCAAGCGCAAGTCGAACTGCTCGCACAGCCGCCGGGTGTCCAGCCGTGAGTTGAGTGGACGCTGGGCCGGTGCGGGAAACGCACTGCTCGAGACCGGCACGATGGCCTCGTCGCTCACTCGCAAGCTCTGGCCCAAGCCACGGGCGACGCGGACCACGTGTCGAGCGTAGCCGTGCCAGCTGGTTTCGCCGCTGGCCGCGGCGTGGTAGGTGCCGGCCAAGGCCGGTTCCGCCTGCACCCTGCGCAACGCATGGGCGGTCAGGTCGGCCAAGAGATCTGCGCCCGTGGGCGCGCCCACCTGATCGTCCACCACCTCCAGCCTGTCGCGGCTGGCCGCCAGTCTGAGCATCGTGCGGGCGAAATTGCCGCCGCGGGCCGCATACACCCAGCTGGTTCGCAGAATCAGATGCCTGCAACCGCTGGCGCGGATGGCCTCCTCGCCGGCCAGCTTGGTGCGACCATAGACGTTGAGCGGGGCCGGCGTGTCGTCCTCGCGCCAAGGGCGCTGGCCGGAGCCATCGAATACATAGTCGGTGCTGTAGTGCACCAGGCAAGCTCCCAGCGTCGCTGCCTCCCGGGCGATGGCCGCCGGCGTGTCTGCGTTGATCGTCTGGGCCAGCGCCGGCTCGCTCTCTGCCTTGTCAACTGCCGTATGGGCAGCGGCGTTCACGATCACCTGTGGGGCAATCGCACGGACGGTGGCAGCCACCTCCGCCGGCCGGCTGAAGTCGGCCGGCCACTGCGTGCTGTGCACGTCCAGAGCAACCAAGTCACCCAGCGGCGCCAGCGCCCGCTGCAGTTCCCAGCCGACCTGGCCATTCATTCCCAGCAACAGGATCTTCATGTCAGCCCGCGATGCCACGGCGGTGCCACGCCTCAGCGGGTAGCCTGTGGCGAGCCCTGACGCCAGGCGTGTCGCAACAGGATGACCATGCCGATGAGCAACAGGCTCATCAGCGTAGCAATCACGGCGATCAGTCCCCGTTTGGGCTTACTCTTGTACTCGGGCGGCGTCGCCGGATCGACCACCTGGATCAGCGCTCCCTCGCGACTCTCGTCGACACGCGCAATCTCGTATTGCCGCGCGAACAACTCGAAGAGCGTCTCGCGGTACTTGTACTCGCGGTACTTGGATACGTAATCCGGTCCAGCGCTTGAATCGGCCGCCTGCTCCAGGCGTGCCAGCTGGGACCGCAATGCCGTGATCTGTGACAGCTGCCGTTGCAGCTCGGGTGAATTCTCGGCCAGCGTTGCGCGCATCACCTGGGCACGCACTTCGGCGGCGGTGATTTCGGCACGCAAGCGGGCGTAGCCCTCGGCCGCCGCCTTGGGCTCGGCGCGCAACGCCCCCAGGTTGAAGCCGCTGGCCTGGAGGTCGTCCTGCGCTTTGGCCAACTGGTCGCGCGCGTCCTTCAACTCCTTCTCGAAGAACGCGCGGCGTTGCTGGGCTTCGCTGACCGCCAAGACCGAAGTCAGGCGCCGCAACTCCTCGACATAGGCATTGGCCAGATCGGCGGCGCGCGTCGGGTCCGGGTCATCGACTTCGACGCTGATCAGTCCGTCCTTCTTGCCCACTGCGATGCGGCTGGCCTGGGCGAGCGTCTGTCGCGCCGCAAAGCGGTACTTGGCTTCGTACACCTGCTGCAGCTTGAACTGGTCGACCAGCCGATCCTGTACCGTGACGCTCTGCAGTAGCGCGACGTACTGGTCGGCCGGGCTGCGAATGGATGCGCCCACACCGGCCAAGCCCGCAAGCCCACCGAGCGAGCTCAGCGCAGCGGCAAGGCCGCTTTGCTGCTGCTGCGGTGGCAGGAAGGATGTGCGCGCGGTATAGATGGGCGTCATCAGGAAAGACACCCCCAGCGCGATCACACCGACGAGAAGCGAGCCCAGCAACCAAGGCTTCCAATGCGTGACCAGCGGCCTCAGCAGGTCCACCAAGCCCGGTAAAGGGTCCGTGGTTGCCGGTGTGCCGGGAGATGGCGCTTCACTCATCATCAGTTGGTCAGCGTGACCAGCGCCGCCACACCCAGCGCAAACTGCGCCAGGATCTGAGTCCAGTCCTTCGCCCACTGCACGAAGGTGGTCTTGTCGAGTTCCTCCGGAACGAACAGGGTATCGCCCGGCAACGCGGGCAAGGTCTCGAAACTGGAGCGCAGGCCACTGCCCCAACCCGATTCCTGCAGGTTGCTGATGACCGTGCCGTTGGCGCGCAGAACGAAGGTGCTGCCGGCGTCGGCGCCACGCGTCGGGCCACCGGCCTGCCGCAGGTAATCCGACAGCGTGCGACCATCTTCACGCAGGTAGCTTCCGGCGTTGAACACGCTGCCGAACACGCCCACGCTGGTGGGCACGGGCGGCACGAACAGGCGGTCGCCGTCTTCGAGCATCAGGTTCGGCAGCTCGCGGCTGTCCGGGGGCATCTGCAGAACCACCCGACCCGTGGGCTTGATGGCGCGAAGCTTCTCGATCAGGCGCGCGGTGGCCGCGGCTCGTCCGGCCTGCGCCGCAGCTTCGTCCGCGCTGGTGATGCGCTGTGTCGACGACGACAGAGCAATCTCGGTCTCCAAGCTGCGCAATGCGCGATCGTAGTTCTCCTGCTGCGAGCGGCGCACGCTTTCGCGGGTGAAGTCGGTGCCGAACACGAAAGCGCCCGTGGTCAGGCCCCCGGCCGCACGCAACGCGTCAGCCACCGTGCTTTCCGGTGGCAGCAAGTAGTAGCCCGGGCGGGCCACTTCGCCTTCGACGCGCACACGCTTGTTCTGTCGCTGCGACGGCGTCGCCAAGCTGACCGCATTGAACGCGCGCAGCACGTCGCCGCTGCGCAGCGGCGTCTGGGCGGCGGCATTCATTTCCACCTGAACCACCCGCACGGTGCTACGCTCGTCCACGCGCTCCAGAACCAGCCGGCTGGTGTCTGCAACGGCCGAAAAGCCACCCGCCATTCGCATTGCATCGACGACCGTCTCGCCGGGCTTGAGCTCGAAGATGGCCGTCTGGTTGACGCTGCCGATCACGCCCACTTGGGGGCCGATGGGCCCCACATGGATCACGTCATCCGCCTGCACCTGCAGGTCGGCGTTCCGATTGCCGAACAGCAGCAGGTCGTAGAAGTCCAGCTTCGACACCAGCTTGCCCTGCCGGCGCAACTGGATGTCCCGGAAGCTGCCGGAGGCCGACGGCCCGCCGGCTCGCACCAGGGCCTGCGCCATGCCCGAAAGTGCGTTCACCGTGTAGGCCCCGGGACGAGTCACGAAACCGGTGACGAACACCCGCACGCCGCGCAACTGACCCAGCGAGACACTGAGCTGAAAGTTGCGGTAGTTCTGCGAGATTCGCTGACGCAGCAACTCAGGCAAGTCGCCATAGCGCACGCCGGAGACCATCACCGCGCCCACCCGAGGGATGGTGATTCGTCCTGATCGGTCGACGAACAGGCGCAGATCGGCGTCGACGGAGCCCCACACGGAAATGGCGATCTCGTCGCCGGGAGATACGAGATAGTCCGGCGGCACCAGGGGGCTGAAGTCGACGATGTCGCGTTCACGGCCCGTGGCCATCATCGCGTCTGCGCCCAGTCTGCGAATGCGCAGGGAACTGTCGGTGTTGAACTCCTGGCCCGGAAAGGCCAGCCGGTTCACATAAAGCTCGAATTCGCTCGGCGGCTGTGCCCTGCGAACAGCCCTCTCCAACTCCAGCCGCTCCTCGATGTCGATGTCCCGTCCGGTGGCGCTGCGCCGTGCCCGGCTGTCGAGCGAGGTGCCGTTGTTCAGTTCTGGCGCGCGCAGCTGTCGGGGGCCGGTCGGATCGCGCGTTTCGGTGTCGATCGTCACCGAGATCGACTCGCTTTGGCTCTCGGTGCGCAGGTCACCCGTCTGGGCCAAGGTCTGACCCGCACCCACGAGCATGGCCAGCGTCACCAGCACCCGACCTAGACGGACGATCCCGTTGAGGCATGGTTGAAGGCAGGATAACAAGGTGCTGGCGAATGGCATGCGATGCGCTCTTGGAGCGAGGGGCGGTCGATTCGTGCGGGCCAGCCGAGGGCGCGCGAACCCCCCACCGCGTGGTCAGGTCGGAAAGGCCGGCATTCTAGCGACCCGTCTGCGCGCACCCGCGTCGATAGAATTCATTCCATGCTGATCTTGATCGTGGCCTTTGCAGTGTCACTTGTCATGACATTGCTGGCGCTGCGTTCAGCGAAGGCGCACGCGCACCTGGCGCACGACAACGACCTGTCGGGCCCCCAGAAGTTTCACGCCAACCCGGTGCCGCGCATTGGAGGCCTGGGCATCGTCGCCGGGCTTCTGGCCGGCGCGTTGGTGTTGCTCTTGCGTGACCCGCCGGCCGGCGTTCAAGCCTGCGTGTTGCTGGCCTGTGGGCTGCCGGCCCTGGCGGCCGGCCTGGCCGAAGACCTGACCAAGAGCGTCAGTCCCGCTCGCCGCCTGTTGGCCACGGCGGTTTCCGCCGGCCTGGCCGTCTGGCTGCTGGACGCAGCGATCCGCTATACCGCCATTCCCGGCCTCGACTGGATCGTCTCCTTCCCGCTTGGTGCGGCGCTTGCAACGGTTTTTGCCGTGGCCGGTGTGGCCAATTCGATCAACATCATCGATGGCTTCAACGGCCTGGCGTCGATGTGCTGTGTGCTGATCCTGCTGAGCCTGGCCTACGTGGGCTTCCAGGTCGACGACCTGTTGATCGCCTGGCTGGCCCTGGCAGGGGTGGGTGCCGTGCTCGGCTTTTTTGTCTGGAACTTCCCGGCCGGGCTGATCTTCCTGGGCGACGGTGGTGCCTATTTCATGGGCTTCTACATCGCCGAGCTGGCCATCCTCCTGCTGCTGCGCAACCCGACCGTTTCGCCGATGTTCCCGCTGCTGCTGTGCATCTACCCGGTGTTCGAGACCCTGTTCTCCATCTACCGGCGGCGCTTCCTGCGCTCGATGCCGCCCAGCATGCCCGACGGCATCCACCTGCATTCGCTGATCTACCGCCGCGTCATGCGCTGGGCGGTCGGCAACCGCAGCGCCAAAGCAATGACCCGGCGCAATTCGATGACCTCGCCCTACCTGTGGCTGCTGTGCATGTTGGCGGCCATCCCGGCGGTGCTGTTCTGGGACAACACGCCTGTGCTGGCCGCCCTGATCGTGCTGTTCGGCGTGAGCTACGTGGCGCTGTATTGGCGCATCGTGCGCTTCCGGGCGCCGCGCTGGATGGTGTTCAGGCGCTGAGCCCCAGGGCATGGGGGATAATCCCTGTTGCATGAACGAAACACCCACCGCTGACGCCGAAACCGTCACCCCCGCTGCGCCGGCGCCGCTGTTCAGCAGCCTGCCGCTCGATGCCAAGCTGCTGCGCGCCGTGGCCGACCAGGGCTACGCCTCGATGACGCCGATCCAGGCCAAGGCCATCCCGATCGTGCTGTCCGGCCGCGACGTGATGGGCGCCGCCCAGACCGGCACCGGCAAGACTGCCGCCTTCTCGATCCCGCTGCTGCAGAAGATGCTGCGCCACGAGAACGCCAGTGCCTCGCCGGCGCGCCACCCGGTGCGCGCACTGGTGCTGGCGCCCACCCGCGAATTGGCCGATCAGGTGGCCGCCAACATCCTGGGCTATGCGCGCCACACCAAGCTGCGCACGGCGGTGGTCTTCGGCGGCATCGACATGAAGCCGCAGACCCTGCAGCTGAAGGCCGGCGTCGAGGTGCTGGTGGCCACGCCAGGCCGTCTGCTCGACCACATCGAGGCCAAGAACTGCGTGCTCAACCAGGTGGAGTACGTGGTGCTGGATGAGGCAGACCGCATGCTGGACATCGGCTTCCTGCCCGACCTGCAGCGCATCCTGTCCTACCTGCCCAAGCAGCGGCAGACGCTGCTTTTCTCGGCCACCTTCTCGCCGGAAATCCGCCGCCTCTCGCAGAGTTACCTGCAGGATCCGGTGGTGGTCGAGGTGGCGCGGCCGAACGCCACTGCCACCACGGTGGAGCAGCATTTCTACAACGTGGGCGATGACGACAAGCGCCGCGCGGTGCGCCAGGTGCTGCGCCAGCGAGAGCTGTCGCAGGCGCTGGTGTTCGTCAACAGCAAGCTCGGAGCCGCCCGGCTGGCACGCTCCTTCGAACGCGACGGCCTGAAGACCACCGCGCTGCACGGCGACAAGTCGCAGGACGAGCGGCTGAAGGCGCTGGACGCCTTCAAGCGGGGCGAGGTCGAGGTGCTGGTGGCCACCGACGTGGCTGCGCGCGGGCTGGACATCGCCGACTTGCCCGCGGTGTTCAACTTCGATGTGCCCTTCAACGCCGAGGACTACGTGCACCGCATCGGCCGCACTGGCCGGGCCGGTGCGTCCGGGCTTGCCGTGACGCTGGTGGCGCGCGACGACCTGCGCTTGGTCGGCGACATCGAGAAGCTGATTAAGAAGAAGATCGAGCTCGAGCCCTTCGAATTCGAGGACGACCGCCCGCGCCGTCCGCCGCGGCGCATGGCAGACGACAGCGAGCCGCGCGCGATGTCAGAGCGGACCTACGAGCCTGCCTACCGCCGCCCGCCCGAGCCGCGGCCCAAGGATCCGTTCTTCGACCAGCCCTACGAGCCCTCCGGCAGTGGCACGCCGGCGTGGGAAGCGTCGAAGACGGCTGCCGCGCCAGTGGCACGACCGGTGGCCTCGCCCAACATCCGCAGCAAGAAGAAGACGGCGGCGCTGCTCGGCGGCACGCCCGGCTGAGGTCTGCCCTCAGCCGGCCTGGAAGCAGAACACCGCCGGCACCCGGTCGGGCATCGGCTGCGGCCGGCGCCGCCAGCCGGCCACGCGTTCGCTGCGGGTCCAGCCCTCTGGCAGACTCAATCCGCAACTGACGGACAACCGGGTGTCTTCGGCCAGTGTGTCCAGCAACGCCTGCAGCAGCGCGGCGTTGCGATAGGGCGTCTCGATCAGCACCTGGGTCTGCCCGGCCCGCCGCGACAGCGCCTGCAGCTCGCGGATGCGTGCGCTGCGCAGTGCGGCCTCTTGCGGCAGGTAGCCGACGAAAGCGAAGCTCTGGCCATTCAGGCCGCTGGCCGCCAGCGCCAGCAGCAGCGAGCTGGGCCCGGCCAGCGGCAGCACCGGCACGCCCAGCGCATGCGCCTGGGCCACCAGCAGGGCGCCC
>JAFLDH010000180.1 GCA_017302505.1 Burkholderiales bacterium
TCATGGCCATGGTGATCACTCCTTCATCCCCGCTGCACAAAAAAGCAGCAGGGTAGGTTGAACACCCTGGTCAGTTTTCGGTCGGCATCACCCGGCTTTGCTGGTCAATTTTCGGTCGGCGTCAACAGCGCGAGGCCCCAAATCACGACGACGGGCATGACCACGGCGAAGACCACGGGCAGGCGATCCAAGGCAGTGGCAACGGACTCGCGCCACTGCGGTGCTCCAGCGGCCGGCAAGGCACCGAAGGCTGCGCGCGCCATTGGAAACACGAGGATCACCACGCCGAATGCGAGCCACGGCCTGTCGATCGCCGATCCAGCCAAGAACAATGCCGGCACGAGGAAGATGCTCAGGTAGCCCGCTGCCGCCACGCATTGTTTGTCCATGGTCGTGCCCTTCGCAGAGTGCCTGTCATATCAACCCGTACTCGGCAGCGAGTTGCGCCGCAGCCTTCCGGTTCGGGACACCGAGCTTTGCGTTCAGCCGCTGGAAGCGCGAGTTCACGGCGGTAGGGCTCATCTGCAAGGCCGAGCAGATTGCCTTGGTGCCGTGCCCCAAGCGCTCCTGCGCCAACAGCAGCAGGTCTTCCTCGGAAAGATGGACATTGGCGATCAGCTCGCGCTTGATCCTCGCGATCCACCACTCGTGCAACTCCATCGCCAGGCTGCGCGCCAGCATCCTGAAGCTCGGGTATCCGGCATCGTCGAAGAACCCCGCGCTGTTGGAGCCGAGGCACAGCACGCCTACCCGCGACAGCCCACCGCTCGACGGCGCGGGCACGATCAGTGAAGAGCGAAAGCCGTACTTCGTCGCCAGCTCCACCACCGCCCGCTGTTGCGCGGAGCCCGGAGCGATCTCGTAGCCACGGGCTGGCTCCGTGTGCGTCAGCGCATATGCCAGCCAGGGGTCAGTCGCGTACCAGGCGCGCTGTTCGTATTCGAGGCACCAGACCGGGTCGCAGGCCAGCAGAAAGCGGAAGGATTCGTGCGAGCCGTCGTCGCGCACGAAGCTCACGAACGCCGCCGCATCGGCGCCCATCAGCCTGGCGGCATCCGACAAAACCTTCACGGCTTGAGATTCGTCGTTCGCCAGCGACAGCCGACCTATCGCGCCCATCACGTTGGCAGAGTAGAGCGGTGACGCCGCCAGTTCAGCCAGCGGAGGCTGCGTCCGTGCTTCCGGAGAAGATGGCGTCTGCATTGCGCGCGAGGCTTGAGTACAGCAGCGGGTAGTCGAAGCGGGCCTGATCGGCGTCGCACCAGCGGCGGAACTGATCCGCCGTGCCGAAGACGACGGCCTGGACGACCCGGGACATGCCGGGGCGCTGAATCGTCCGCTCCACGAACATGCCTTCCGGCGTGCACTGCATGGTGACGACCACAGCGCCGTCGTCACTGCGCACGGTGCGGGCATCACGCCGATCAGGCGCGACCCATGGGGCGAACGTCCGATCCATCATCGTGCAGCGGATGGCCGCAATGCCGGCAAGTCGCGGCCCGGATCTCGGCAGGCTTCGGCACCGAGGCCCTGACGAAGACCGTCTCCTCGCCGCAATGCACGCACTCGAAGAGCGCCAGATGAAAGCGGCAGGCGCAGACCTCGCAGGTCAAGGCGTGTACTTCGTCGCTGGCAAGCAGTTCCAGGTCGTCGATTTCTGAATGCCCGCATTGCGGGCAGACAACCCGCAGGGCTGAGTCAGTCGGAGTGCCAAGGTCCATACAGCACCTCCCATCGCGCCAAGGCGGCGCGCAACTCGAGTTCGTCAGTTCACCCTATACCGCGGCAAGCCAACGTTGTCCATCCCGGGCTCGGTTCCCGTGTTGCCCGCGCAGATACTGCGCTGTCAGATGGAAGTTTCCGCCTGCGCCATCGGAACATCCAATAGCCTGGTGACAGCTCGTTACTTTGTCGATCGTGTCGACGACCGGCCGATGCACTGCGCGGGCCTTGTGGCGCATGCGCAAGAAGGCAAAGCTCGTCCATGATGGACCGCCTGAATGGTTTGAACTGTATGTATGCGTTGTGCGCTATGCGGCGATGATTTCGATCGGAAATTCGTCGGCGGCCAGCGCGCCCAGGCGGGCGCGTACGATGGGCCGCACGCGTTTGTGCACGGCCCGGACCCTTCGTCGCAGCAACAGCTGCGCCCCGTCGTTCGTCGGCCGCCTCTGGTGCGAACCGTAGCGCCGCGCGCCCGATCGCAAGGGCCTTTCGCGGCATAAACGGACCGCTTCCCACGCCCGCTGCGTTGCACTGCGCAGGCGCGGGCCCCTTCCATTTATTCCACGGTGCCCTTGGCAACCGTGCGCCGTCGCGGCGCTGTCGGTTTCGCACGGCGACCGACGAATGCGGGGCAGGGACCAGCTGATACCCGATCTGCGCCGAGGGTTCAACAGCCACGAACGGCTCCCTCGGAACTTAGGGCAGGTGGCTGGACTGAAAGGGCAGGGATGCGAATCGAGCTTCGATCAGGTGGCGTGGCACGCGGACGGGATGCGCGTGCCGTTGCGCATCGATGCGCTGCTGGCTTGCTGCCATGGCCGGGCGTGCCGCCGTAGAGCGCTGCGGCGTGAAGTCACCACCGTTCTGCATTCTTCGAAGGACTCATCATGGAACACACGAAAGAGCTGTTGTCGGTGCCGCTGTCGGCACTCGTGGCGTCGCCGTTCAACGTCAGGCGCTATGCGTCTGGACAGGTCGAGGAACTGGCCGCGCTGATCCACTCGCAGGGGCTGATTCACAACCTCGTGGTCACCGAGCACATTGGGCGGCGCGGCAAGAAGAAGTCAGCGGGCAACGGCGAGCTCCGCTTCGCGGTCGCCGCGGGTGAACGCCGGCGCCGGGCGCTCCTGCTCCTGCAGTCGCGCGGCCGGCTGCCGACCGACTACCAGGTGCCTTGCGAACTGGTGCCGCCCGAGCGCGCGCTCGAAGTCAGCATCGCCGAAAACAGCGGTCGGGAGCCTCTGCATCCGGCCGACGAGTTCGACGCCTTCAAGGCGATGATCGCCGAAGGGAAGGGCATCGAGGACGTGGCGGCGCGCTTCGGCGTGTCGCCGCTGACGGTGCAGCGCCGGCTCAAGCTGGCGGCGCTGTCACCACGCTTGCTTGCGCTGTACCGGCAGGACGGCATCAACCTCGACCAGTTGATGGCACTGACGCTGGCCGACGACCATGCGGTGCAGGAAGCAAACTGGTTCGACGTGCCGCATTGGGAGCAGGGCGTGGCAGCCATCCGGCGCCGGCTGACCGCTGGCGAGGTCGAAGCAATGCGCTGCGGACTTGCGCGATTCGTCGGCATCGAAACCTACGAGGCCGCAGGCGGTGTCTTCAGTCGCGACCTGTTCGACAGCGAGCACAGCCGCTTCCTGGCCGATCCGGCGCTGCTGCAACGGCTGGCGCTGGAAAAGCTCGAAACAACGGTGACGGCGGTACGCGACGAGGGATGGGCTTGGGTCGAAGCCCGACTGGAAGTTGACGCGCTCGCGCTTCGCCAGTTCGCGCGAGCCGACTATGACCTGCGCAAGCCCACGGCAGACGAGCGCGAGGAGCTTGCCGAACTGGCCCGGCGCAGCCGTGAGCTCGAACTGCAGAGCGATGGCCTGCGAGATCGGCCGGAGGGCTGGCCAGACGAGGCAGAGCTGATCGACCTGGAAGAGCAGGACATCGCCGCACGACAGCGTGCGATCCAGCAAGGCCTGCAGGTTTGGACCTTGGAAGTGAAGGCTCTGGCGGGCGTCATCGTCACGGTCAGTCGGGAGGGCGACGTGGCGATCATCCGCGGGCTCGTGCGAGAAGCGGATCGCAAGGCCGTCGATGCGGCGCGGCGCAGGCGCGAGAAGGCCGCGTGCGAGGCTGTCGGGCCCCGGCGCGGCGACGCCACCGCCGCGACGACCGACGAGAGCGAGTCGACAGGCTCGAGCCGAGCGACACCGGCAGAGTCCAAGCGCCCGGAGTTCAGTGATGCGCTGTCGCGGCGTCTCGCCGCGCACCGCACCCTGGCGCTTCAGGCGGTGCTGGCGCGAAACGTGCCCGTCGCGCTTGTGGCGCTTGCGAACGCGCTGGCGCAGCGTGTCCTGGGCGACGAGTACCGGCGCGCGGGTCACGCGCTGCAGATCACTGCTCAGCCTTCGGCGCTCGCGCTCGCCGCCGCAGCCGACGACGCGAAGGCGGCACCGGCCTGGCTCGCGCTGCAGACTGCGCGTGACGCGTGGATCGAACGGCTGCCCCGGGATCGGACGGCCTGGTTCGCGTGGCTGCTGGAGCTCCCTCAAGCCGAACCGCTTGAGCTGTTGGCGCTTTGTAGTGCATTGACCGCGAACGCCTTGCCGGCTGCGGGCACGGCCTGCGATGCGAACGCGCTGGTGAACGTGGTCGGTCTCGACATGGCCGATTGGTGGGAACCGACCGAGGAGGGCTTCCTGAACCACGTGTCGAAGGCGCAGATCGTCCAGGCCCTGAAGGAGGCTGGGGCCATACTCGGGACCGACCGTGTCGAGAGCATGAAAAAGGACTTGCTCGTCAGCACGGCATTGGCGCGACTGAAGGGCAAGCGCTGGCTGCCCGCGCCGCTTCGGCCGCCATCGGTCTAAACGAACTGCGGTTCGAGACGCGGCGGCCGAGGTGCGAACCATGCAGCCGCCGTCCGGTCAAATGCCAGCATGTGGCTCGTCTTCGCTCGCGCACCGCTGCCCGACGCTTCCCACTGGCCGGGCCGGCGACTGCTTGCGCTGGTCGACGCCATCGCATGGCCGGTGGCCTGGATCGCGCTAGCCATCCATCTTCCGAAGCCGGCGGGTATCGTGGCCCCAGTAGTAGTTGCGCTGGCAGTGCTCAGCGCAGCGGGTCGCGTGCATCGGGCCGCTTACCAGAACCATCGCTATCACTTCACGACCTTTCGCTTGGGCCGTGTAGCGGTCGGCCTCTTGCTGCTTGGCTGCGTGCTGAAGGTCGGGATGCAGACGTAGGCTGCGCCGGGGTCGAACAGGTCGATTCTTCCTGAGAGTGGTGGTGGCTCCACAGATGAGATACAATGTATCTCAAGTTCACGCTAGGAGCACTCGAGATGGCCGCAACCACGATGGTCCACGTCAGGGTGGACGAGAGCATCAAAAACCAAGCGACGGAGACGTTGGCGTCGATGGGGCTCACCGTCTCCGACGCGGTGCGCGTCTTCCTCACGCGCGTGGTAGCCGATCAGCAGCTGCCATTCGCACTGCAAGCACCGAATGCTGCCACTCGCGCCGCGATGCGCGAGGCACGCGCCATCGGCAAGGCTCGCTTCAGCTCGGCAGACGCATTGATAAATGACCTCGAAGAAGGCACCAAGCGGTAGGCGCGCTGCCCTGCCGAGGGCGTCGGATCGCACCAAGGCCTTCGTCAAGGATTGGACCCGGCTTTCGCACTCAGGCCGCTACGACATGAAGCGGCTGAAGGAGGCAATGCTGCTGCTGGTCGCCCGCGACGAACCCCTCGGTCCGGAGTGGCTCGATCACCCGCTGATCGGCGAGTGGTCGGACCACCGGGAGTGCCACATCGGCGGTGACTTCCTGCTGATCTATAGGCTGATCGGTAGCGGAGACGCCGAGCAGATCATCTTCGTCCGCGCCGGAAGCCATGCCGATCTGTTCGAGTAGCCGAGCAGACTCGCCGTGGGATAAATCCGGGGATAAATCCGGGGAACGACGGGGTACCTCAGGGGCTCGTTTCCCTCGTAGACTCGCCCCATGATGATCCCTTCGTTCCCCGGGCGCTTGGGTTCGAGTCCCATCAGCCACCCCACCTGATTCCCGCGCCGGCCCGCCCGGCCTCAGGCTCGCTCGAAAACCGCAGCGATGCCCTGGCCCCCTCCGATACACATCGTCTCCAGCGCGTAGCGGCCGCCACGCCGCTGCAACTCGTGCGCCAGCGAGGCCAGGATGCGCACGCCGGTGGCGCCGATCGGGTGGCCGAGCGAGATGCCCGAGCCGTTGACGTTCAGCCGGTCGTCCACCTCGGCCAACGCGCCCACGCCCCAACCCTTCAGCACCGCCAGCACCTGGCAGGCGAAGGCCTCGTTCAGCTCGATCAGGTCCATCTGCGCCAGTGTCAGGCCCAGCCGTGGCAGCAGCTTGCGCAACGCCGGCACCGGGCCGATGCCCATGTGCGATGGCTCGCAGCCCGCCGCCGCCCAGCCGGCAAGGCGCAGCATCGGCTGCAGGCCCAGCGCGACCAGCCTGTCCTCGGCCACCACCAGGCAGGCGGCGGCCGCATCGTTCTGCTGGCTGGCATTGCCGGCCGTCACCGTGCCGCCTTTCATCAGCGGACGCAGCTTGGCCAGGCTGTCCAGCGAGGCATCCTCGCGCACGCCTTCGTCGCGGGTGAAGGGCTTCGGCTCACCCTTGCGCTGCGGCACCTGCACCGGCACGGTTTCGGCATCGAAGCGGCCGGCCGCCCACGCCGCCGTGGCGCGCTGGTGGCTGCGCAGTGCGTAGGCATCGGCGGCCTCGCGGCTGATCGCATGGTCGCGGGCCAGGTTCTCGGCCGTCTCGATCATGCCGCTGATGACGCCGAAGCGTTCCACCGGCTGCGAGCGTTCGCGGCCCCGCTCCAGGCGGTCATGCATCGTGACGCTGCCGGCGCGTGCGCCCCAGCGCATGTCGGTGCTGTAGTACTCGATGTTGCTCATGCTCTCGACGCCGCCGGCCAGCACCACGTCGGCCGCGCCGCTCTGCACCATCATCGCCGCGGTGGCCACCGCCTGCAGGCCGCCGCCGCAGCGCCGGTCGAGCTGCATGCCCGGCACCTCCACAGGCATGCCGGCCTGCAGCGCGGCCCAGCGGCCCACGCAGGGGGTCTCGCTGCTGGCATAGGACTGCGCGAACACCACGTCGTCGACACAGGCCGGGTCCAGCCCGGTGCGCTCGAGCACGGCGCGCACCACGGTGGCCGCCAGGTGCTCGACCGGCACCGGCCGCAGGCTGCCGCCGAAGGCGCCGACCGGCGTGCGCAACGGGGAAACGATGAAGGCTTGTCGCATGGAAGTGAGCTCCTGGTTCAACCCGGAAGCGGCAGCTGCATCAGCTGCTCGATAAAACGGTCGCGCTCGGCGCGCTGCAGCTGCGCGATCGGCGCGGCGATCTGCGATTCGGCCACCACGTAGGCATAGGTGGCAAAGGCACGCCAGCGTGCCTCGGCCACGCCGAAGCCCAGCGACGAGAACACCTGCGCGATGTAGGCAATGCGTGCGCCGTCGGCCTCGTCGACGAACTGCCGCGCCATCGCATCGCGCCGCGCCCAGGCGCGGATCGCCAGCTCGATGCGCGCCGCGCGCTGCGCGGCACGGCCGCGGATCGGCAGCGAGATCACGTCGCGCAGCTGCTCGCGCGGGTCGGCATGCGCGCCTTCCAGGCGCAGCGTCAGCTGCTCGGTGGCGCGCTCGCGCCAGGCCTGCAGCACGCGGCGCAGCAGCTCCTCGCGGTCGCGGAAGTGCCAGTAGAAGCTGCCGCGCGTGACCTGCAGCTGCTGCGCGAGCACGTCGACGCGCACGCTGTCGATGCCGCGGTCCACCAGCACCTCGGTGGCGGCTTCGATCCAGCGCTCCGGCGTCAATGCGCTGCGCGCGGCATCGGGCGCGGCGGCCTTGCTGCGGCGGGGGCGGGTGGTGGTGGGCGTCGCGGACATCCGGTGGGTGGGGCAAGCAAGCTGAACGATGCCGCCATACATAAGTGTACGGAAGCTGGTGGAAACCCCGATGCTGTTCCAGCAAGCAGCTTCCAGAATTCGCGCCGTACACATACACAGGTGTATGGAGACAACATGCGCAGCACCTGGCTCGACGACCCCGACTGGCTGGCACCGCCGCGTGCGGTGCGCATCGGCTTCGACGACGGCAGCTTCGTGCTGCGTTCGCCCGAGCCGCTGCGCCCCTATGCGCGCTGCATCGGCGAATGGCTGGAGCGCTGGGCGGCCGAGACGCCGGATGCGCCGGCCTTCGCCGAACGCGCGCCCGACGGCGACTGGCGCCGCCTGAACTGGGCGCAGGCGCGCGCTGCCGTCGGCCGCATCGCGCAGGGCCTGCTGTCGCTGAAGCTGGCGCCGCAGTCGCCGATCGTGGTGCTGTCCGACAACGCGGTGGACCACCTGCTGCTGATGCTGGCCGGGCTGCACATCGGCGTGCCGGTGTGCACCGTGTCCTCGGCCTATTGCCGGCTGACGAAGGACTACACCAAGATCCACGGCATCCTGAACACGCTGGGGCCGGCGCTGGTCTATGCCAGCGATGCGCAGGTCTACGGCCCGGCCCTGGCCCATGCCGGGCTGCACGCGCCGGTGGTCTTCAGCCGTGGTGCGGAGAGCTTTGCCGGCGCGCTGGACTTCGCGGCCTTGAGCCAGCCCGAGAGCGCGGCGGTGATGGAAGCCTTCGAGGCCATCACGCCCGACACGCATGCCAAGTACCTGCTGACCTCGGGCTCCACCGGCCACCCGAAGGTGGTCATCAACACCCACCGCATGCTCTGCGCCAACCAGCAGATGATCGCCCAGGTGTGGCGCTTCCTGCAGCACGAGAAGCCGGTGCTGATGGACTGGCTGCCGTGGAGCCACACCTTCGGCGGCAACCACAACCTGCACATGGTGCTGCGCAACGGCGGCACGCTGGTCATCGACGAGGGCCGGCCGGCGCCGGGCCTGGTGGAGCGCAGCGTGGCCAACCTGGCCGAGGTGCAACCGACCATCTGGTTCAACGTGCCGCGCGGCTTCGACATGGCGCTGCCGTTGCTGGAAGCCGACCTGGCCCTGGCGCGCCGCGTGTTCGAACGGCTGCGCGTGGTGTTCTATGCCGGCGCCGCGCTGCCGCAGGCCACCTGGGAGCGCATCCAGGCGCTGGCGAAGAAAGTGCGCGGCGAGGAGGTCTGGCTGACCACCAGCTGGGGCTCCACCGAGACGGCGCCGGGCATCACCAGCGCGCATTGGAAGCTGGACCGCGCCGGCATCATCGGCCTGCCGATGCCGGGCGTGGAGCTGAAGTTCGTCGCCGGCGGGGACAAGCTGGAGATGCGCGTGCGCGGCGTCAGCGTCTTCCCCGGCTACCGCGACGCGCCGCAGCTCACCGCGCAGGCCTTCGATGCCGAGGGCTACTACTGCATTGGCGACGCCGGCTTCCTGGCCGATGACGCCCGGCCGGAAAGCGGCGTGGTCTTCAACGGCCGGGTCGCCGAGGACTTCAAGCTCAGCACGGGCACCTGGGTGTCGGTGGGCACGCTGCGCGTGCGTGTGGTGTCGGCACTGGCGCCCTGGGCGCAGGACGTGGTGGTCACCGGCCACGACCGCGACGAGGTCGGCGTGCTGGTCTTCCCCACGCCGCAGGCGGCGGCCTTGCCGCCCGAGCAACTGCGCGCGCAGGTGGCCGCCGCGCTGAAGGCGCTGAAGGCCGAGGGCG
>JAFLDH010000181.1 GCA_017302505.1 Burkholderiales bacterium
GGTGGAATCCGGGCCGCCGCTGACGGCCACGGCGACGACGGCCCGGCTCACGGCCCAGCGGGCCGGCCGGACCGGCGCATTCAGCGCTCCTTGGTGTCGGTGAAGCGGCCGTACGACTGCAGCCGCTCGTAGCGGCGCTGCAGCAGTTCCTTGGTCTTCAGGTCGACCACCTGGCGCAGCGCATCGTTCAAGCCGCGCTTCAGGTTCACGGCCATCTGCTTCGGGTCGCGGTGGGCGCCGCCCACCGGCTCGTTGACGATCTTGTCCACCAGCCCCAGCGCCTTCAGCCGGTGGGCGGTGATGCCCAGCGCGTCGGCGGCGTCCGACGCGCGCTCGGAGGTCTTCCACAGGATCGACGCGCAGCCCTCGGGCGAGATCACCGAATACACCGAGTACTGCAGCATCAGCACCTGGTCGGCCACGCTGATGGCCAGCGCGCCGCCGGAGCCGCCCTCGCCGATGATGGTGGCGATGATCGGCACCTCCAGCTGCGCCATTTCGAAGATGTTGCGGCCGATGGCCTCGGACTGGCCGCGCTCCTCGGCGCCGATGCCCGGGTACGCGCCAGGCGTGTCGACGAAGGTGAAGACAGGCAGACCGAACTTCTCGGCCAGCTTCATCAGCCGCAGCGCCTTGCGGTAGCCCTCGGGCCGGGCCATGCCGAAGTTGCGCAGCGCGCGCTCCTTCGTGTCGCGGCCCTTCTGGTGGCCCAGCACCATGCAGGCCTGGCCGTTGAAGCGGGCCAGGCCGCCGACGATCGACAGGTCGTCGGCGAAGCTGCGGTCGCCGTGCAGTTCCTGGAAGTCGGTGAAGATCTCGGCGACGTAGTCCAGCGTGTAGGGCCGCTGCGGGTGCCGCGCGATCTGGGTCACCTGCCAGGGCGTCAGGCTGGAATAGATCTCCTTGGTCAGCTGCAGGCTCTTGTGGCCCAGCCGTTCGATCTCGTCGGAGATGTCCACGGCAGACTCGTTCTGCACGTAGCGCAGTTCCTCGATCTTGGAATCGAGTTCGGCGATCGGCTGCTCGAACTCCAGAAAATGTCGCTTGCTCATGCAACTCCTCGGGTGCAGCGCATCAGCTAGTAGTCTACCGGCAGCGGATCCAGGCTGCGCCAGATGTACCAGGTGGCCACCGACCGGTAAGGTGCCCAGGCGTCGCCCACCTCTCGCGCTTCGGCCCGCGACACCGGCTCGCCGCTGAAGTAGCTCTGGCTGATGCCCTTCAGCAGGCCCAGGTCGTCCAGCGGCAGCACATTGGGCCGCATCAGGTGGAAGATCAGGAACATCTCGGCCGTCCAGCGGCCGATGCCGCGGATGGCGACCAGCTCCTCGATGATGGCCTCGTCGTCCATCTGCCGCCATTGCTGCACATGCACGGTACCGGCATTGAAGTGGTGCGCCAGATCCAGCAGGTATTCGGCCTTGCGCTGCGACAGGCCGGCTTCGCGCAGCGCGGTCACCGGCGTGGTCTGCACCGCATCGGGCGCCACCCGGGTGGACGGGGTGCCCAGCCGCTGCACCAGCTTGTCCCACACCGACTGCGCGGCCTTCACCGAGATCTGCTGGCCGACGATGGAGCGGGCCAGCGTGGTGAAGGCATCGCCGCGGCTTTGCAGCCGGGCCTCGCCGAACTGCGGGATCAGTTTCTTCATCACCCGGTCGCGGCGCGCCAGGTGCCGGCAGGCCTCGTCCCAATAGTCCGGCGTCACGCCGGCGGCCGAACGCGGCATCTCAGCGCCCTTTCGCCCGATGCGGACGGTGCATCGTCATGCCCGCACCCAGGTCGTGCCGGTGGGGCTGTCCTTCAGCACCACGCCCAGCGCCGCCAGCTCGTCGCGGATGCGGTCGGCCGCGGCAAAGTCGCGGGCCTGCTTGGCCTGCGCGCGCTGCGCGATCAGCGCCTCGATGCGCTGCACGTCGTCGGCCGCGCCGCCCTGCAGGTAGGCCCGCGGCACCTGCTGCAGGATGCCGAGCACGCCGCCCAGCCCCTTCAACAGTGCCGCGGTGGCAGCATCGCGCTGGCGGTTCAACTGGCCGGCCAGCTCGAAGAGCACGGCCACCGCCACAGGCGTGTTGAAGTCGTCGTTCATCGCCGTGCGGAAGGCCGCAGCCTGCGGCTGCGCCCAGTCCAGCGGCGCCTCGGCCACCTCGATGCCGTCCAGTGCCGTGTACAGCCGACGCAGCGCCTGGCGCGCATCGTCGAGGTTGGCGTCGCTGAAGTTGAAGGGGCTGCGGTAATGCGTGCGCAGCATGAAGAAGCGCAGCGTCTCGCCGTCGTAGTGCCGCAGCACGTCGCGGATGGTGAAGAAGTTGCCGAGCGACTTCGACATCTTCTCGTTGTCCACGTTCAGGAAGCCGTTGTGCACCCAGACGTTGGCAAAGGGCCCGCCGCTGGCGCCTTCGCTCTGCGCGATCTCGTTCTCGTGGTGCGGGAACTGCAGGTCCATGCCGCCGCCGTGGATGTCGAAATGTTCGCCCAGCAGCGTGCAGCTCATGGCCGAGCATTCGATGTGCCAGCCCGGCCGACCGGGGCCGAAGGGGCCGGGCCACTTGGCGTCGTCGGGCTCGTCGGGCTTGGCCGCCTTCCACAGCACGAAATCCAGCGGATCCAGCTTGCCGTCCTGCACCGCCACGCGCTCGCCGGCGCGCAGCTCGTCCAGCGACTTGCCTGACAGCTTGCCGTAGCCGGGGAACTTGCGCACGGCGTAGTTCACGTCGCCGTTGTCGGCGCGGTAGGCCAGGCCCTTGGCCTCGAGCCGGCCGATCAGCGACAGCATCTGCGGCACGTATTCGGTAGCCCGCGGTTCGTGCGTCGGCGTGGTCAGACCCAGCGCCGACAGGTCCTGATGCATGGCCGCGATCATCTCGTCGGTCAGGGCGCGGATCGACAGGCCGCGCTCCAGCGCGCGGCGGATGATCTTGTCGTCGATGTCGGTGATGTTGCGCACATAGGTCACGCGGTAGTCCAGTGCCCGCAGCCAGCGGTAGACCAGGTCGAACACCAGCATCATCCGCGCATGCCCCAGGTGGCACAGGTCGTAGACGGTGATGCCGCAGACATACATGCGCACATGGCCCGGCTCGATCGGCTCGAAGGCCTCGACACGGCGGCTCAGGGTGTTGTGGATGCGCAGGCTCATGAGGGCTTCGGCCACGCGCACGGCGCGTGTGGGGCGGGGCTTCGGTGGGCGGTGAGGGGCCCGCGGAAAGGGCCCTGGCTACAATGAAATCAGTATAGCGGTGCCCCCTGTCGCGACCCCCGCCCCATGCCCTTGCTCCACCGCTGCATGCTGCCTGTGCTGGCGGCGCTGTTGCTCGCCGCGCCGGCCCGGGCCGACGAGGTCGACCGCATCGAGAAGCTCTATCGCGCGGGCCAGCGCAGCGAGGCGCTGCGCGAGGTGGATGTCGCCCTGGCCCAGCGCCCGCGCGATGCGCAGATGCGCTTCCTGAAGGGCCTGATGCTGCTGGACGCAAAGCGCACCGACGAGGCCGCGCAGATCTTCACCACGCTGACCGAGGAATACCCCGAACTGCCCGACCCCTACAACAACCTGGCGGTGATCCAGGCCTCGCGCGGGCAACTGCAAAGCGCGCTGCAGTTGCTGCAGACCGCGCTGCGCAACGACCCCAAGCACCGCGCCGCGCTGGAGAACCTGGGCGACGTGCACCTGGCCCTGGCGGTGCAGGCCTGGTCGGCCTCGCAGGCCCTGGCCAAGGGCGACGACGCGGCGCTGCAGCGCAAGCTGAAGCTGGCCCGCGAACTGCAGGCCCTGCCCCCGAGCGCGCCAGTGGCACGCACGCCGGGCTAGACTCGCGCTCCCTTCACAGACCGAACCCGCTGTCCACGATGAAGCATTCATTCCTGCAACGGCTGCTGCCGCTGCTGCCCGCCGCGCTGCTGGCCCTGGCGGCCCACGCACCGGCCTGGGCGCAGAAGGTGCGCCTGGACACCAGCCTGGGCGCGATCGTCATCGAGCTCGACGCCGCCAAGGCGCCGAAGTCGGTGGCCAATTTCGTCGAGTACGTCAAGGCCGGCCACTACGACGGCACGATCTTTCACCGCGTCATCCCCGACTTCATGATCCAGGGCGGCGGCTTCACGCCCGAGATGCAGCAGAAGCCGACGCGCGCGCCGATTCCGCTGGAGGCGCGCAACGGCCTGAGCAACGTCCGCGGCAGCGTGGCGATGGCGCGCACCAGCGATCCCAATTCGGCCACCGCGCAGTTCTTCATCAACATCAAGGACAACGCCTTCCTGGATGCGGCCAACGCCCGCGACGGCGCCGGCTACGCGGTGTTCGGCAAGGTGGTGTCGGGCATGGACGTGGTCGACAAGATCTGGGCCGTGCCCACGGGCAACAAGGGCCCCTTCCAGAACGTGCCGGTGACGCCGGTGCTGATCCGCAAAGCCAGCTTGGAGCAATGAGATGACGAAGACCGTGGAAATGGAAACCAGCGTCGGCACGATGACCATCGAGCTCGACGACGAGAAGGCGCCGCTCAGCACCGCCAACTTCCTGGAGTACGTGCGCAAGGGCCATTACGACGGCACGGTGTTCCACCGCGTCATCAAGGGTTTCATGGTGCAGGGCGGCGGCTTCGACACGCAGATGAGCCAGAAGCCCACCGCCGCCCCGATCCAGAACGAGGCCAACAACGGCCTGCGCAACAAGCGCTATACGCTGGCGATGGCGCGCACCTCGGCGCCGCACAGCGCGACCGCGCAGTTCTTCATCAACACGGTCGACAACGGCTTTCTCGACTTCACGTCCGAGTCGCCGCAGGGCTGGGGCTATGCGGTGTTCGGCCGCGTGGTCAAGGGCACCGAGGTGGTGGACGCGATCGAGAAGGTGCGCACCGGCAACCGCGGCGGCCACCAGGACGTGCCGCTGGAAGCCGTGACCATCGTGCGCGCCGCCGAGGTCGCCTGAGCCAGCGCCCGCGCGCATGAGCGCCCTGCCCGATCCGTTGCCGCCGGCCACCGACTGGGCAGCGCCGGCGCACTGGCAGGCCATCGATTTCATCTCCGACCTGCACCTCAGCGCGACCCTGCCGCGCACCTTCGAGGCCTGGGCCGACTACCTGCAGCGCACGCCGGCCGATGCGCTGCTGATCCTCGGCGACCTGTTCGAGTTCTGGCCGGGCTCCGACGCGGTGGAGCTGCCCTTCGAGGCGCGCTGTGCCGAGGTGCTGCGCGACGCGGCCCGGCGGCGACCGCTGGGCGTGATGGTCGGCAACCGCGATTTCCTGCTGACGGCCGAGCTGCTGCAGGGCCTTGGGCTGCAGCCGCTGGCCGACCCGACGCTGCTGAAGGCCGGCCCGCACCGTCTGCTGCTGACGCACGGTGACGCGCTCTGCCTGGACGACCGGCCCTACCAGCAGTTCCGCGCCTGGACGCGCAACCCGGCCACGCAGCGCGAGTTCATGGCCCGGCCGCTGGCCGAGCGGGTGCAGCTCGGCGCCCAGGTGCGCCATGCCAGCGAGGCCGGCCGCCAGAACCAGGCGCCGGCCGAAGCCTGGGGCGATCTGGATCCGGCCGCCTGCGTGGCCTGCCTGCAGGCCGCCAATGCGGTAACGATGATCCACGGCCACACCCACCGGCCCGGGCCTTCGGCGCTGGCACCGGGCTTCGACCGCCAGGTGCTCAGCGACTGGGACCTGGACGACGCCCCGCCGCGGGCCGAGGTGCTGCGCCTGCGGGCCGACGGGCTGCACCGGTTGGCGCTGGCCGAGGCGCTGGCGGCCCGTTGATGGCGGGCTGGTGGCAGCGGCTGCGCCGGCACAGCGAGCAGCGCGCCGTCGAACGCCGCGCGATCCCCGATGCGCTGTGGCAGCAGACGCTGCGCGACTATCCGTTCCTGGCACGCCGCACGCCCGAGGACGCGGCCGAACTGCGCCGCCTGAGCAGTCTGTTCCTGGACCGCAAGGAATTCAGCGGCGCCCAGGGCCTGCAGGTCAGCGACGAGATGGCGGTGGCCATCGCCGCGCAGGCCTGCCTGCCGGTGCTGCGGCTGGGGCTGCAGGCCTACGACGGCTTCGTCGGCATCGTGGTGCATCCGGACGAGGTGCAGGTGCGCCGCGAATTCGTCGACGACGATGGCCTGGTGCACGAGTACGACGACGTGCTGTCCGGCGAGGCGATGGCCGGCGGCCCGGTGATGCTGTCGTGGCGCGACGTGCGCGAGGCCGGCGACACCTCGGCCTGGGGCTACAACGTGGTGCTGCACGAATTCGCCCATGTGCTGGACATGGGCGACGGCGAGGCCGACGGCATCCCGCCGCTGCCCACCGCAGCCGCGCGCCGCCAATGGCACGAAGTGCTGATGCGCGAATACGAAGCCTTCTGCGAGGCAGTGGACGCGCGCCGCGGCACCGTCGTCGACCCCTACGGCGCCGAAGGGCCGGACGAATTCTTCGCGGTGGCCTCCGAGGCCTTCTTCGTCACCCCGCAGGAACTGCAGGCGCAGATGCCGGCGCTTTACACGCTGCTGGCCGGCTTCTACCGGCAGGACCCGGCGGCCGGCTGAAAAGCAAACGGGCCGCGCAGGGCGGCCCGTCGTGGTGCTGGCAACGGCCTCAGGCGGCCGTGATCTCCGGGCGCGCCTTGTCGTTCTTCTTGGGCGGCTGGATGTCCAGCACGATCTCTTCCTTGTCGTCGATGTCCACCGTCAGGCGGCCACCGTCGACCAGGCGACCGAACAGCAGCTCGTCGGCCAGCGCACGACGGATCGTGTCCTGGATCAGGCGCTGCATCGGCCGCGCGCCCATCAGCGGATCGAAGCCCTTCTTCGCCAGGAACTTGCGCAGCGGGTCGGTGAAGGTGACTTCTACCTTCTTCTCGGCCAGCTGGCCTTCCAGCTGCAGCAGGAATTTGTCGACCACGCGCAGGATGATGTCCTCGTCCAGCGCGCGGAAGGACACGATCGCATCCAGCCGATTGCGGAACTCCGGCGTGAACATGCGCTTGATGTCGGCCATCTCGTCGCCGGACTCGCGCGCCGTGGTGAAGCCGATGGTCGCCTTGTTCATCGTCTCGGCACCGGCGTTGGTGGTCATGACGATGATCACGCTGCGGAAATCGGCCTTGCGCCCGTTGTTGTCGGTCAGCGTGCCGTGGTCCATCACCTGCAGCAGCACGTTGAAGACGTCCGGATGCGCCTTCTCGATCTCGTCGAGCAGCAGCACCGCATGCGGCTTTTTGCTGACGGCTTCGGTCAACAGCCCGCCCTGGTCGAAGCCCACGTAGCCCGGCGGCGCGCCGATCAGCCGGCTGACCGCGTGACGCTCCATGTACTCGGACATGTCGAAGCGGATCAGCTCGATGCCCAGCACATAGGCCAGCTGCTTGGCGACTTCGGTCTTGCCGACGCCGGTGGGGCCGCTGAACAGGAAGCTGCCGATCGGCTTGTCCGGCTTGCCCAGGCCCGAGCGCGCCATCTTGATGGCGGCCGCCAGCGCATCGATGGCCGGGTCCTGGCCGAAGACCACGCTCTTCAGGTCGCGGTCCAGTGTCTTCAGCTTGCCGCGGTCGTCGCTGGACACCGTGGCGGGCGGGATGCGTGCGATCTTCGCGACGATCTCTTCCACCTCGGCACGGGTGATGGTCTTCTTCTGCTTGCCCTTGGGCAGGATGCGCTGCGCCGCACCGGCTTCGTCGATCACGTCGATCGCCTTGTCCGGCAGGTGGCGGTCATTGATGTACTTGGCCGACAGCTCGGCCGCGGCCTGCAGCGCGCCCACCGCGTACTTGACGCTGTGGTGCTCCTCGAAGCGGCTCTTCAGCCCCTTCAGGATCTCGATGGTCTGCTCGACCGACGGCTCGATCACGTCCACCTTCTGGAAGCGCCGCGACAGTGCCGCGTCCTTCTCGAAGATGCCGCGATATTCGGTGAAAGTGGTCGCGCCGATGCACTTCATCGCGCCGGTGGACAGCGCCGGCTTCAGCAGGTTGCTGGCGTCCAGCGTACCGCCGCTGGCCGCGCCCGCGCCGATCAGCGTGTGGATCTCGTCGATGAACAGGATCGCATGCGGCTGGTCCTTCAGCTGCTTCAGCACGCCCTTCAGCCGCTGCTCGAAATCGCCGCGGTACTTGGTGCCCGCCAGCAGCGCGCCCATGTCCAGCGAATACACCGTGCTGGCCGAAAGCACCTCGGGCACGTCGCCCTGGGTGATGCGCCAGGCCAGGCCCTCGGCGATGGCGGTCTTGCCGACGCCGGCCTCGCCGACCAACAGCGGGTTGTTCTTGCGCCGGCGGCACAGCACCTGGATCACGCGCTCGACCTCGTGCTCGCGACCGATCAGCGGATCGATCTTTCCGTCGCGGGCCAGCTGGTTCAGGTTCTGCGTGAACTGGTCCAGCGGCGAGCCCTTGGCGTCGCCGCCGTCGTCCTTCTCGGCATCGTTGCCGGTGTTCTCGTTCGACTTGCTGGGCTCCGGCGGGTCGCTCTTCTTGATGCCGTGGGCAATGAAGTTCACCACGTCCAGCCGCGTCACGCCCTGCTGGTGCAGGTAGTACACCGCGTGCGAATCCTTCTCGCCGAAGATCGCCACCAGCACGTTGGCGCCGGTGACTTCCTTCTTGCCGCTGCCGGTACTCTGCACGTGCATGATCGCGCGCTGGATCACGCGCTGGAAGCCCAGCGTCGGCTGCGTGTCCACCTCTTCGGTGCCGGAGACCGTGGGCGTGTTCTCCTTGACGAAGGTGGACAGGCTCTTGCGCAGGTCGTCGATGTTGGCGGCGCAGGCGCGCAGCACCTCGGCGGCCGACGGGTTGTCCAGCAGCGCCATCAGCAGGTGCTCGACGGTGATGAACTCGTGCCGTTGCTGGCGTGCCTCCACGAAGGCCAGGTGCAGGCTGACTTCCAGTTCTTGCGCGATCATGCGGCCTCCATAGTGCACTGCAAAGGGTGGCCGACGCGTCGCGCCGCGGCCACCACCAATTCCACCTTCGTCGCGGCGACGTCCTTGGGATAGACCCCGCACACCGCCCGACCCTCATGATGGATCTTCAGCATGATCAGTGTGGCGGTTTCCAGGTCACGCTGGAAGTACTGTTGCAGAACCATCACGACAAATTCCATGGGCGTGTAGTCGTCGTTCAGCATCAGCACTTGGTACATGCGCGGGGGCTTTGTCTTCAGCGCCTTGCGCTCGGCCACCACGGCGCCCTGCCCGTCATCGGGACGCGGGGGACCGGGGGGCGGAACAGGCGCGTTGGGCTTTTCCTCGGGCATGACCCATTCTATCGAGTTGAGACTTTGCACGTAGGCGCGCCGCAACGGCCCGCCGCACCGTGAGCATATTGAAACGACAGGCGCCGTTTCAAGCGGCAGCCGTGCCGGGCGAACGGGCAGTTATGCTCCGCGACAACACCATGCCCCCCCCGA
>JAFLDH010000182.1 GCA_017302505.1 Burkholderiales bacterium
GGGGGCGCCGTGATCGAGGTGACCGCCGTGTCGCGATGCTTCCGCAGCGGCCGCGGCCGCGCGGCGCGCAGCGTGCAGGCGGTCGATGGCCTGAGCTGGACGGCACCGGACGGCCGCATCAGCGGCCTGCTGGGGCCCAACGGCGCGGGCAAGACCACGCTGTTGCGCATGGTCTGCGGCCTGCTGGCGCCGGACGCCGGCACGGTGCGGATCGACGGCCTGGACCTGGCCACGCAGCGCCGCGAGGCGCTGGCCCGCATCGGCGTGCTGGGTGATGCGCGCGGGCTGTACCCGCGGCTGACGGCGCGCGAGAACATCGTCTATCACGGTCGGCTGCAGGGCCTGGACGAGGCCCGCGCGCAGGCCCGCGCCGAAAGCCTGGCACAGCGCCTGCAGATGCAGCCGCTGCTGGACCGCCGTACTGAAGGCTTCAGCCAGGGCGAGCGCATGAAGACTGCGCTGGCCCGGGCGCTGGTGCACGACCCGCCGAACATCATCCTCGACGAGCCGACGAACGGCCTGGACGTGCCCGCCACGCGCGCGCTGCGCGAGGTGTTGCGGCGGCTGCGCGACGAACAGGGTAAGTGCATCGTCTTCTCCACCCACCTGATGCAGGAGGTGCAGCGCCTGTGCGACGGTGTGCTGGTGATGGCCGGCGGCCGCGCGGTGGCGCAGGGCACGGTGGACGCGCTGTGCGCCCAGACCGGCGATGACGATTTCGAGCGCTGCTTCGTGCGGCTGGCCTTCGGCGACGCGGCAGCCGACACCGGGGCCGAGCGATGAGCGCCAAGCCGCCTGGCCCGCTGGGCGCTGCCGCGATCGTGCTGCGCAAGGAACTGCGCGACGCGCTGCGCGATCGGCGCACGCTGCTGACGCTGCTGCTCAGCTCGGTGGCCGTGGGCCCGCTGGTGCTGTGGCTGCTGTCCACCCTGGTGGCCGGGCTGGAAGAGCGTGCCGAGGCGCGGGTGGTGATGGTGGCCGGCATCGAGCACGCGCCCAGCCTGCAGAACTTCCTGCAACGCCAGACCTATGCCGTGCAGCCAGCGCCGGCCGACTACGAGGAGCAGCTGCGCGGCCGCCGCCTGGGCGAACCGGTGTTGGTGGTGCCGGCGGATTTCGAGACCGCCCTGACCCATGGCGAGCCGGCGCGGTTGCAACTGGTGTACAGCTCGGCCAACCCGCGTGCCGCCGCCGGTGCGTCCCGGCTGCAGCGGCTGCTGCAGGGCTTCGGGCAGGAGCAGGCCTTGTTGCGCCTGGCCTGGCGTGGCACCGCGCCGGTGGCGCTGCAGGCGCTGGACGTGGACGAGCGCGACCTGGCCAGCCCGGCCGCGCGCGCCGCGCAGTGGACCGTGCTGGTGCCCTTCTTCATGTTGATGGCGGTGCTGTACGGCGCGCTGCATGCGGCGCTGGACACGACGGCCGGCGAGCGCGAACGGGGCTCGCTCGAGCCGCTGCTGATCCACCCGGTGCCGGCCTGGGCCATCGTGCTCGGCAAATGGGCCGCGGTGGCGCTGGTGGCGATGGGCGTGGCGCTGCTCAGCTGCCTGAGTTTCCTGCCTGGCCAGTGGTTGCTGCGCAGCGAGACGCTGGCTGCGATGTTCCGCTTCGGCGTGCGCGAAGGCGCGGTGTTCCTGGCGCTGCTGCTGCCGCTGGCGGGTGCGCTGTCGGCGCTGATGATGGCCATCGCCATCCGCTGCCGCAGCGTCAAGGAAGCGCAGGCCGGCGCGACTGCGCTGGCGCTCGGCGTGTCGCTGTTGCCGATGCTGAGCCTGTACGACCAGACTGGCGAGGCACCCTGGCAGCTGGCCGTGCCGGCGCTGGCGCAGATCACGCTGATGGGCCGGGTGCTGAAGGCCGAGGCCATTGCCCCTTGGGAGCTGCTGCTGCCGCTGGCGGTCTGCGCGTTGCTCTGCAGTACCTGCCTGGCCTACGTGGCGCGCCGGCTGCGTGGCGCGGCACTGGCCTGAGCCGCGCCGTCAGGCGTGGCCGATGTGCAGCGCGCGCTGGACTTCGCTTTGCCAGGGCAGGGCGTGCACGATCTCGTTCAGGAAGCGTGCGGACTCCAGAGCGGTGAGCACCTCACCCTCTTCGCCGATGAGCCGCAGGTTCGTCACGACCGACATCGGGTCGGCCATGGCGACCACATCGCCGGAGATCTGGACCCAGTCCCAGGCGACGCCGGCTTCGCCGTCGTCGTAGCGGCCGCCCCAGATGGTCTGGCCCGCCGTGCGGCAGCTGCCGTCGCCCGGCAGCGTCACGCGCGTGCTGAGGTGATGGAAGCGAAATTGCGATTCGCGCCCGGCCTGCCACAATATAGGGGGCCACGCCCGTATGGACCAAGGTGTGGTGGGAATCATGCGCAAGGTGTCGAGACGACTCGGGGTGCTGAACATGCCGGTATGTTTCCGGAACTGCAGTGGCCTTGAAAGCTGTAAACCCTGTCAGGGCATGCTGCCCGCGCGGCGGCATGGGCCCGGTGCGTTGCACGAGGGACCCTGATGCTGCCCGGTGGATATTCATCGGTACTCAAGGCCAAGGACCGCGACGAGTTCCGCGAGGAAGTCATCCGCTTTGCGCAGCGCCTGGGCTTCGACACCGTGGCCGCGCTGACGGTGGTCGAGCGCGGTGCGGCCGGCACCGAGTTCATCAGCGTGGACAACACGCCCCAGGAGTTCTCCAGTACCTTCCGCGACTCGGTGCTGATGCGCCGCGACCCGGTGATGCAGCACTGCCGCAAGCAGAGCGTGCCGATCATCTGGGACCAGCAGACCTACACCGGACAGGGTGTCGGCGAGCTTTGGGAGGAGCAGGCGCAGTACGGCTACAACACCGGCATTGCGATGGCGCTGCACCTCCCCGAAGGGCGGCATTTCGTGCTGGGCGTCGATCGCGACCAGCCGCTGCCCACGGATGCCGGCGAGTTGCAGCGCCTGGTGGCCGATCTGCAGCTGTTCGCCGTGCATGCCCAGGAGGCCGCGCTGCGGCTGTTGCTGCCCGAGCCCCTGCAGCCCGAGAAGCCTGCGCTGACGCCTCGCGAACTGGAGGCGCTGTACTGGACCATGGAAGGCAAGACCGCCTGGGAGGTGGGCGCCATTCTGGGCATCAGCGAGCGTACGGCGGTGCTGCATGTCAACAACGCGATGCACAAGCTCGGCTGCGTCAGCAAGCATGCCGCCGTGCTGAAGGCCCTGCGTCTGGGGCTGATTCACTGATCTGCCGGCCCAGTGCCCTTGGCCCGCAGGGGCGCCGAGCGGGCTTCAACCTGTAAGAGCTGACAGTGTTCTTTGTGCACGTCCGCTGATGCAATGCAGGCGTGCGCGGACGATCGCACTGTCTGAACCAGAAGGAGTCCTCATGAAGAAAGCAGTTACTCCCAAGAACAACAAGACTGCCGATGACGTCGTTACGCAGAAGAAGCAGGAAAACAAGAGCGGGCCGGTCGAGTTGAATCTCGAGGAGCTGAAGAAGGTGTCCGGTGGCCTGCCCAAGGGCGGCTGGAGGGTCAAGTAAGCCCAGCGGGGCGCTCTAGATCATGACGCCTAGGGGTACTTGGTGATGTGCCTCTAGGTTGATTGGCATTATGGTTGGGCCTCAGGGCCTGCTGTAATGTCCGCGGGCCGGCTTGTCCGGCCCGTTTTTTCATTGGGCGATCGATGAGCCACCAAGGGTTGATGCCGCCTGCAATGCACGGCCGCGCCGTCGCCGAGCCCCTGTTCGGCCAGGGCGCGGACTGAGGCGTGTCCACGCTGTTTCGCCACGAGGTGGCCGAGGCCCAGCGCCAGAACTGGCTGGGTCAGGTGCAGCTGGTGCGCCCGCTGTCGCTGACGGTGTTGACGACGGCCGTGATCCTGGTGCTGGCGCTGGTACTGGCCTTCCTTTTCTTCGGCGAATACACGCGCAAGGCGCGCATCGGCGGCGTGCTGGTGCCGGATCTCGGCGTCATCCGCCTCGTGCCGCCCGTGCCAGGCCGGGTGCTGGAGCGCCATGTCCAAGAGGGCCAGGCGGTTCGTGCCGGGGAAGTGATGTTCGTGCTGACGCTGGAAGGCAGCACGCTCAGCGCCGAGGTGCAGGCCCGCGTGCAGCGCAGCCTGCAGGAACGCCAGCGCAGCCTGGAGGACGCGGCTCGCCAGCAGGCGGTGCTGGCGGAAAGCGAAATGCTCTCGCTGCAGCGCCGGCTTGACGAGATGAAGCGCGAGCAGCAGCAGATCGACGCCGAGATCACGCTGCACCGGCAGCGGCTGTCGCTGGCCCAGCAATCCTTGGAGCGGCTGGAATCGCTGAGCCGCGACCAGTTCATCTCACCCGCGCAGGTGCAGAGCAAGCGCGAAGAGGTCATCGGTCTGCAGGCCCAGGCCCAGGCGCTGGAGCGCCAGGGTGCCGCGCTGGCCCGCGACCGCGCGGCGCTGGAAGGCGAACGCCGTGGTCTGCCGGTGCAGCTGAAGGCGCGGCAGGGTGCGATCGAGCGCGACCTGGCGGCGCTGGCCCGTGAATCCGCCGAGCAGGATGCCGTGCGCCAGATCGTGGTGCGCGCACCACAGGATGGCACGGTCAGCGCGGTGCTGGCCGAACCCGGCCAGAGCGTGTCACCGGTGTCCGCGCTGGCCAGCATCATCCCGGCAGGTGCCACGCTGCAGGCGCACCTGTTCGCGCCCTCGGGCGCGGTGGGTTTCGTGCGGCCGCAGCAGGAGGTGCGGCTGCGCTTCGAAGCCTTCCCGTACCAGAAGTTCGGACACCAGCAAGGCCATGTGCTGCAGGTGTCGCGCACGCCGCTGGCGGCGCCGGAACTGGCCGGTCTGCCCTTGTCGGTGCCGGCAGGCACCGACGGCACGACCGAGCCGATGTTCCGCATCACCGTGGCGATGGACCGGCCCGACCTACAGGCCTTCGGTGGCAGCCAGCCGCTGGTGGCCGGGATGCGCATGGAGGCCGACGTGCTGCTGGAGCGCCGCCGGCTGATCGAATGGCTGTTCGCGCCAGTGCTGGGCTTGACAAACCGGATATGAAAGCAGACGCTTACTTTCGTGCTTCGCTTTCACCCCTTATGCGCTCCGTTTGGCGGATGGACGTTCCATGAACAGCCGCCTCGGTGACTGGGGCGGGCTGCGGCTGGGCTTCGGCGCCAGCCGGGTGCCGGTGATTCTGCAGACCGAGGGCGCCGAATGTGGGCTGGCCTGCCTGGCCATGGTAGCGGCGGCGCACGGCCACCGCTCCGACCTGCCGACGCTGCGCCAGCGCTTCTCGCTGTCACTGAAGGGCCTGAACCTGCTGGACGTAGTGCGCATGGCCGAAAGCCTGAAGCTGCACGCCCGCGCGCTGCGCGCCGAGATCGAGGACCTGGCGCAGCTGGAGCACCCCTGCATCCTGCACTGGGACATGAACCACTTCGTGGTGCTGGTGGGCGTGAGCCGCGGTGTCGCGACGATCCATGATCCGGCGCACGGCCTGCGCCGGCTGAAGCTGGAGCAGGTGTCGCGACACTTCACCGGTGTGGTGCTCGAGCTGACGCCGGCCGCCGACTTCGTGCCCAAGGTCGAGAAGCAGCATGTCTCGCCGCGGCAGATGCTGGGCCGCATCAGCGGGCTGAAGCGTTCGCTGGCGCAGATCTTCGCGCTGGCGCTGGCGCTGGAAGCCTTCATGCTGCTCAGCCCCTTCCTGATGCAGTGGGTGGTGGACGACGTGCTGGTCAGCGCCGACCGCGACCTGCTGGCCACGCTGGGCATCGGCTTCGGTCTGCTGGTGCTGATCCAGGCCGGTACGGCCGCCATCCGCTCCTGGTCGGTGCTGGTGCTGTCGGCCACGCTGAACCTGCAGTGGCTGTCGAACGTGTTTGCGCACCTGATGCGCTTGCCTGTGGAGTGGTTCGAGAAGCGCCACATCGGCGACATCTGGTCGCGCTTCTCGGCCGTGCACGAGATCCAGAAGACGCTGACCACCAGCTTCATCGAAGCCGTGCTCGACGGCCTGCTGGTGGTGCTGACGCTCGCCATGATGTTCGTCTACAGCCCCTCGCTGACGGCGGTGGCGCTGGCCGCGGTGGCGGCTTACGGGCTGCTGCGCTGGGCCTTCTTCCGGCCGCTGCGCGACGCCACCGAAGAGGCGCTGGTGCATGAATCGAAGAAGTCCAGCCACTTCCTCGAATCGCTACGCGGCGTGCAGGCCATCAAGCTGTTCAACGCGCAGGCCGACCGGCAGTCGCGCTTCACCAGTCTGGTGGTGGACACGATGAATGCCGACCTGGCCACCCGCAAGCTGGAGCTGCTGTTCACCGTGCTGCACCGGCTGCTGTTCGGGCTGGAGCGGGTGGCGGTGGTGTGGATCGGCGCGCTGCTGGTGCTGGACCAGAAGTTCTCGGTGGGCATGCTGTTCGCCTTCATGGCCTACAAGGAGCAGTTCGCCACCCGCGTCAGCGGCCTGATCGACAAGGTGGTCGAGCTGAAGATGCTGCGCCTGCAGGGCGAGCGGTTGGCCGACATCGTGCTGACCGCGCCCGAGCAGGAGGAGGCTGCCGGCCACGTTCGCCGCATGGCCGAGATTCCGGCGATCGAGTTGCGCGACGTCGGCTTCGCCTACTCGGACGCCGAGCCCGAGGTGCTGTCCGGCGTGAACCTGCGCATCGAGCCCGGTGAATCGCTGGCCATCGTCGGGCCTTCGGGCTGCGGGAAGACGACGCTGCTGAAGGTGATCCTCGGCATCCACGCGCCGCAAACCGGCGAGTTGCTGGTCGGCGGCGTGCCGCTGTCGCAACTGGGCTTGCGCGCCTGGCGCCACATGGTCGGCGTGGTGATGCAGGACGAGCCGCTGTTCTCGGGCTCGATTGCCGACAACATCAGCTTCTTCGACCTGCAGCCCGACATGGAATGGGTGACGCACTGTGCGCGGGTGGCCTCGGTGCACGACGACATCGAGGCCATGCCGATGGGCTACCACACGCTGATCGGCGACATGGGCTCCAGCCTTTCGGGCGGGCAGAAGCAGCGCATCCTGCTGGCCCGCGCGCTGTACAAGCGGCCGAAGATCCTGCTGCTGGATGAAGCCACCAGCGCGCTCGACGTCGATGGCGAGAGGCTGGTCAACCAGGCGGTGCGCCAGCTGGCGCTGACGCGGGTGATCGTGGCCCACCGGCCGGAGACCATCGCCAGCGCCGGCCGGGTGGTGGCGCTCAGCGGCGGGCGCATCGCGCAGGACCTGCGCAGCGTGGGCCACGACGCGAACGCCGAGCGCGAAGCCTAAAGC
This sequence comes from Burkholderiales bacterium, assembly GCA_017302505.1. GTDB lineage: Bacteria > Pseudomonadota > Gammaproteobacteria > Burkholderiales > Burkholderiaceae_C > Rubrivivax. The sequence continues at coordinate 7,234 of JAFLDH010000182.1, forward strand.
GCTTGCGCTTCAGCGAAGGGTCACATCGAGCCAGCGATGTGATGCCGCAGCCTAAAATTCGACGTTCCGGGCCGCTTGGGCGGCCCGCTTCATGAAGGCCTGCCGGTGGACTACCCGAGGGATTTCGACCTGATCGTCGTCGGTGGCGGCCATGCCGGCACCGAGGCCGCGCTGGCCGCCGCCCGCATGGGTTGCAGCACGCTGTTGCTGACGCACAGCCTGGAAACGCTGGGCCAGATGAGCTGCAACCCCTCGATCGGCGGCATCGGCAAGGGCCACCTGGTCAAGGAGATCGATGCGCTGGGCGGCGCGATGGCGCTGGCCACCGACGAGGCCGGCATCCAGTTCCGCATCCTCAATTCCAGCAAGGGGCAGGCGGTGCGCGCCACCCGCGCGCAGGCCGACCGTGTGCGGTACCGGGCGGCCATCCGGCGCCGGCTGGAGAACCAGCCCAACCTGTGGTTGTTCCAGCAGGCGGTGGACGATGTGCTCGTCGAAGGGGACCGCGTGGCGGGCGTCGTCACGCAGGTGGGCATTCGCTTCCGTGCACGCGCCGTGGTGCTGACGGCCGGCACCTTCCTGGATGGCCGCGTGCACGTGGGCCTGCAGAACTACAGCGCCGGCCGTGCCGGCGACCCGTCGGCCGTGCGCCTGTCGGCCCGGCTGAAGGAGCTGAAGCTGCCGCAGGGCCGGCTGAAGACCGGCACGCCGCCGCGGCTGGACGGCCGCTCGATCGATTTCAGCCGGCTGGCCGAGCAGCACGGCGACCTCGATCCGGTGCCGGTGTTCAGCTTCCTCGGTGATGTGGCGATGCATCCGCAGCAGCTGCCCTGCTGGATCACCCACACCAACGAGCGCACGCACGAGATCATCCGCAGCGGCTTCGACCGCAGCCCAATGTTCACCGGCGTCATCGAAGGCACCGGGCCGCGCTATTGCCCGAGCATCGAGGACAAGGTCAACCGCTTCGCCGACAAGAGCTCGCACCAGATCTTCCTGGAGCCCGAAGGGCTGGACACCCACGAGATTTATCCGAATGGCGTGTCCACCTCGCTGCCCTTCGACGTGCAGATCGCGGCGATCCGCTCGATGGTCGGTCTGGAGCAGGCCGACATCCTGCGGCCGGGCTATGCCATCGAATACGACTACTTCGACCCACGTGCGCTGAAGCCCAGCTTCGAGACGCGCTCGATCGGCGGGCTGTTCTTCGCCGGCCAGATCAACGGCACCACCGGCTACGAGGAAGCTGCGGCGCAGGGGCTGTACGCCGGCGTCAACGCGGCGCTGCAGGTGCAGGGCCGCGAGCCCTGGCTGCTGCGCCGCGACCAGGCTTACCTGGGCGTGCTGGTCGACGACCTGGTGGGCAAGGGCGTCACCGAGCCGTACCGGATGTTCACCAGCCGGGCCGAGTTCCGGCTGCAGCTGCGCGAAGACAACGCCGACCTGCGGCTGACCGAGATGGGCCGGCAGCTGGGCCTGGTGGACGATGCGCGCTGGGCGGCCTTCGAGCGCAAGCGCGAGGCGATCGCCCGTGAGACGGAACGCCTGAAGAGCACCTGGGTGCATCCAGGCCGGCTGGCGGCGGCCGACGCCGAGCGGCTGCTGGGCAAGGCGCTGGAGCATGAATACAACCTGCTCGAGCTGCTGCGCCGGCCGGGCGTCGGCTACGACACACTGGGCGAGGTGTCGGCCGCGGCCGGCACCGTGCCGCCTGTTTCACGTGAAACCTTGGCGGCGGAGTGGGGCGTGGCGCTGGCCGATGCGGCCATCGAGCAGATCGAGATTGCCACCAAGTACGCCGGCTACATCCACAAGCAGAGCGACGATGTCGCCCGTGCCCGGCAGTACGAAGACCTGCCGCTGCCCGCCGACCTGGACTACAGCCAGGTCACCGCGCTGTCCTTCGAGGTCCGGCAGAAGCTGCAGCGCCATCGCCCGGCCACGCTGGGCATGGCCTCGCGCATCTCGGGCATCACGCCGGCGGCGATCTCGCTGCTGCTGGTGCACCTGAAGAAGCGGCGGCTGCCGGCGCGGGCCGACGGCGACCGGCTGCCCGACGCGGCCTGAACGGCCGCAGCACCTGCCTCGTGAGCGCCGACACCGACCCGCGCGCGGCGCTGCTCGGCGCCGGCTGGCAGGCGCTGGGCCT
>JAFLDH010000183.1 GCA_017302505.1 Burkholderiales bacterium
GGTGCAGGCCCGCAGGCGCTGCCCCATCGTGTCGCTGAAATCCGCCGGCGCGGCGGCCGCCTGGGCCGCCACCGCCAGCAGCAGCGCCGCGGTGCCGCGGCGGGCTACTTGGCCCGGTGCTGACAATTCGGCTTGGTGCAGGCCGCGTACAGCGCCAGCGAATGCTCGTGCAGCTCGAAGCCGCGCTCGATGGCAATGGCGCGCTGCCGCTGCTCGATCTGCGGGTCGAAGAACTCCTCGACCCGGCCGCAGGTCAGGCACACCAGGTGGTCGTGGTGCTGGCCTTCGTTGAGCTCGAACACCGCCTTGCCGGATTCGAAGTTGCTGCGCGTCAGCAGGCCGGCCTGCTCGAACTGCATCAGCACGCGGTAGACGGTGGCCAGGCCGACATCGGAACCCTCGGCCAGCAGCACCTTGAACACGTCCTCGGCCGTCATGTGGCGTTGCCGGGCGCGCTGGAACACGTCGAGGATCTTGATGCGCGGCAGCGTGGCCTTCAGGCCGCTGTTCTTCAGTTCGTCGACGTTGGTGTTGGAGGGCATGGCTTCCTTCCGGCGGACGACGGCCCGCTAGAATCCTTCGATGATAGCCAGCGCCTGCGTGCGCCTGTTTCGCCTTGCCCCTTCTGCCCATGCGTTGTCTACCTGCCCCGCGCTGTGCGGCCGCCCTGCTGGCGGCCTTGCTGGCCGGCGGCTGCAGTTCGTGGCGCAGCGATGAGGCGGCGATCCTCGGCTTCCTGTCGCCGCACCGCATCACCATCCAGCAGGGCAATGTGGTCACGCAGGAACAGCTCGACCGCATCAAGCCGGGCATGAACCGGCTGCAGGTGCGCGACGCGCTGGGCACACCGCTGCTGACCGACGTGTTCCATGCCGACCGCTGGGACTATGTCTTCACGCTGCGGCTGGAAAACCGGCCGATCCAGCGGCGCAGCGTGGTGCTGCTGTTCGATGGCGACGTGCTGAAGAGCATCGAGGCGACGCCGTTGCCCACCGAACGCGAGTTCATCGACTCCATCGCCCGCAGCGGCCGCATGGTGGCCGCGGCCGAGCTGGAGCTGTCGCCCGACCAGTTGCGGGCCTTGCCGGTGCCTTCGCGGCTGCCGCCCTCGGTGCCGTCGAGTGGCATTCCCAACCCGATACCGACCACCCGCACCTTCCCCCCGCTGGAGACGCCTTGAGCGCAGCGGCCGATCCTCCGCCGCCGCTCAGGATCGCCGTGGCCGGCGCTTCCGGGCGCATGGGCCACATGCTGATCGAGGCGGTCAGTGCCAGCAGCGATTGCCAGCTGGGCGGCGCACTCGACATGGCCGGCAGCCCGGCGCTTGGCAGCGACCCGCTGGCCCCGCTGGGCCGCCGCAGCGCGCTGCGCATCACCGACGACCTGCGCGCCGGGTTGGCCGGCTGTGACGTGCTGATCGACTTCACCCGCCCCGAAGGTACGCTGGCGCATCTGGCGGTGTGCCGCGAGCTGGGCGTGCGCGCGGTCATCGGTACCACCGGCTTCAGCGACGCGCAGAAGGCGCAGATTGCCGAGCACGCAAGGCACATCGCCATCGTGATGGCGCCGAACATGAGCCTGGGCGTCAACGTGGTGCTGAAGCTGCTGGACATGGCGGCGCGCGCGCTGAACGAGGGCTACGACATCGAGGTCATCGAAGCCCACCACCGCCACAAGGTCGATGCGCCCAGCGGCACCGCGCTGGCCATGGGCGAGGTGCTGGCCCGCGCCACCGGCCGCTCGCTGGACGACTGCGCGGTCTGGGGCCGGCATGGCGTGACCGGCGAGCGCGATCCATCGAGCATCGGCTTCTCGGTGATCCGCGGCGGCGACATCGTCGGCGACCACACCGTGCTGTTCGCCGGCACCGGCGAGCGCATCGAGATCACCCACAAGAGCGCCAGCCGCGTCACCTATGCGCAGGGCAGCCTGCGCGCCGCGCGCTTCGTGGCCCGCCGCCCGGCTGGCCTGTACGGCATGGACGACGTGCTCGGCATCTGACCCGGCATGCAGGGTCTGGGCGACTTCTGGGGGCAGTCCGACCTGGTCGGCCGCGCGGTGGCGGTGCTGCTGCTGCTGATGTCGGTCTGCGTCTGGGTGCTGATCCTGTGGAAGGGCTGGGTGCTGCGCCGCGCCACCGGCGACCTGCAACGCGCGGTGCCGGTGTTCTGGGACGCCGGTTCGCTGGACGATGGCCGCGAGCGGCTGCGCCGGCTGGACCGTGAATCGCTGTTGCTGCCGCTGCTGGACGCCGCCACGCAATCGGCCGGTGTCGGCACGCTGCAGGCCGCCGGCCGCCTGGATTCGCAGCTGACGCGGCGGCTGCGCGATGCGCTGCACCGCGGCCTGGCGCACCTGCAGTACGGCCAGGTGATGCTGGCGTCCATCGGCGCCACCGCGCCCTTCGTCGGCCTGTTCGGCACCGTCTGGGGCATCTACCACGCTCTGGCGGGCATCTCCGCCGCCGGCAGCCTGACCATCGAGAAGGTGTCCGGCCCGGTGGGCGAGGCGCTGATCATGACGGCCGCCGGCCTGGCGGTGGCCATTCCCGCCGTGCTGGCCTACAACGTCTTCGGCAAACGCATCTCGGCATGCGAAGCCGAGCTAGAAGGCTTCGCGCATGACCTGCGCGAGATGGTGCTGGACCAGCAGGGGCGCTGAGCATGGCCTTCGGACGACTGGAACGCGACCCGGGCGCCCGCCCGATGAGCGACATCAACATGACGCCGCTGATCGACGTGATGCTGGTGCTGCTGGTGATCTTCATCATCACCGCGCCGCTGATGAGCACCAGCCTGAAGCTGGACCTGCCCAAGACCGAGGGCGCCCGGCCATCGGACGCGCCGCTGTACATCGCGGTGGCCATCAACGAGCAGGGGCAGCTGTTCGTCGGCGACGAGGCGGTCACGCCCGAGCAGCTGCTGCAGCGCGCCCGCGAGGCCGCGCAGCGCGACCCGGCCACCGAGGTGCAGCTGCGCGCCGACGGCCGCGTGCCCTATGGTCGCGTGGCCGAGCTGATCGGCCTGGTGCAGGAGGCCGGGCTGTCGCGCGTGGGCTTCGTCACCGAGGCGGCGGCGAAATAGCGCCTCCTACAATCGCGGGATGAACGAGAAGTACATCCCCGCCGAGGTCGAAAGTAGCGCACAGAAGGCCTGGGCCGCCGGCGACGTCTACCGCGTCGTCGAGGACCCGAACAAGCCGAAGTTCTATGCCTGCTCGATGCTGCCGTACCCCAGCGGCAAGCTGCACATGGGGCATGTGCGCAACTACACCATCAACGACATGCTCGCGCGCCAGCTGCGCATGAAGGGCATGAACGTGCTGATGCCGATGGGCTGGGACGCCTTCGGCCTGCCCGCCGAGAACGCGGCGATGAAGAACAAGGTGCCGCCGGCGAAGTGGACCTACGAAAACATCGCCCACATGAAGGGCCAGATGCAGGCGATGGGGCTGGCCATCGATTGGAGCCGCGAGGTCGCTACCTGCAGCCCCGACTACTACCAATGGAACCAGTGGCTGTTCCTGAAGATGCTGGAAGCCGGCATCGCCGAGCGCCGCACGCAGGTGGTCAACTGGGACCCGGTGGACCAGACGGTGCTGGCCAACGAGCAGGTGATCGACGGCCGCGGCTGGCGCAGCGGCGCGGTCATCGAGAAGCGCGAGATCCCCGGCTACTACCTGAAGATCACCCAGTACGCCGAAGAGCTGCTGGAACACGTGCAGCAGCACCTGCCCGGCTGGCCCGAACGCGTCAAGCTGATGCAGGAGAACTGGATCGGCAAGAGCGAGGGCGTGCGCTTCGCCTTTCCGCACGACATCCGCGGTGATGATGGCCAATTGATCCAGGGCGGGCGGCTGTACGTCTTCACCACCCGCGCCGACACCATCATGGGGGTGACCTTCTGCGCGGTGGCGCCCGAGCACCCGCTGGCCACCCATGCCGCGCAGCGCGACCCGAAGGTGGCCGCCTTCGTCGAGGCGTGCAAGGCCGGCGGCACCACCGAGGCCGAGCTGGCCACCAAGGAGAAGGAAGGCCTGCCCACCGGCCTGACGGTGACGCACCCGCTGACCGGCGAGCCGGTCGCGGTGTGGGTCGGCAACTACGTGCTGATGAGCTATGGCGACGGCGCGGTGATGGGCGTGCCGGCGCACGACGAGCGCGATTTCGCGTTCGCCAAGAAGTACGGGCTGCCGATCCGCCAGGTGACCGAGGTCGAGGGCCTGCCCTTCAGCACCGACGCCTGGGCCGAGCACTATGCCGACAAGCCGCGGGCGCGCTGCGTGAACAGCGGCGTGCTCGACGGCCTGGGCTACAAGGCCGCGGTCGACAAGGTGGCCGATCTGCTGGCTGCCAAGGGCCTGGGCGAGAAGAAGACCACCTGGCGGCTGCGCGACTGGGGCGTCAGCCGCCAGCGCTACTGGGGCACGCCGATCCCGATCATCCATTGCGCCACCCACGGCGCCGTGCCGGTGCCCGAGAAGGACCTGCCGGTGGTGCTGCCCGAGGACCTGATCCCCGACGGCAGCGGCAACCCGCTGAACAAGTGCGAGGCCTTCCTGAACGTGCCCTGCCCGGTGTGCGGCGCGCCGTCGCGCCGCGAGACCGACACGATGGACACCTTCGTCGACAGCTCGTGGTACTTCATGCGCTACTGCGACCCCAAGCTCGACGACGCGATGGTCGGCGCCGGTACGCAGTATTGGATGCCGATGGACCAGTACATCGGCGGCATCGAGCACGCCATCCTGCATCTGCTGTACGCGCGCTTCTGGACCAAGGTGATGCGCGACCTGAAGCTGGTGACGGTGGACGAGCCCTTCACCCGGCTGCTGACGCAGGGCATGGTGCTGAACCACATCTACAGCCGGCGCGGCGCGGCCGGCGGCATCGAGTACTTCTGGCCGCACGAGGTGGACAACGTCTTCGATGCCGACGGCAAGGTGCTCGGCGCCAAGCTGAAGAGCGACGGCAGCGCGGTCGACTACGAGGGCGTGGGCACGATGTCCAAGTCCAAGAACAACGGCGTCGACCCGCAGGAGCTGATCGACAAGTACGGCGCCGACACCGCGCGGCTGTTCGTGATGTTCGCATCGCCGCCGGAGCAGACGCTGGAATGGAACGACGCCGGCGTCGAGGGCGCGCACCGCTTCCTGAAGCGGGTGTGGGGCTTCGGTACCAAGCATGGCGAGGCCTTGCGCCGTGCCACCGCGGGCAACTTCAGCGGCGCCGCGCTGCGCGCCGAGGCCAAGGCGCTGCGCCGCGAGGTGCATCTGGTGCTGCGCCAGATGAGCTACGACTACGAGCGCATGCAATACAACACCGTGGTCTCCGGTTGCATGAAGCTCTTGAACGCGCTGGAAGGTTTCGCCAGCGACGGCAGCGATGGCGACCTGGCCGTGCTGTGCGAGGGGACGTCGGTGCTGCTGCGCGCGCTGTACCCGGCCTGCCCGCACATCACCCACGAGCTGTGGGTGGGCCTGGGCTTCGGCCGCGCGGTAGGTGGCCTGCTCGACGCGCCCTGGCCGCAGGTGGACGAGGCAGCGCTGGTGCAGGACGAGATCGAACTCGTGCTGCAGGTCAACGGCAAGACGCGGGGCGCGGTGCGTGTGCCGGCGCAGGCCGAGCGCGCGGCCATCGAGGCGGCCGCGGCGGCCAGCCCTGACTTCGCCAGGTTCGCCGAAGGGCGCGCACCCAGGAAGATCATCATCGTGCCGGGGCGGCTGGTGAATGTCGTCGTCTGACGCCCTGCCCTCGCGCCGCCGCCTGCTGGCGGCGCTGCCGCTGCTGGCGCTGGCCGGCTGCGGCTTCCAGCTGAAGGGCGCGGCCTCGCTGCAGTTCGAGAGCATCGCGTTGACGGGCTTTGCGCCGCGCTCGCCGCTGGAGCAGGAACTGCGTGCGGCATTGCAGCGCAGCGTCGCCGTCAAGGATGCGCCGGCGCAGGCGCAGGTCGTGTTCCAGGCGCTCAGCGAGGAGCGGTTGCGCCGCGCGGTGGCGTTCACCGCCTCGGGCCAGGTCCGTGACATCCAGCTGCGCAGCATCTTCCGCTACCGCGCGCAGACGCCCGCCGAGCGCGAGCTGATTCCCGATTCGCGCATCGAGCTGATCCGCGAGCTGACCCTCATCGAGCGCCAGGCGCTGGGCAAGCAGCAGGAGGCAGACGACCTGTTCCGCGAGATGCAGTCCGATATCGTGCAGCAGCTGCTGCTGCGGCTGTCCACGGTGCGCGTCTAGGGCCATGCAGGTACGCGCCGATCAGCTGCCGGGGCTGCTTCAGAAGGGTCTGAAGCCGCTGTACCTGGTGCATGGCGACGAGCCGTTGCTGGCGCAGGAGGCCGGCGACCTGATCCGCGCCGCGGCGCGGGCCGCCGGCTTCGAGGAGCGCAAGGTCTTCACCGTCAGCGGCGCGCATTTCGACTGGAGCGGGCTGATCGGCGCGTCGCAGGAAATGAGCCTGTTCGCGCAGCGCCAGCTGATCGAGATCCGCATCCCCTCGGGCAAGCCCGGCAAGGAAGGCTCCGAGGCGCTGCAGCGCTATGTCGAGCACCTGTCGGACGACGTGCTGACGCTGGTGCACTGCCCCCGCCTGGACGGCCAGCAGATGAAGAGCGCCTGGTTCGGCGCGCTGGACCGCGCGGGCGTCAACGTGCGTGTCGAGGCGGTGCCGAGGCAGGCGCTGCCGGCCTGGATCGCGCAGCGGCTGGCGCGCCAGCAACAGCGCGTGAAGGAAGGCGAGGAAGGACAGCGCACGCTGGCCTTCTTTGCCGATTGCGTGGAAGGCAACCTGCTGGCGGCGCACCAGGAGATCCAGAAGCTGGGCCTGCTGTATCCGCAGGGCGAGCTCGGCTTCGAGCAGGTGGAAGCGGCGGTGCTGAATGTTGCCCGCTACGACGTCTTCAAGCTCGGCGAGGCGGTGCTGGCCGGCCGCGTGGCCCGTGCGCTGCGCATGCTGGAAGGTCTGCGCGCCGAGGGCGAGGCGCCGGTGCTGGTGCACTGGACGCTGGCCGAGGACATCCGCGCGCTGAAGCGCGTGCATGACGCCGTGGCCGGCGGCCAGCCTTTGCCGCTGGCGCTGCGTGAAGCGCGCGTCTGGGGGCTGCGCGAGAAGCTGTTCGAACGGGCGGTGCCGCTGCTGACGCCGCTGACGCTGGACGCGCTGCTGCGCGCGGCCAGCATCTGCGACGGCCTGGTCAAGGGCCTGCGCCATCCGGACTGGCCGGCCGACGCCTGGGACGGCCTGCGCGCGCTGATGCTGATGCTGATGCAGCCGCTGGCACGCAACGCGCCGTCGGCGGCCGTGCCGCGGCTGGCCTTGCGCGGCTGAGGGAATCAAGGTCCCCAATTTAGGGATCGACGGGCCGCGGCCGGGTCGCTAGCGCCGCCCAGGGTGGGTGCCTTCACGAGGAGGCGATGCCCACAGCGACGGCGCGTCGGCCCGTTCCCGCGGCAATCCCCCCTGCTGTTGTCAGGTCAGGCCTAACTCGGGCAGGCTTCCGTGCAAACACCGACCACGGAGGAGCGCATGCGACACAGCAGGATGTGGGTGCCAGTCACACTGGCGCTGGCCGTGAGCTTGGCCTGGGCCGACGAGGACGAGTACGAAGAACCGCCCATCGTGGCCAAGCCCGCGGTGCCGAAGCTGCCGGCGCTGGGCAGCTACAGCCAGGCGGGGGTGAGCGGCGCGTATTTCCGCGGCTGCGCCGACTACTCGATGGGTGGCCTCTGGGCCAGCGATCCGGACGAACCCGGCCGCAGGACCGCGGTGTGCAACGACACCGTCTATGACCGTGACAACAAGGTCTACACCAGCACGACCAAGGGCGAGCGCATCGGGGCGGTGGTGTCGCGCGCCACCCCCGTGGTCGGGCCCAATGCCGGGTTCTCCGACAGCGCCAATGGCTGGAAGAACGCCAGCGGTGCGGGGGCCACCGCCACCGCCAACTTGCAGAAGGAGGGCCATGTCTTCAACCTGAAGGTCGGTGCGCAGGCCCTGAACGGGCGCGACGTGCTGCGCGCCATCATGCCCACCCAGGACCCTCAGACGGGGAAGCAGAACGGCTGGACCGACTCAGGCTCTGACGGCTTGTGGTGGCTGGAAGACGGCATCGAGAGCCACGGAGCGGGCGCGATCGCGCGCATGGCCGACCGCTTCGTCGTCCAGGGCAGCGGCACCGTCAAGATGACCTTCACCGTCGATGGCCTGTACGAGAAGGGCGACAGCCTGCCCTACGACGCGGGGGGCGGCAAGGTGGCCTTTGGCGTGGGGCTGTTCAACCCCGACAGCCTGGTCGAGTTCGATGTCGGCGGCGATGTCGGCAGCATACGCATGTGGCAGCAGGCCAGCTTCGGAGGCTTTGCGCTCGGCCGCGACCGCAGCGACGCACCCTTCGCCTTCCAGCCCTTCATCTCGGCCGAGGACCTGCTCGGGTCGTCGGACTTCGAGGCGCCGGGATCCAGCGCGGTGCCTTCGGCGCAGTTGCCCGACGAGCCCACGTTGATGGAGCGCAGCGTGACGGTGTCGCTGGATGCCCAGGACGGGCAGACCTTGTGGCTGGTGGCGGGCTTGTGGGCCAGCGCTAGCGGCTGGAACCCCTGCGACCCGACGCCGGGCGACGGTAACCGTCCCAGCTTCGGCATCATCTTCGACCTGGAGGACGACTTCCCCGGCTGCCCCGGGCGCACCGTCGTCGACTTCACCTCCACCGCCAAGCTCAGCGCGCTGGAACTCGGCGGCAGCATCACCGGGCTGGTGGGCGAATCGGGGGTGGATTACCGCTTGGCGCTGGCCGCGCAGCCGATCCCGGAACCGTCCACCTATGCGTTGATGCTGGGCGGCCTGGCCGGTGTCATGGCGCTGGCCCGCCGGCAGCGCCGCCGGGCTGATCAGTAGCCGCGGCTGCGGTCCACCAGATGCTCGGGCATGGCGCCCGAGAAGCAGCGCCGCAGGTTGGCCACCACCACCTGCGCGGCGCTGCGCGGGTCGGTCTGCGCGGCCACATGCGGCAGCACCGTCACCCGCGGGTGGCGCCAGAAGGCATGGTCGGCCGGCAGCGGCTCGCTGCGGAACACGTCCAGCACGGCATGCGACAGATGCCCGCTGTCCAGCGCGGCCAGCAGGTCGACATCGACCACATGCGCGCCGCGCGCCAGGTTGACGATCGCCGCGCCGCGCGGCAGGGCCGCGAAGCAGCCTGCATCCAGCAGGCCGGTGGTGGCGGGCGTCAGCGGCAGCAGGTTGATGACGATGCGCGCGTCGGCCAGCAGGCCGGGCAGGGCGTCGCGGCCATGCGTGACGTCGAGGCCGTGGGTCTCGGTGCCGCGCGGGCCCAGGCTCCAGCCGCGCACCGGGTAACCCTGCTGCGCCAGCCGCC
>JAFLDH010000184.1 GCA_017302505.1 Burkholderiales bacterium
CAGGGCCGCGTGGGGCAGGGCGGGCGGGCGCTGCGCGTGCTGATCGCCGGCGACTCCTCGGCCGCCGGCGTGGGTGTCGCGCACCAGGACCAGGCCCTGGCCGGTCACCTGAGCCGGGCGTTGCACCGTCACGCGCAGCGCCCGGTTTACTGGTCGCTGCACGCGAAGTCGGGCCTGACCACCCGCCAGGTGCACGAGTTGCTGCGCGCCGAGCCCACTCCTCGGGCCGAAGTGGCGGTGGTGCTCAGCGGGGTCAACGATGTCATCGATCTGGTGCCACCGCGGCGCGCCGTGCAGCACCGTGCGGCACTGGCCGACTTCCTGCTGGCCGAGCGTGGCATCACCCACGTGCTGTTTGCGCCGCTGCCCCCGGTGCACCGATTTCCGCTGCTGCCGCAGCCGCTGCGCCGGGTAATGGGCGCGGATGCGCGCCGACACGACGACGCCATGGCGCGCTGGGCCGCCACCCGTCGCGACGTGACCCACGTGCCGATCGCGCTGGACCTCAGTCCCGAAGCCATGGCGGATGATGGTTTCCACCCGGGTGAGCCGGTGTACCGCGCCTGTGGCGAGGCCCTGGCCGCCGGCATTGCCGGGCTGGCGGCGGCCAGGGTGCGTTGAAAACGCAGTCTCAGCCGGCCGGCACCTGCCTGGGCTGGCCCTGGCTGTCGATGGCCACATAGGTCAGGCTGGCCTCCGTCACCTTGACCACCTTCAGATCGGCCGGGTTGCGTTCGGCCCAGACCTGCACATGCACGGTGATCGAGGTGCGCCCCACACGCACCACCCGGGCATAGAAGCTGAGCAGGTCGCCGATCGACACCGGCTGCTTGAAAATGAACTCGTTCACCGCCACGGTGGCGATGCGGCCCTTGGCGATGCGCGCCGGCAGGATGGCGCCGGCCATGTCCACATGGGCCATGATCCAGCCGCCGAAGACATCGCCGTTGCCGTTGACGTCGGCCGGCTGCGGCATTACGCGCATCACCAGGGCGCTGCCATCGGGCAAACTCAGGGGGCCGTCCAGGCCGCCCGGCGTCGGTGTCGTGCTGTTGCCCATGGCCATGCTCTCCGGCTGAATTCGCTGCCCGATTCTTCCACGCCCCCGCCGTCTTTCCCTGCCCATGCGCCGAACCGGAGTCGCCCTGCCCGCCCCCAATACCGCCGAAGCCACCGCGCGCCGCGGCGGCGACTGGCACACGCTCTCACGGCTGCTGCCCTACCTGTGGCGCTACCGACTGCGGGTGGCGCTGGCGCTGGGCTTCATGGTGGCGGCCAAGGCGGCCAACGTCAGCGTGCCGCTGCTGCTGAAGCAGCTGGTGGACAGCCTGTCGATCAAGCCGGGCGACCCGGCCGCGCTGCTGGTGGTGCCGATCGGCCTGCTGGTGGCCTATGCCGGGCTGCGCTTCTCGACCACGCTGTTCACCGAGCTGCGCGAACTGGTCTTCGCCAAGGCCACCGAAGGCACGGCGCGCAGCATCTCGCTGCAGGTGTTCCGCCACCTGCATGCCTTGAGCCTGCGCTTCCACCTGGAGCGGCAGACCGGCGGCATGACGCGCGACATCGAGCGCGGCACGCGCGCGGTGCATTCGCTGGTGTCGTACTCGCTCTACAGCATCGTGCCGACGCTCATCGAGGTGGCGATGGTGCTGACGCTGCTGGCCTGGAAGTTCGACGCGATGTTCGCCTGGATCACCGCCGCGGCGCTGGTGTTCTACGTGGCCTTCACCGTCGGCGTGACCGAATGGCGTACCAAGTTCCGGCGGCAGATGAACGAGCTGGACGCGGCGGCGCACACCCGGGCCATCGATTCGCTACTGAACTACGAGACTGTCAAGTACTTCAACAACGAGGATTTCGAGGCCGGCCGCTACGACCAGAGCCTGGAGCGCCTGCGCCGCGCAGCGCTGAAGAGCCAGAGCACGCTGTCGATGCTGAACACCGGCCAGCAGCTGGTGATCGCGGCGGCGCTGGTGGCGATGCTGTGGCGGGCCACACAGGGCGTGGTCGACGGTCGGCTGACGCTGGGCGACCTGGTGATGATCAACGCCTTCATGATCCAGCTGTACATCCCGCTGAACTTCCTGGGCGTGCTGTACCGCGAGATCAAGCAAAGCCTGACCGACCTGGACAAGATGTTCGGCCTGCTGGAGCGCGAGCGCGAGGTGGCCGACGCGCCGGGCGCGCCGGCGCTGCAGGTGCGCGAAGGCACGGTGCGCTTCGAGAACGTGTCCTTCGGCTACGAGGCGGCGCGGCCGATCCTGCAAGGCTTGAGCTTCGAGATCCCTGCCGGCAAGACGGTGGCGGTGGTCGGTCCCTCGGGTGCTGGCAAGTCCACGCTGGCGCGGCTGCTGTTCCGCTTCTATGACGTGAGCGCCGGGCGCATCACCATCGACGGGCAGGACATCCGGCAAGTGACGCAGGCCAGCCTGCGCCAGGCCATCGGCATCGTGCCGCAGGACACGGTGCTGTTCAACGACACGGTCGAATACAACATCGCCTACGGCCGGCCTGGCGCGTCGCGTGCCGAAGTGGAGGCGGCGGCCCGGGCGGCGCACATCCACGACTTCATCGCAGGCACGCCGAAGGGCTACGAAACGATGGTCGGCGAGCGCGGGCTCAAGCTGTCGGGCGGCGAGAAGCAGCGCGTGGCCATCGCGCGCACGCTGCTGAAGAACCCGCCGATCCTGATCTTCGACGAGGCCACCTCGGCGCTGGATTCGGCCAACGAGCGTGCGATCCAGGCCGAATTGAAGAGCGCCGCCGCCGGCAAGACGGCCCTGGTCATCGCGCACCGGCTGAGCACCGTGGTCGATGCGCACCTCATCCTGGTGCTGGAACACGGCCGGCTGGTGGAAAGCGGCACCCATGCCGAACTGCTGGCGCAGGCCGGGCGCTATGCGCAGATGTGGCAGTTGCAGCAGAACGGCGACAATCCCGCATGATGGAAACGCTGACCCTCACCCGCCCCGACGACTGGCACCTGCACCTGCGTGACGGCGACGCGCTGCGCGCTGTGCTGCCGCACACCGCGCGGCAGTTCGGCCGGGCCATCGTCATGCCGAACCTGAAGCCGCCGGTCACGACCACCGCGCTGGCGCTGGACTACCGCCGGCGCATTCTGGACGCTCTGCCGAAGGAAGGCGCAGGCGCCGAATTCCAGCCGCTGATGACGCTGTACCTGACCGACCTGACGCCGCCGGACGAGATCCGCCGCGCCCGCGAGGCCGGCATCGTGGCGCTGAAGCTCTATCCGGCCGGCGCCACGACCAACAGCGACGCCGGCGTCACCGACATCCGCAAGACCTACCCCACGCTGGAGGCGATGCAGCGCGAAGGCCTGCTGCTGCTGGTGCATGGCGAGGTCACCGATGCCGAGATCGACGTGTTCGACCGCGAGGCGGTGTTCATCGACCGGGTGCTGCAGCCGCTGCGGCGCGACTTTCCCGAACTGAAGATCGTCTTCGAGCACATCACCACCCGCGAGGCGGCGCAGTTCGTGGCCGCAGGCGATGCGCGGCTGGCCGCGACCATCACCGCCCACCACCTGCTCTACAACCGCAACGCCATCTTCCAGGGCGGCCTGCGCCCGCACTACTACTGTCTGCCGGTGCTGAAGCGCGAAGTGCACCGCCAGGCGCTGGTGGCTGCGGCCACCTCGGGCTCGCCGAAGTTCTTCCTGGGCACCGATAGCGCGCCGCACCCGGCGCCGCTGAAGGAGCATGCGGCCGCCTGCGCCGGCTGCTACACCGCGCTGTCGGCGCTGGAGCTGTATGCCCAGGCCTTCGAGGCCGCAGGCGCGCTGGACAGGCTGGAAGGCTTCGCCAGCTTGCACGGCGCCGATTTCTATGGCCTGCCGCGCAACCGCGGAAGCGTTGTACTGCAGCGCCAGCCCTGGACGCTGCCGGAGACGCTGCCCTTCGGCGCCACCTCGCTGAAACCACTGTGCGGTGGCGAGACGCTGGCCTGGCAGATGGTCGATGGAGCCGGGGCATGATCGAGAAGCAACCCCGCATCGCGCTGCTGATCGATGCCGACAACTCGCCCGCCAGCAAGATCG
Source organism: Burkholderiales bacterium (assembly GCA_017302505.1). Lineage (GTDB taxonomy): Bacteria > Pseudomonadota > Gammaproteobacteria > Burkholderiales > Burkholderiaceae_C > Rubrivivax. The sequence goes on from JAFLDH010000184.1 coordinate 4,061, forward strand.
ACGTGATCCTGGCCGAACTGGCCAAGGTGGGTGTCACCAACATCCGCCGCGCCTACGGCAACTGGAAGAAGGACGGGCTGAAGGGCTGGGAGGCGGTGCTTCACGAATACGCGATCCGGCCGGTGCAGCAGTTCGACTACAGCAAGGGCAAGAACGCCACCGACATGGGCATGGTCATCGAGGCGATGGACCTGCTGTACACCGACCAGCCCGACGCCTTCGGCATCGTCAGCTCGGATGCCGACTTCACGCCGCTGGTCATGCACCTGAAGGCCAAGGGCGCGCAGGTCTTCGGCTTCGGTGCCAAGAAGACGCCGCTGCCCTTCGTCAATGCCTGCTCGCGCTTCCTTTATCTGGAGCACCTGGGCCAGCCGGTGGCCGTGGACGAGCCGCGCGAAGCCAAGGGCGCCAAGGCGGCCAAGCCCAAGCCCAAGGCCGCCACCCAGGGCGGCAACGGCGTCGGCAACGGCGACGCAGCGCCCAGCCGGCTGGACACCGGTGCACTGCGCCAGGACGCCCGGCTGGTGACGCTGCTGCGCAACGCGGTCGAATCCGCCGCGGGCGAAGACGGCTGGTCGGCGCTGGGCGCGGTGGGCCAGCAGATCGGCAACCAGGCCTCCTTCGACCCGCGCAACTACGGTTACCGCAAGCTGCTGGACCTGATCGAGGCCACCCAGCTGTTCGAACTGGACCGCCGCGGCACCCAGTTCGTGTTGCGCGACAAGCGCCTGGCCAAGGCCGGCGCCGGCTGAACAAAGACCTTCCACATTCTGGGCGTATTGCCCTCAGGCCTTTAAATCCGCACGCCCATCCCCATCATCCGCACCGTCGCAACAGACTGACTGACCACCCCATGAAACGAATCCTGCTCTTCGTGATGACCAACCTGGCCGTCATGGTCGTGCTGGGCATCGTCATCAACCTGTTCGGCCTGAACCGCTTCATCGACGCCCAGGGGCTGAATGTCGGCGGGCTGATGGTGTTCTCGCTGGTCGTCGGCTTCGGCGGCGCGACCATCTCGCTGCTGATGAGCAAGTTCATCGCCAAGCGCAGCACCGGCGCGCAGATCATCAACGACTCGAACGACCCGACCCACGTCTGGATCGTGTCGACGGTGCGCCGCTTTGCCGACCAGGCGGGTGTGAAGATGCCCGAAGTCGGCATCTACGAGGGCCCGCCCAACGCCTTCGCCACGGGTGCGTTCAAGGACTCGGCGCTGGTGGCGGTGTCCACCGGCCTGCTGCAGAGCATGACGCGCGAGGAGGTCGAGGCCGTCATCGGCCACGAGGTGGCCCACGTGGCCAACGGTGACATGGTGACGATGACGCTGATCCAGGGCGTGATGAACACCTTCGTGGTCTTCATCTCGCGCGTGGTTGGCTACTTCGTCGACCGCGTGGTGCTGAAGAACGACCGCGACGGCGTCGGCCCGGGCTACCTGATCACCACCATCGTGATGGACATCCTGCTGGGCTTCGTGGCCGCGATCATCGTCGCCTGGTTCTCGCGCCAGCGCGAGTTCCGCGCCGATGCCGGTGCCGCGCAGCTGATGGGCCGCAAGCAGCCGATGATCAACGCGCTGGCCCGCCTGGGCGGTCTGGACCCCGGCGAGATGCCCAAGACGCTGCAGGCCATGGGCATCAGCGCCCGGCCAAGCGGCCTGATGGCACTGTTCTCCAGCCACCCGCCGATGGAAGAGCGCATCGCGCGCCTGCAGCAGTCGGCCTGAGCGGCTGCGCTGTAAAACGAAGGGCCCCGCACGCGGGGCCCTCTTTCTTTGCGCCGTCGTGCCTCAGGTCGGCAGGAAGCCCTCGATGGAGAGATAGCGCTCACCGGTGTCGTAGTTGAAGCCCAGCACCCGGCTGCCGGCCGGCAGCTCGGGCAGCTTCTGCGCGATGGCTGCCAGCGTGGCGCCGCTGGAGATGCCCACCAGCATACCTTCTTCGCGGGCGCTGCGCCGCGCCATCTCGCGGGCCGCCTCGGCGTCGACCTGGATCACGCCGTCGAGCACGGCGGTGTGCAGGTTGCGCGGGATGAAGCCGGCACCGATGCCCTGGATCGGGTGCGGCGAGGGCGCGCCGCCGCTGATCACCGGCGAGGCCGCCGGCTCTACCGCAAAGACCTTCAGCTTCGGCCAGTGCGCCTTCAGCGTCTGCGCGCAGCCGGTGATGTGGCCGCCTGTGCCCACGCCGGTGATCAGCACGTCCAGCCCCTCGGGAAAGTCGGCCAGGATCTCCTTGGCGGTGGTGCGCACATGCACCTCGATGTTGGCAGGGTTCTCGAACTGCTGCGGCATCCAGGCGCCTGGCGTGGCGGCCACGATCTCCTCAGCGCGGGCGATCGAGCCCTTCATGCCCTTCTCGCGCGGTGTCAGCTCGAAGGTGGCGCCGTAGGCCAACATCAGCCGGCGGCGCTCGACGCTCATGCTGTCGGGCATCACCAGGATCAGCTTGTAGCCCTTGACGGCCGCCACCATCGCCAGGCCGATGCCGGTGTTGCCCGAGGTCGGCTCGACGATGGTGCCGCCGGCCTTCAGCTGGCCGCGGCGTTCGGCGTCCTCGATCATCGACAGCGCAATGCGGTCCTTGATGGAGCCGCCCGGGTTCGCGCGCTCGGACTTGATCCACACCTGCGCGTCACCGAACAGGCGGTTGACGCGGATGTGCGGCGTGTTGCCGATGGTCTGAAGGATGTTCTCCGCTTTCATGGGTGTGCTCCGAAGCCAGGCAAGCTCGATAATCGCACAGTGAAGCAAGCCAGACCGCCGCTGGTGCAAGGGTCGAAAGGCCGCACTGGAGGAAGGTCCGGACTGCGCAGGGCGGCGTAGCAGCTAACGGCTGTCCACCGCGAGGTGAGGATCAGAGCAACAGAGACGAGCCGATTCAGTTCGGGTGAAACGGGCAATCTCTACGCGCAGCAACACCAAATAGGCACGCGACGATCCGGCCCGGGGAGCGTGCGGGTAGGTGGCATCGAGCCGTGCAGCGATGCACGGCCCAGAGGAATGGCGGTCACGGCGCCGCGCCCGCAAGGGCAAGGCGCTGCACAGAATCCGGCCTATCGGCTTGCTTCACACTTTGTTCAGGCCGGCAGCACCAGCGTCTGCCGGGCCAGCCAGCGCAGGCCGCTGTCGGCCGGCGCCGGCTGCAGCTGCATCTCCAGCATCGGCCGGTCGGCCGTATCCACGGCCCGCCACAGGAAGTCGCGCGGATTGCCGGGGTCGCGGGCAATGAACAGCTGCGAGGTCACTTCTCCGAAGCTGGCGTGGCGCAGCTTGATGTGGATGTGCGGCGTGCGGCCGGGGTAGGGCACCGGCTTGATGGTGCGAAAGCGCAGCCGGCCCTCGCCGTCGGCCCGGGTGGCGCCGAAGCCCTGGAAGCCTTCGTCGTACTGGCCGGCCGTCATTCGCACGCCGGGGTGGTGGTACACCGCCATGGCATCGCATTGCCAGATTTCGACTTCGGCACCGTCGATGCGCCGGCCCTGGGTGTCGGCCAGCTGCAGCTCCAGGCCCAGGTGCTCGCCGCGTGCCTGCAGCGTGCGGCCGTCGCGCTGCACCCGGCTGAGGTCGGCGTCCCAGTCGCTCCACTGCGCACGCCAGGCCCGCGGCGGGTAGAAGGGGCCGTCTGTCATCGGCGCCACCGTGGGCTGGGCCCAGGCCAGGCGGGGCAGGCCTGTCATGGCCAGGGCGGCGCCGCCGGCCTGCAGCAGCGTGCGGCGGGTGGGGGCAGGTGGGGTGTCGCGAAGCATGCTTTCTCCAGGCGGGGCCGCGGCCCGCATGCCGTTGAGGGCCACCTTACACTGCAAAAGTTCCCTCTGCCCGCGCCTCACGCGGCACGCCTGTCTCGATGAACCCCGACGCCCACCTGCTCTGGCGCGGCCCGCGCTGGACGCTGGCCGTGCTGCTGGCCTGCCTGGGCATGCTGGGGCCCTTCTCGATCGACACCTACATCCCGGCCTTCTCCGGCATTGCCCAGTCCCTGGGCGCCACGCCGGTGCAGATGCAGCAGACGCTGTCGGCCTACCTGTTCGGCTTTGCGGCGATGAACCTGTTCCACGGCGCGCTGTCCGACAGCCTGGGCCGCCGGCCGGTGATCCTCTGGGGCATCGCCGTGTTCACGCTGGCCTCGGTGGGCTGCGCGCTGTCGCAAAGCATCGGCCAGCTGGTGTTTTTCCGTGCGTTGCAGGGCATGAGCGCCGGGGCCGGCATGGTGGTGTCGCGGGCCATCATCCGCGACATGTTCCCGCCGGCCGATGCGCAGCGGGTGATGTCGCAGGTGACCATCTACTTCGGCGTGGCGCCGGCGGTGGCGCCGTTGGTCGGCGGCTGGCTGTTCGTGGCCGCGGGCTGGCATGCGATCTTCTGGTTCCTGGCGGTGCTGAGCCTGCTGTTGTGGACGGCCGTGTGGCGCAAGCTGCCCGAGACGCTGCATGCCGCGCAGCGCCAGCCCGTGCAGGTGGCGCCGCTGCTGCGCGGCTACCTGCAGATGGGCTCGAGCCCCCGCTTCCTGGCGCTGGCGCTGGCCAGCGGCATCCCCTTCAACGGCATGTTCCTCTACGTGCTGAGCGCCCCGGTATGGCTGGGCGAGATCCTGCGGCTGCAGCCCACGCAGTTCTTCTGGTTCTTCTGCATGAGCGTGTCCGGCATCATGCTGGGTGCCTGGCAGTCCGGCCGCCTTGCCGGGCGAATCAAGCCCAAGCACCAGATACGCCGCGGCTTCGTCATCATGCTGGCCACCTCGGTGGCCAACGTGCTGCTCAACCTGTCGGGCGCACCGCACCCGTTCTGGGCCATGCTGACGGTGTCGATCTTCTCCTTCGGCTGGGCGCTGATGGTGCCGGTGGTGACGTTGCTGGTGCTGGACCTGGTGCCCGAGCGGCGTGGCATGGCCAGCTCGGTGCAGGCCTTCATCGGCAGCATGGCCAACGGCCTGGTGGCCGGTGTGATCGCGCCGCTGGTCATGCATTCGGCGCCGGCACTGGCCTTTACCTCGATCGGCATGCTGGGCATCGGCATCGTGGCCTGGCTATGGGTCAAGCCGCAGGTCACCTGATCCGGCGTGCATTGCTGCCCCGTGGCCGGTCTCAAGGCCGCGCGCCCGGCGCCGATACCGGCCCATGGCCGACGAAAAACCCGCCGAACCTGCGCCCGAGGCCGCACCGGCCGCTGGCATGCCGCGCGCCAAACTGCTGGCACTGGCCGGTGGCGGCGGCGCGGTGGTGCTGGGCCTGCTGGCCGGCCTGTTGATCT
>JAFLDH010000185.1 GCA_017302505.1 Burkholderiales bacterium
GCTTCAGGCCGTGGCGCGCCGCGGCGCTCTCGCTGGCCAGCAGCAGCGCGCAGGCGCCGTCGTTCACGCCGCTGGCGTTGCCAGCGGTCACCGTGCCTTCGGGCTTGACCACGCCTTTCAGCTTGGCCAGCGCCTCCATCGAGGTCTCGCGCGGGTGCTCGTCCTTGCTGACGACCAGCGGGTCGCCCTTCTTCTGCGCAATGCTCACCGGGGTGATCTCGCGCTCGAAGAAGCCGCTCTTCTGGCCGGCCACCGCCTTCAGCTGACTGGCCAGCGCCATACGGTCCTGCGCCTCGCGCTCGATCTTGAACTGCTCGGCCACGTTCTCGGCGGTCTCGGGCATCGAATCGACGCCGTACTGCGCCTTCATCAGCTTGTTGACGAAGCGCCAGCCGATGGTCGTGTCGTACACCGCATTGGCGCGCGCGAACGCGGTCTCGGCCTTGGGCATGACGAAGGGTGCGCGGCTCATGCTTTCCACACCGCCGGCGATGGCCAGCTGCAATTCACCGGCGCGGATGCCGCGCGCGGCGGAGCCCACCGCGTCCAGCCCCGAGCCGCACAGGCGGTTGATGGTGGCGCCCGGCACCTCCACCGGCAGCCCGGCCAGCAGCGCCGCCATGCGCGCGACGTTGCGGTTGTCCTCGCCGGCCTGGTTGGCGCAGCCGTAGAGCACGTCGCCCACCGCCTGCCAGTCGACCCTGGGGTTGCGCTGCATCAGCGCGCGGATCGGAATCGCGCCCAGGTCGTCGGTGCGCACCGAGGACAGCGCGCCGCCGTAGCGGCCGAAGGGGGTGCGGATGGCGTCGCAGATGAAGGCTTCGGGCATGGGGGTCTCCGGGCGGTGCGGGGCAGTGTAGGGGCGGGGCGCGGCTCAGCCGGCCGGCTGCAGGATGTGGATGGTGCGCTTGGCCACCCATTCCTTCACCTTGGCCGAATAGGCCTTCATGTGCGGCGCCGCGGCATGGGCCTGCAGCGCGGCCAGGCTGGCCCATTTCTCGACGACGATGAAGCTGTCCGGCCCGATGCTGCCGGGCCCGGGCGGCAGCCCTTCGGCATCCACCGTGGCGGTGTATTCGATGCAGCCGTCCTCGGCGCGCACTGCGGCGGTGTTGGCCAGGAAGGCTTCCAGCACCTGGGCACGCTGGCCGGGTTGGGCGGTGATGACGGCGACGACGTGGATCATGCGGGCCTCGAGAGTCGAAAGGGGTCTGCCGATTCTGCGCTCGCCCTGCACCGCTGGCCGGCTCGGGCTTCGCCGCATGGCCGCCGCCGGGCGGCCGTGCTAGCGTGAAGCCGATCCCGCTTCCTGGAGCCTCGACGATGAACCTGACGCTGTCGCATGCCACCGGCCCCACGGACCCGCCGCTGCGCGATCTGACGCTGGACCAGCTGCTGGCCTGGGCGGCAGAGACCACGCCCGATCGCGTGGCGCTGATCGAAGGCGTGCCCGATCCGGCCGCGCGCCGGCAGTGGACCTATGCCGCGCTGTACCGCGACGTACAGCGCACCGCGCGGGCGCTGCGCGCGCGCTTCCAGCCCGGCGAGCGGGTGGCGGTGTGGGCGCCCAACCGTCCGGAATGGGTGATGTTGGAGTTCGCCTGCGCGATGTCCGGGCTGGTGCTGGTCACCGTCAACCCGGCCTTCCGCGCCCACGAGCTGGAATACGTGCTGAAGCAGTCGCGCTCGGCCGGTGTGTTCGTGGTCGACGCCTTCCGCGGCAACCCGATGCACGACACGGTGCGCCAGGTGGCGCCGAAGTGCCCCGAGCTGCGCGAGGTGATCCTGTTCGGCGAGTGGGACGCCTTCCTGGCCGGCGGCAACGACCCGGCGATCACGTTGCCCACGGTGCAGCCCGGCGATCCGGTGATGATCCAGTACACCTCGGGCACCACCGGCTTCCCCAAGGGCGCGCTGCTGCACCACCGCGGCCTGGCCAACAACGGCGCGCACACGGCGCACCGCATGGGCATCCGCGACGGCGCGGTGTGGATCACGACGATGCCGCTGTTCCACACCGGCGGCTGCGTGTGCTGCGTGCTGGGCGCGGTGTCGGTGCGGGCCACGCAGGTGCTGGTCGAGGCCTTCGAGCCTGGCCTGGTGCTGGAGCTGTTCGACACCTACGGCGGCGCGGCGATGGTCGGCGTGCCGACGATGCTGATCGCGATGATGGAGCATCCGAGCTTCGGCGCCACCGACCTGTCGAAGGTGCAGGGCATCTGCTCCGGCGGCTCGCTGGTGCCCGAGGCGCTGGTGCGGCGGTTCGAGGAAAAGCTGCGCGCGCCCTTCACCATCGTCTTCGGCCAGACCGAATGCTCGCCGGTGGCGTCGATGACACGGCCCGACGACCGGGTGGAGGACAAGGCCGGCACCATCGGCACGCCGATGCCGCATGTCGAGGTGAAGATCATCGACCCGGCCACCGGCGCCACGCTGCCGGTGGGGCAGATCGGCGAGTACTGCACCCGCGGCTACCACGTGATGCACGGCTACTTCGAGAACCCCGAGGCCACCGCCGCGGCCATCGACGCCGACGGCTGGCTGCACACCGGCGACCTGTGCGCGATGGACGCGCGCGGCTACTGCACGGTGGAAGGCCGGCTCAAGGACATGATCATCCGCGGCGGCGAGAACATCTACCCGAAGGAACTGGAAGAGCTGCTGTTCAAGCACCCGATGGTCGGCGAGGTGGCGGTGGTCGGCTTGCCCGATGCGAAGTGGGGCGAGGTCGTGGCCGCCTTCGTGCGGCTGGCACCCAGCCAGGCCTTCGACAAGGAGGTGCTGGTGGCCTACATGCGAGAGCACCTGGCGCCGCACAAGACGCCGAAGCACTGGTTCGTGCTCGAGGCCTTCCCGCTGACCGGCTCGGGCAAGATCCAGAAGTACCGGCTGCGCGAGCGCTGGCAGGCCGGCGAATTCACCGAGGCCTGAGCCGCCGCACCGGCGGTTACTTACAGATCGTCCGTCAACCCCCGCAAACCGGCGCCCCAGGGCGCGGGGGATCGGGGCTTGCTCCCCGCAGACGCGGGCTACTGGCCCCTTGGGTGCCCTCCTACCCTGCCGTGCAGGACCACGCAGGGGGCGTGTGTCCGTCACTTCAGACATACGAGGACATCCATGAAGAAACCGATCGCTGCCGCGCTGGCGGTGCTGGGCCTGGTGGCGTTGTCGTCGCCGGCTCTGGCCGGCGGCCGCCACGACAACGACGACAGCTTCGAGAAGCGCTCGAAGCACGAGCACAAGGACTGGGACTTCAAGAAGGACTGGAACAACGACAGGGACCACAAGGACTTCTCCAAGTACTGGAAGAAGGACTGGGACATGAAGCATCACTACGATCCGCATTGCAACCCGGTGCCGGAGCCTTCCACCTACGCGCTGATGGCAGCGGGCCTGGCCGGCGTGGGCTTCGTGGCGCGCCGCCGCCGCAAGGAAGACTGAATCGCCTTGCTGCAGTGAAGGGCCGCCGCGAGGCGGCCCTTTTCATTACCAGCCCACCGTGGCGCGCCAGAATCGGCGCATCGTCACTGCAAGGGCGCAGCATGCAACGCAAGGTCGGCATCATCGGCGTGGGCGCGGTCGGCGCCAGCGTGGCCATCTCCACACTGCATTCCGGGGCCGCCGACGAAGTGTGGCTGCACGACCGCGACGCTGCCCGGGCCGAGGGCGAGGCGATGGACCTGGCCCACGGCGCCTGGTTCTACCCGGCCTGCCGGGTGCGCACGGTGGACATGCAGGCGATGCGCGCCGCGCAGGTGGTGGTCATCGCCGCCGGCCGTGGCGGCCGGCCCGAGGAGACGCGGCTGGACCTGCTGCGCGACAACGCGCGCGTGGCCCGCGACATCGGCCGCATGCTGGCCGGCTTCGGCGGCACGGTGGTCATGGTCAGCAACCCGGTGGACGTGCTGGTGCAGGTGCTGGTCGAGGCCTCGGGCCTGCCGCCGCAGCGCGTGCTGGGCACCGGCACCATGCTCGACAGCTCGCGGCTGCGCCAGATGCTGGGCCAGCGGCTGCACCTGTCGGCCAGTTCGGTGCATGCCCAGGTGGTGGGCGAGCATGGTGATTCAGCGGTGCCGCTGTGGTCCAGCGCCGATGCCGGCAGCGTGGCGCTGCGGCGCTGGCCCGGCTGGAAGCGCTCGCAGGAGCCCAAGCTGGCCGAACAGGTGCGCCGCGCCGCGTACGAGGTGATCCAGCGCAAGGGTTACACCAACCATGCGATCGGCCTGGTGACGGCGCGGTTGCTGCGCTGCCTGCTGCGCGACGAGCAGCGCGTGCTGACCGTCTCGCGCTGGCAGCAGGGTGCCGCCGGCCTGCAGGACGTGGCGCTGTCGCTGCCCACCATCGTCGGCCGCGAAGGTGGCGCCCGCGTGCTGGAGCCGGCGATGGACGACGCCGAGCAGGAGGCGTTGGCACGCTCGGCCGCGGTGTTGCGCGCCGCCCGCGCCTCGATCGGCGCGCTCGACGCGCTGGCCTGAAGCTCAGGGCAACACGGGGGTCGGCTTCGGCAATGGCATGCCGCGGCGCTGCATCTCGGCGCGCACCAGGTCCGGCCGGTCGCTGACGATGCCGTCCACGCCCATGTCCATCACCTGGGCGATGCGCGCGGGGTCGTTCACCGTCCAGGCCAGCACCGTCAGACCCAGGCCCTGTGCCTCCTTCACCTTGGCCGCGTCCAGGTCGCCGTGGAAGCTGGACCAGATACGCCCGCCAGCGGCCTGGATCATCTTCGGCACCGAGCCGTGGTCGGCATGCTGCACGCCGGCGGTCCAGGCCGAGCCGCCGGGCTGGCCGGCGCGGATGTTGTCGAAGTTGCGCTGCTGGATCGTCAGGTAGACGGTGCCGATCTCCGGCGCCAGCTTCTGCACCGCCTGCAGCGCGCGCCAGTCGAAGGACAGGATGGTGGTGCGCGGCGCGACGCCGGCCGCGCGCACGGCCTCCACCAGCGCCTTCGCGAAGGGCTCGGGCGCCATCGTCTCGTCGGGCGCGTCGGGCCGCACCTTGATCTCCAGCGCAAAGCGCATCTGCGCATTGCCGGATTTCTTCACCAGCGCGAACAGCTCTTCCAGCTTCGGCAGCCGCGCGCCGTCGTGCGGCTTCTGCTCGGGGTACATCGCGGCATAGCGGGTGCCCGGCTTCAGGCGGCCGACGTCGTAGCGCTGCAGTTCGGCGAAATCGGTGTGCCAGATCACCGGTCCGCGGCCGTTCAGGAACTGGCCGTCCGGGCCGCGCGTGATGTCCGGGTTCAGCGCCGGGTCGTGCGAGATCAGCAGCACGCCGTCGCGGCTGACGGCGATGTCGGTCTCCAGCGTGGTCACGCCGATGCCCAGCGTCAGCGCAAAGCCGGGCAGCGTGTTCTCCGGCGCCAGCCCGCGCGCGCCGCGGTGGCCCTGCAGGTCGAAGGCGGCGGCTTGCAGCGTGCCGCACAGCAGGGCCAGGGCAAGCCAGCGTGACATGGCGCTTCCTTGGTGACGAGGTCCGCGCATTGTCGGGCGCGCCCGTGGGGGCGGCCTATGATGGCTTGCCATGATCGAACTGCTGCAGTTCCGGCACTCGCCCTTCAACGAGAAGGTGCGCTGGGCGCTGGACCTGAAGCAGGTGCCGCATCGCCGTCGCAGCCTGCTGCCGGGGCCGCACATGGCCACGGTGCGCCGGCTCAGCGGCCGCACGCACACGCCGCTGCTGCGCGTGGACGGCCAGGCCATCGACGGCTCGGCACGCATCCTCGAATGGCTGGAGACGCGCTGGCCGCAGCCCGCGCTGTATCCAGCGGCTGCCGACGACCGGGCCGAGGCACTGCGCATCCAGCAGTGGTTCGACGAGGACCTGACGCCGCGCATCCGCCGCGCGGTGCTGGATGCGCTGCTGCGCCAGCCGGGCGCCTTCGCCAATGTCTTCGGTGACGGCCGGCCAGCGCTGCAGCGCCGTGCCTATGCCGCGGTGCTGCCGCTGGCCGCCGGGCTGATCCGCCAGGGCAACGGCATCGGCGGCCCCGACAGCGTGGCCGATGGGCTGCGCGCGGCCGAGCAGGCGCTGGGGTTCGTCGCCGAACGGGCCGGTGCCGATGGCTATCTGGCCGGGACGGCCTTCAGCCTGGCCGACCTGACGGCGGGCTCCACGCTGGCGGTGCTGGCCCAGCCGCCGGATTCGCCGATGGCCGGCCCGCTACCGTGCGGCCAGGATTTCGCGGCGCTGCTGCAGCGCTTCGAGGGCCATCCGGGCATCGCCTGGACACGACAGCTGTATGCGCGGCACCGTGGTGCGCGGCGCGATTTCGACGGGCCCGGCCCCGTGGCCTGAGCGGCTCAGCGCAGCTCGGGGAAGTCCTCTTCCCAGAACTCCAGCGCGCCGCGTTCGCCGCGGGCGCGGCGCTCGTCCTCGGCCTGGCGCAGCTGCACGCGGCGGATCTTGCCGGAGATGGTCTTCGGCAGCTCGGCGAATTCGAGCCGGCGCACGCGCTTGAAGGGGCTCAGGCGCCCGCGCAGGAACTGCAGGATGTCCAGCGCCGTCTCGCGGCTGGCCGTCTGGCCCGGCTTCAGCACCACGTAGGCCTTGGGCACGGCCAGCTTGATCGGGTCGGGGCTGGGCACCACCGCGGCCTCGGCCACCGCGCCGTGCTCGATCAGCGCGCTTTCCAGCTCGAAGGGGCTGATGCGGTAGTCGCTGGCCTTGAACACGTCGTCGGCGCGGCCCACGTACCACAGGTAGCCGTCGGCATCGCGCTTGGCGACGTCGCTGGTGCGGTAGTAGGCGCCGCCGAGTGCGGCTTCAGTCTTCTCGGCATCGCCGGCATAACCCGCCATCAGGCCCACCGGCGCGGGCTGCAGGGTCACTGCCACCTCGCCCTCGTCGGCCTCGCGGTCCTCGGTGTCCAGCAGCACCATGCGGTAGCCGGGCATCGGCTGGCCCATCGAGCCGGCGCGCACCGGCAGCCCCGGCGGGTTGCCGACCATGCAGGTGCTTTCGGTCTGGCCGTAGCCGTCGCGCAGCGTCAGGCCCCAGCCGGCACGCACGCGCTCGATCACCTCGGGGTTCAGCGGCTCGCCGGCGCCGATGGCCTCGGTGAGCTTGACCGGCCACTTCGCCAGGTCCTCCAGGATCAGCACGCGCCACACCGTGGGCGGCGCGCACAGCGAGGTGACGCCGCAGCGCACCAGCGTGTCGAGGGTGAACTTCGGATCGAAGCGCGCCTGGTTCAGCACGAAGATGGTCGCGCCGGCGTTCCAGGGCGCGTAGAAGCTGCTCCACGCGTGCTTGCCCCAGCCCGGCGAGCTGATGTTCAGGTGCACGTCGCCGGGCCGCAGGCCCAGCCAGTACATCGTCGTCAGGTGGCCGACCGGGTAGCTCTGCTGCGTGTGCAGCACCATCTTCGGCTTGGCGGTGGTGCCGCTGGTGAAGTACAGCAGCAGCGGGTCGTTCGCCGGCGTGGTGCCGTCAGGCATGAAAAGCTCGGGCGCGTCGGCCGAGGCCGCATAGTCGGTCCAGCCGGCCCGCAGCGTGCCGCCGACCTGGGTGCGGGTGTAGTCGCCCGGCACCTCGTCGAAGCGCGCCGCGCCAGCGGCGTCGGCGATCACGTGGCGCATCTGGCCGCGCTGTACGCGGTCGCGCAGGTCGTCGGCGCTGAGCAGCGTGGTGGCCGGGCTGACCACTGCGCCCAGCTTGATGGCCGCCAGCGTGATCTCCCACAGCGGCACCACGTTGCCCAGCATCAGCAGCATGCGGTCGCCGCGCTTCACGCCGCGGCTGCGCAGCCAGTTGGCCACGCGGTTCGAGCGCGCCGAAATCTGGGCGAAGCTGAAGCGCTGCTCGCTGCCGTCCTCGTTGACCACCCACAGCGCGGTGGCCTGGTTGTCGCGGGCCCACACGTCGAACCAATCCAGCGCCCAGTTGAAGTGCGTCAGCTGCGGCCAGCGGAAGCCGGCGCAGGCGGCGTCGTGGCGGCCGCGGTGGGCCAGCAGGAAATCGCGGGCCTCGGCGAAGGCCTGGGTGGCCGGGCCGGCCGCGGTGGGATGGGCGCTCATGGGGCTTGTCTCCGAAGCTGCGGGACGCTGCGATGGCGCCCGACCCCACAATTGTGTAGGCTTTGTGCCTGTAGAAAACGGAGGGCGCCATGAAACCCGTTTCCGAACTGCTCAAGCGGCACCATCGCACCTTGTGGCACGCGCGTCCCGAAGACACGGTGTACGAGGCACTGCAACTGCTGGCCGAGTACGAGGTCGGCGCGCTGATGGTGATGGACCAGGGCAAGCTGGTCGGCGTCATCTCCGAGCGCGACTACACCCGCAAGATCGCGCTGCAGGGCCGCAACTCCAAGGAAACGCTGGTGCGCGACATCATGACGCGCGAGGTGCTCTACGTGACGCCCGACACCGGCACGCGCAGGTGCATGGCGCTGATGAGCGAGAAGAAGATCCGCCACCTGCCGGTGATCGACGGCCAGACCGTCGTCGGCATGATCTCCATCCGCGACATCATGGACGACATCATTGCCGACCACGAGCGCACGATCGCCGAGCTGGAGAACTACATCCGTTCCTGACAGGCCCGCCGCCGGTCCTGACCGCTACAAGCCTGCCAGCCGCAGCAGCAGGCCGGCCGCGGCACAGGCGGCCAGCAGTGGCAGCACGCCCACCTTGAAGCGGAACAGCGCCACCGCGGCGGCCAGGCCGATCAGTGCCGACATGCCGTCGAAAGGCCCGCCGAAGCCCTGCGGCCACAGCACGTGGTAGGCGAAGAACAGCGCCAGGTTCAGGATCACGCCGACCACCGCCGCGGTGATGGCCGCCAGCGGCGCCGTGAAGCTCAAGCGGCCGTGGGTGGCCTCGACCAGCGGGCCACCGGCCAGGATGAAGATGAACGACGGCAGGAAGGTGAAGAAGGTGACCACCGTGGCCGCCAGTGCGCCGCCCAGGAAAAGCGCCTCCGGCCCCAGCACCTGCCGGCCCCAGCCGCCCAGGAAGCCGACGAAGGCCACCACCATGATCAGCGGGCCGGGCGTGGTCTCGCCCAGTGCCAGGCCGTCGATCATCTGCGCCGCGCTCAGCCACTGGTGTGTCTCCACCGCGCCCTGGTAGACGTAGGGCAGCACCGCATAGGCGCCGCCGAAAGTCAGCAGCGCGGCCTTGGTGAAGAACCAGCCCATCTGCGTCAGCGTGCCGTGCAGGCCGTGCGCCCAGACCAGCGCCCCGATGCCCAGCAGCCACAGCCCCAGCCCCGCGGCCAGCACCCGGGCCAGGTGCCGGCGCGAGAAGCGCGCATGCGCGGGCGTCGGTGTGTGGTCGTCGATCAGC
>JAFLDH010000186.1 GCA_017302505.1 Burkholderiales bacterium
CTCGGGCCCGCGGCCGCCGGAAGCGCGGGTCGACCCGGCCGCGCAGCGCGCGCGCGACACCGATTCGCGGCGCATCCTGGAAGCCGAGCTGCGCCGCGAGGAAGAGCGCCTGGCCGAGCTGCGCAAGGAATACAACAACGGCGAGCCCGAGCGCCAGGGCAGCGAGCGCAACTACCAGAAGTATCTGGACCGCGTGGCCGACCTGAAGAGCGGCATTGCCCGCAAGGAAGGCGACATCGCGGCCATCAAGCGCGAACTGGCCAAGCTGCCGGCGCCCTGAAGCCGCAGGCCGGGAGACCGGCATGAACGGCGACGTGCCGCTGCCGCAGTACGAGGCCTTCGACCAGCTGGCCACGATGGTGGCCATCGCGCGCAGCGACGGCCATTGCCTGCTGGCCAACAGCACGCTGGAGAACGCCGTGGCGGTGTCGCGCCGCGCGCTGCTGCGCGGCAACGTGCTCGACTGGTTCGTCGACCCGCTGCCGATGCGCGAGACGTTGCTGGCGCTGCAGCGCGACGAGGTCACCAGCGGCCGCTTCGAGGCGCAGCTGAAGCGCGCCCCGCTGGGCTCGTCCGAGCCGCTGCTGGTGCGCGTCAGCGCCAGCCAGATGGAGCAGGAGGGCTGGGTGCTGCTGGAGATCGTCGAGATCGAGCAGCAGACCCGGCAGGACCGCGAGGAGCGAGCGCTGGGCCTGGCGCAGGCCAACAAGGAGCTGCTGCGCAACCTGGCGCACGAGATCAAGAACCCGCTGGGAGGCATCCGCGGCGCGGCGCAGCTGCTGGAGATGGAGCTGAACACCCGCAGCGCCGGCGCGCGCGTGCGCGGCGCGCTGGGCATGGGCGGCCGCGGCAGCCGCGGCGGCGCGGCACGCGGCCTCAGCGAATACACCCAGGTCATCATCCACGAGGCCGACCGGCTGCAGGCGCTGGTGGACCGGCTGCTGGCCCCGCACCGCAAGCCGCACGTGGTCAGCGATGTGAACATCCACGAGGTCTGCGAGCGCGTGCGCCTGCTGATCAGCTCGGAGTTTCCCAAGGGGCTGGAGGTGCAGCGCGACTACGACACCTCGATCCCAGAGTTCCGCGGCGACCGGGAGCAGCTGATCCAGGCCGTGCTGAACATCGTGCGCAATGCCACCGAGGCGCTGGCCGAGCAGATCGCCGCCGGCAGTGCGCGCATCGTGCTGCGCACCCGCATCGCCCGGCAGCTGACCATCGGCAAGCAGCGCCACCGACTGGCATTGGAATTGCATGTTCAGGACAACGGGCCGGGTGTGCCCGAGGCCATCAGGGACCGTGTCTTCCACCCGCTGGTGTCGGGGCGAGACGGCGGTTCCGGGCTCGGGCTCACCCTGGCGCAGACCTTCGTGCAGCAACACCAGGGCACGATCGAATTCGACAGCGCGCCCGGACGGACCAATTTCAAGATCGTCATTCCCTTGCCCTGAACCTGACCTAAGCTGCCCGCATGAAACCCATATGGATCGTCGACGACGACCACTCGATCCGCTTCGTGCTCGAGAAGGCCCTGGCGCGCGAGCAGTTCCAGGTGCGCAGCTTCGCCAGCGCCCGCGAGGTGCTGGCCGCGCTGGACGAAGACGAGCCGCAGGTGATGGTCAGCGACATCCGCATGCCGGGCGGCTCGGGCATCGACCTGCTGGGCAAGGTCAAGGCGCGTCTGCCGGGCCTGCCGGTGATCATCATGACGGCGTACTCCGATCTGGATAGCGCGGTCAGCGCCTTCCAGGGCGGCGCCTTCGAGTACCTGCCCAAGCCCTTCGACGTGCCCAAGGCGGTGGAGCTGATCCGCCGCGCGGTCGAGGAAAGCCTGCGCGAAGAGGTGCGCGACACCGCGGCCGCGCCGATGCCCGAGATGCTGGGCCAGGCGCCGGCCATGCAGGACGTGTTCCGCGCCATCGGCCGGCTGAGCCAGAGCACGGTCACGGTGATGATTACTGGCGAAAGCGGCTCGGGCAAGGAACTGGTCGCCCGAGCACTGCACAAGCACAGCCCGCGCGCCAACGGGCCCTTCGTGGCCATCAACACCGCGGCCATCCCCAAGGACCTGCTGGAAAGCGAACTCTTCGGCCACGAGCGTGGTGCCTTCACCGGCGCACAGACGATGCGCCGCGGCCGCTTCGAACAGGCCGACGGCGGCACGCTGTTCCTGGACGAGATCGGCGACATGCCCTTCGACCTGCAGACGCGCCTGCTGCGCGTGCTGAGCGACGGGCAGTTCTATCGTGTCGGCGGCCACCAGCCGCTGAAGAGCAACGTGCGCGTCATCGCCGCCACCCATCAGAACCTGGAAGAGCGGGTGCGCGCCGGCACCTTCCGCGAAGACCTGTTCCACCGGCTGAACGTGATCCGCCTGCGTCTGCCGCCGCTGCGCGAGCGGCGCGAGGACATTGCCATGCTGACGCGCTTCTTCCTGCAGAAGAGCGCCAAGGAACTGGGCGTCGACGCCAAGCGCATCACCGACGAGGCGCTGCAGCGGCTGATGGCCTTCGACTTCCCGGGCAATGTGCGCCAGCTGGAGAACCTGTGCCATTGGCTGACAGTGATGGCGCCGTCGCAGGTGGTGGAGGCCAAGGACCTGCCGCCCGAGCTGTTGTCGCGCGACGAAGGCGCCGGCCGCTCGGTGGCCGCGCCAGTGGAACTTGTGCGGCCCGCCGCGGCCGCAGCCGCGCCCCTGCCGATGCCGGCGACGCCGTCGATGACCGAGCCGGTGCTCGATCCCGCCACCGAGGGCGCGATCTGGCTGATGGACCTAGAGCGCGAGGCGCGGGGCCTGCTCGAAGCCGGCGTGCCCGATGTCTGGGACACGCTGTCACGCAAGTTCGAAGGCCGCATGATCCACACCGCGCTCGAGGTGACCCGCGGCCGGCGCATCGAGGCTGCGCAGAAGCTCGGCATTGGCCGCAACACCATCACCCGCAAGATCCAGGAACTGGGATTGGACGATTGACCCCTTGGATCGGGGATGGCGTTGCCGGCGCGCGTGGGTCCAGACTCCTCGCAACATCAACAGGAGGAGCGCGCGATGCGGCATTGGAAGCGCAAGGCCTTGGCCATCGGCGCGATGGCGACAATGGTGGCCGGGTCGGTACAGGCGCAGGTCTACACGGTCAGCATCGACGGCTCAGACGCCATCTGGCTGGCAGGGCGTACCGATCTGACCATCCCATCGGCCAATCAGGACTGGCTTGGCGGTTTGGGTCGCCACGGCTTCTCGACGCCGGAAGAGATCCTCGAAACCCTGCCGCCGATCATTGCCGTCTCGGGCGGCGACGAAATCAAGGCGCTGGATCCGGCAGTGGGGGGCATCAGCTTCTTTCTGGGCTTTGGCGGCACGTTGTACGGCCCCGGAGGCAACACGCCGACTGGTAGCAGCCTGACGGCGTTTGGTGGCATCAGCTCTTACACCGGGCCGCAGGGGCCACTGGTGGGCGTCTTCCTGGACGATGCAGTTCCTTCCGGCACGCCCCCGGCGGGGCTTGACTTCTCGCCCAGCGGGCTTGGCACCGACTTTGCCTCCTTGTCGCCGGGTCTTGGGCAGGTGTTCTACATCGGCGACGGCAAGACCAGCGGTGGCGTGTTTCAGACCTTCATTGCCCCGACAGGCGCCACGCGTTTGGCCCTGGGCATTCCGGATGGATTCGGCTTCGGCGGCCCGCCGGGTGCCTACGATGACAACGACGGCGGCTACCGCATCCGCATCGGGGTGAACTCGGTGCCGACGATCCCCGAGCCGAGCACCTATGCCTTGATGGCGCTGGGCCTGGCTGGACTGGGCTGGGTGGCCCGCCGCCGCCGCTGAGTTCTTGTCAGGCCGTCAGGTCCAGCACCACCGGCGCGTGGTCGCTGGGCCGTTCGTTCTTGCGCGGCAGCTTGTCGATGCTGCAAGCCTGCACTGCGGGTTGCAGCGACTGGCTGACCAGGATGTGGTCGATGCGCAGGCCCTGGTTCTTGCGGAACGCCAGATTGCGGTAGTCCCACCATGACCAGCTCTTCGGCGGCTGCTCGAACAGCCGGAAGGCGTCCACCAGCCCCAACCCCAGCAGCGCCTGGAAATGCGCGCGCTCTTCCGGCGTGCAGTGGATCTGCCCGGCCCAGGCCACCGGGTCGTAGACATCGCGGTCTTCCGGAGCGATGTTGAAATCGCCCATCAGCACCAGCCGCGGGTGCGTTGCGAGCTCGTCACGCAGCCAGCTTTGCAGCGCCTGCAGCCAGCGCATCTTGTACTGGAACTTGTCACTGTCCGGCGCCTGGCCATTGGGGAAGTAGGCGCCGATGACCCGCAGGCCACCCAGCGTGCCGGCGATCACGCGGGCCTGTTCGTCGTCGAGTCCGGGAATGTTCTTCTGTATGCCCGACGCATCACCGCGCGACAGCAGGGCCACGCCGTTGTAGGTCTTCTGGCCGTGGAAGGCCACGCGATAGCCCGCGGCTTCGATCTCGGCGGCGGGAAACTTGTCGTCGCTGAGCTTGGTTTCCTGCAGCACCAGCGCATCGATCGGATGCTCCTGCAGCCAGGCCAGTACCTGAGGCAGCCTCACGGCCAGCGAATTGACATTCCAGGTGGCAAGTTTCATGGCTGGCGCCGGTAGGTAACGAAGGCGAATCGCGTGCCGTCCGCGGCCACGTGTGCGTCGCGGGCGGCCTCTTCGAATGCGCTGCGGTCCCACTGCGGGAAGTGCACGTCGCCCGGCAGATCGGCGTCGATCTCGGTCAGCACCAGCTCGTCAGCCCGCGGCAGCGCCTGCGCATAGAGTTGCGCGCCGCCGATCACGAAGACCCGCGCTTCACCCGCCACGCGCTGCAGCGCGGCTTCCAGGCTGGGCGCGGTCTCGGCGCCGGGGGCCTCGAAGCCGGCACTGCGCGTGACGACGATGTTGCGCCGGCCCGGCAGCGGCCGGAAGCGCGGCGGCAGCGATTCCCAGGTGCGCCGCCCCATCACCACCGCATGGCCGCGCGTGGTGGCCGCGAAATGCCGCTGGTCCAGCGGCTCCTTCCAGAGCAGGTCGTTGTCGCGGCCGATGGCGCCGTTGCGTGCCAGGGCGGCAATCAGGGCGAGCTTCACACCGCCACCGGCGCCTTGATCAGCGGGTGGTGCTGGTAGTCCACCACCTCGAAGTCCTCGAACTGGTAGTCGAAGATCGACGCCGGCCGGCGCTTGATCTGCAGCGTCGGATACGGATAGGGCGTGCGCGCCAGCTGCGTGCGCACCTGCTCGACATGGTTGTCGTAGATGTGGCAGTCGCCACCGGTCCAGATGAAGTCGCCCACCTGCAGCTCGCACTGCTGCGCCAGCATGTGCGTCAGCAGCGCATAGCTGGCGATGTTGAAGGGCACGCCCAGGAAGATGTCCGCGCTGCGCTGGTAGAGCTGGCAGCTCAGTCTTCCTTCGGCCACGTAGAACTGGAAGAAGGCATGGCAGGGCAGCAGCGCCATCTTCGACAACTCGGCCACGTTCCACGCGCTGACGATGATGCGCCGGCTGTCCGGGTTGGTCTTCAGCTGCTTCACCACCTCGGCGATCTGGTCGATGTGGCCGCCGTCGGGCGTGGGCCAGCTGCGCCACTGCACGCCGTACACCGGGCCCAGGTCGCCGGTCTCGGGGTTCGCCCATTCGTCCCAGATGCTGACGCCGCGCTCCTGCAGCCAGCGCGCGTTGCCGTCGCCGCGCAGGAACCACAGCAGTTCCAGTGCGATGCTCTTGAAGTGCACCTTCTTCGTCGTCACCAGCGGGAAGCCTTCGTTCAGGTCGAAGCGCATCTGGTGGCCGAACACGCTGCGCGTGCCGGTGCCGGTGCGGTCGGCCTTGGCCACGCCATGTTCGAACACATGGCGCATGAAGTCTTCGTACTGGCTGCGGATGGGGCGTGACAACTCAGTAGGCTCCAAAGAGGGTGTCGAGGGCTTCCTGCACCTCGGCACGGTGTGCGCCGAGGTTGGCGACCGGCTTGCGCAGTTCGCTCAAGGGCACGGCGCCCAGCGCGGCCGTGTCCATCACCACATTGTCGCCGCCGATCGAGAACAGCGGGTTCAGGTAGCGCGCACGTGGGCCGAAGGCGGCCTCGCGCCGCAGCGGCACCACCACCCGCGTGGCCAGGTGGTCGATGTGGTTGTTCTGCAGGTCCATCAGGTAGGGCGTGAGCTTGCGCTCGGCCGCTTCCGGGTTGGCATACACATCGAAGCGCGGCATCAGCGGCCCTTCATGAAGCTGCGATAGCGTGCCAGCGGCAGCCCTTCGCGCTCGATGCGGGCGTTGTAGTGCTCGATGGCGGCCTTGTTCTCCTCGTTCCAGCGTTCCCAGTAGCGCTTGCGCACCTCTTCGGCCAGCAACTCGTCGACGGTGGCAGAGATGTTCATGCCCAGCTCTCGCGCCATGTCCAGCACCTGGGCGTTCAGGCTCAGGTTGGCAGATCGCTTCGCGGATTTGTCGAATCGCGGCATGGCCAGACCCCCATGAACTATGCGCATGAATTATGCAAGATCGGCTTGCGCAGTTGCGGGTTCCAGGTCGAACTGCATCGCCGCCAGCCGCGCGTACAGCCCGCCGCGCGCCACCAGCTCGGCGTGCGTGCCGATGTCGACGATGCGCCCGGCCTCCATCACCACGATGCGGTCGGCGCGCAGCACCGTGGCCAGCCGGTGGGCGATGACCAGCGTGGTGCGGCCGCGCATCGCGGCTTCCAGCGCGGCCTGCACCATGCGCTCGCTCTCGGCGTCCAGCGCGCTGGTGGCCTCGTCCAGCAGCAGCAGCGGCGGGTTCTTCAGCATCGCGCGGGCGATGCTGATGCGCTGGCGCTGCCCGCCCGACAGCCGCACGCCGCGCTCGCCCAGGTGGCTGTGATAGCCCTCGGGCAGTGCCGTGATGAAGTCGTGCGCGAAGGCCGCCTTGGCCGCGGCCATGACCTCGTCGTCGCTGGCCGCCGGCCGGCCGTAGCGGATGTTCTCCAGCGCGCTGGTGGAGAAGATCACGCTGTCCTGCGGCACGATGCCGATGCGCTCGCGCAGCGCCGCCAGCGACGCCTGCGCCACCGGAACGCCGTCGATCTCCACCCGGCCGTGCTGCACGTCGTAGAAGCGCAGCAGCAGTTGCAGCACCGTGCTTTTTCCCGCGCCGCTGGGGCCCACCAGCGCCACCGTCTCGCCGGGCGCGATGCTCAGGCTGAAGTCGCGCAGCGCGTCCTGTTTGGGCCGCGACGGGTAGTGGAAGCGCACGTCCACCAGCCGGCAGGCCGAGCCGCCGCGCACCGGCGGCAGAGGCAGCGGCTGATCCGGCTCGGCCACCGTCGAGCGCGCGGCCAGCAGCTCCATCAGCCGCTCGGTGGCGCCGGCGGCGCGCAGCAGGTCGCCGTAGACCTCGGACAGCACGGCCACGCTGCCCACCAGGATGATCACGTAGACCACCGTCTGCCCCAGGTGGCCGGCGCTGATGCGGCCTTCCATCACCGCCTGCGTGCCCTGGTACAGGCCCCACAGCAGCGCGCCGAAGGTGGCGGTGATGATGAAGCCCACCAGCAGCGAACGCACGCGGGTGCGCTTGCGCGCCACCTCGAAGGCATGCTCGGTCGATTCGGCGAAGCGCGCCGATTCGCGCCGCTCCATCACGTAGCTCTGCACCACGGGGATGGCGTTCAGCACCTCGGCGGCGATGGCGCTGGAATCGGCCACCCGGTCCTGGCTGGCGCGCGACAGCCGGCGCACGCGCCGGCCGAAATACAGGCTGGGCAGCACCACCAGCACCAGCATCGCCAGCACCTGCGTCATCACCCAGGGGTTGGTGATGACCAGCATCAGCAGCGCGCCCAGTCCCATCACCGTGTTGCGCAGGCCCATGCTCAGGGACGAGCCCACCACCGTCTGCACCAGCGTGGTGTCGGTGGTCAGCCGGCTCAGCACCTCGCCGGTCTGGGTGCGCTCGAAGAACTCCGGGCTCTGCTCCACCACGTGGGCATAGACGGCGCTGCGCAGGTCGGCGGTGATGCGCTCGCCCAGCCAGCTGACCATGTAGAAGCGCGCCGCCGAGAACACGCCCAGCGCCGCGCCCACGCCGAACAGCCCCAGGAAGTACGGGCGCAGCGCCATCACCCGCTCGCCGGGGTCGCTGCTGACCAGGCCATGGTCGATCAGCGCCTTCAGCGCGACCGGAAAGGCCAGCGTGCTGGCCGCCGCCAGCACCAGGAACAGCAGCGCCAGCGCGATGCGCCCGCGGTAGGGCTTCAGAAAGGGCAGCAGCCCGGACAGCGAGCGCGGCGAACGGCCCGCGGCGCGGGCATCTTCTTGGGGCATGGGTGCGAGTCTATGCGGGCCGCCGCCCGGCCCCGGTGTCGCGGCCGGGCGCCACCGCCGCGGCGGAAAATCACGCCGCCTGTCCGGTCGCCGCAACGCCCCGCAGGCTTTGTGGTCGAATCTAGGGGCCCCGTTCGCGCCCGATTGCGCCATCATCCGTCACATGTTCGACCCCGCTGCCGAGCCCCGCTGGATGCGCCGTATCACGGCGCTGGCGCTGCGCCTGGGCTTCCTGCCGTCCCTGGCCGGGCTGAGCCTGCTGCTGGTGCTGGGCGTGCTGGGGCTCACGCAGGCCGCACTCTGGCTCAGTGGCCACGGCCCCAAGCCAATGGCGCTGCTGATCGCCGGCTCCATGGCGCTGCTGCTGTCGCCCTTCCTGTCGGCCTGGCTGCTGCAGCTGATGTTCCAGCTGGACGCCGCGCGCCAGCGCCACAGCGTCAACGCCACCAAGGACGATCTCACCGGTGCGCACAACCGCCGCCACTTCCTGCAGGTGGCCGAGCGCGAATGGGCGCGCTGCCGCCGCTATGCCGAAGACGGCGCGGTGCTGATGATCGATGCCGACCAGTTCAAGTCGCTGAAGTCCAGCCACGGCAGCGCCTGCTGCGACGCGCTGCTGCGCGACATCACCCGGCTGGTCACGCAGTCGCTGCGCCAGCCCGATCTGCTGGCCCGCTTCGGCCCTGAGCTGCTGGCCGTCTACCTGCCGAACACCGATCCGATGGGCGCGCTGGACGTGGCCGAACGCATCCGCGAGCGCGTGGCCGGCCACACGCTTCGCTGGCAGACCGGTGGCGTCAGCAGCACGGTCAGCATCGGCGTGGCCTCGGTGGGCGCGGCCCACGTCACGCTGGATGCGCTGGTGCAGGACGCGCAGGCCGCGCTGCAGGCCGCCAAGGAAGCCGGCCGCAACTGCGTGCGCGCCGCACCGATCCAGCCGCGCGCCACGCCGGCGCGGCCGCCCTCGCAGGCCCAGGGCGG
>JAFLDH010000187.1 GCA_017302505.1 Burkholderiales bacterium
GCTTCGCACTCGGCCGCCAGCAGCGCGGCGATGCGGGCTTCGTCGCCGCCCAGCGCGGCCAGCTGCGGCGGAAGGCGGTCGCGCCAGGCTTCGATGCCGGTGCGCATCAGCGCCGCGGCGTCGGCCACGGCGCTGTACACGTCGTCAGCCTGCAGCAGCTGGCGCATCTCCCGTTCCAGCTCGATGCGCTTGAGCTCGGCGCTGTAGTGCCGCTCGCGGTCCTGGGCGCCGGCGTATTCGCTGCCCTGCACGCTGGGCGCGGCACGCTCGGGCGCCTTGGTGGTGGCCTTGATGCGCGCCAGGCTGGCGGCAAAGTCCACCTGGTGGTCGGCGGTGAAGACTAGCCGGTCTTCGGCCTTGAGCTTGGTGACATAGGCCTTGCTCCAGCCCTGCGCGCGGGCGAATTCGGCCTGGCTGCCGGTGGTGGACATGTTCAGGCCTGCTCGATGTGGAACGGACCGCGCACGCCAATGTTGAAGGCCTCGGCGGCCTGCAGGGCGACGGTGATCCGCTGTTGCGGTGCGGCGCCGCGCGTGGCGTACAGGGCGCCCATGGCCAGGTCGGCGCCGCAGCCCACGGCATCGAAGCCTTCGGCGCATTCGCCCACCTGGTAGTCGGATGCGACATGGAACAGGCGGCCTCGGTAGCCCACCAGGAAGTCACCGGCCTGCTCGGCCCCTTCGGTGGTGCGCGCGTAGCCGCCGGCCTTGAAGCATTCGCGCAGGCTGTCGACAAAGGCCGTGCGCATGTACCGGTCGATAGCCCAGTCGGCCGGATGCTCGGGCGGCTGGAAGCGGTAGCCCAGCAGCTGGCCCATGCGGAAGCTCGAGGTGTAGCCCATGAGCAGGTCGCCCACGCGGTACAGCTTGGGGTCGTTGCGCACGCGCAGCGCCCACCCGCTGACGCCAGCGGCGTCGGCGCCCATCCACACCGTGCCGTCGGCCACCAGGGCGGCAATGCAGGTCATCGGCCCGCCCTCCTCGCATTGACCCGCGCCTGGTGCTCGGCCAGCGACCGCTCCAGCTCGGCCGGGAAGCGCGTCGTCGCCAGCTGGCGCGCGGCGTCCATAAGCTTGGTGCGCCGCGGGTAGCGCGTGCGCGACACGAAGAAGAACACCGGCAGCAGGTCGCCGCTGAACTTGCGGTAGATGCCGGGCTGCAGCTTGCCGCGCGGCGCGGTGACGGCGACATAGGTGTTGCCGGTGCGGGCGGCGTTGCGGGCGCGCCGCGTGGCGTCGGCCGAGATGACCTGGGCATAGCCCGGCGAGAAGGCCGTGCCCAGCTGCGCCAGCACCTGGACGATCTGGCCGCGGCTGACGTTGCCGTAGCCGTCGAGCTGGGCATACTGGCCCGGCACGGCGCGCTGGCCGGCGCGCATGGTGCCGCGCGCGATGAGCGCGCGCTCGAACTTCTTCAGGCCGCGGTCGCCGCCCTGCTCTTGCGTGGCCAGGTATTCGGACGGCGGCGTGGCGCCAGCGCGCACCTGTTCGCGCAGCGCGACTTCGACGACCAGCTTTTCGGCGGTGGCATCGGTGCGCATGGGCGCGCCCAGCGTCAGCGGGGTGGGCCGGTCCAGTTTCTCGCCGAGCTGCAGGCGCCAGGCTTCCTGCACGGGCTTGCCAGTGCGCGTGAGGGCGGTGGCAACGGCCGCGGCGAAGCGCCGGTCGCTGAAGCCTTCAACCGTGGCGCGCGCTGCGGCCAGGCCGTCGATCTGGATCTTCACCATGGGCGCTCTCCGGGGTTGCAGGCGTGGCAGGGGTTGCAGGCGCCGTTGCAGGCGCTGCCGGCGGTGGCTGCAAGCCGCAAGTGGTTGCCTCCACAGCTTTTTTTCGGGGTTGCAGGGGTGTGGTTCCGTGCGCGCGTGAGCGTGCGCGCCCGCCCGCCCGCCTGCGCCCCCGCCCGCCTGCACGCGCCCACGCAGGTGCGCACATGTGCGCGTTGTGCCTGCAACGCCTGCAACACGGCGCCAAGCCCTTGTCGCGCTTGGCTTTTCAGGTTGCAGGCGCTGCCGAAAGCGCCTGCAACAGCGCCTGCAACCCCCTGCAACGCCTGCAACTGGGCCGAGCCGGCGGTGTCAGTACGGCGCGTCATCGTCGGTCTCCGGTGGGACGGGGCGGCCGTTGCCGACCTTGGCGCCGCGCGCGCTGTTGCTGCTGCCGCCGCCGAGCACGGCGCTTTCGTCCTTCCAGGTTTTTAGCGCTTCGGCGAAGGCGTTGATGCTGTCGGCCAGGGCCTGCGCGCCATCGGGCCGGGCCACGTCGGGCGGGGTGATGAGCACGCTTTGCATCAGCACGGTGCGGCTCTGGTTCTTGTAGTGCTGGTGGCGGCCCTTCTGCACGCCGGGCCGCTTGCTGAGCGTGCCGATGAAGGTGCTGAGCTGGGCGGGCTTGCCCACCCCCTGCCCCGTGCACCAGTGGCGGTAGGCGGCGTACAGGTCTTCGCTGCGGCAGGTGCGCCGGGGGATGGGCAGGTAGCCGGCGGCCCATTCGTTGAAGAAGCGCTCGCTGCTGTCGAGGCCCAGCTCGACCAGGTCGCGCTTGGCGTCGGTCATGGGCGGCAGGGTGGCGGGGCCGAAGTCGCCCAGGTCCAGGCTCAGCAGGTGCTGGTGCAGCGCGGCAATGCCGCCGGCGTCGAGCTCTTGCAGGATGTCGTGGTAGCGCGTGGCGCTCCACTTCTGCGGGGTCCAGATGACGGCATAGCGCCTGTCGTCGCGCTCCAGCGCCATGGGCTGGACTTCGTTGCTGAGGAAGACGATCTGGACGTGGTTGCGCTCGCGGTAGCTGGCCAGGTGCTTGGGGTTGATGCGGATCCAGTCGCTGGTGACCAGGCCCTTCAGCTTGTTCTTGCTGTGGTACATCTCCTGGCGCGCCACCACCTCGTCGGCCACGAGCATGAGCTTGCGGCTCATGAAGTCGTTGTGCTTGTCTTCGATGGCGTCCTGGTCGACGATGGCGCCGTACTCGCCATAGATGCGCAGCACGGCTTCGAAGAAGACGTTCTTCCCGGTCCCCTGCGGCCCGTGCATGATGACCGCGGTCTTCATCTTCGCGCCGGGGTGCTGCACCGGGTAGGCCAGCCAGCACTGCAGCCAGCGCCACATCTCGGCAGCCTTGGGGTCTTCGCTGCAGAGGTACTCGCCCAGCTCGAGCAGCCTGTCGCAGCGGCCGGCGCGGGGCTGCGTGGGCCAGCCGCCCCACAGGTTGCACTTGATGGTGTCGTCGCGCTCGGTGGGGTCGAAGCCCACTTCGCGCAGGCGCACCACGCGCTTGTCCAGGCTTTCGAGCCAGTTGCGGTGCAGCTGCTTGCTGGTGCACAGGTTGCGCATGCTGGCCAGCGGCACAAGCACGTGCTCCTGGGCGTCGAAGACCATGTCCGAGGCCTCGTACACGAGCACGTAGCGCTCGTGCAGCTCGTACAGGGTGTTGATGCTGGTGAGCTCGGCGCCGGCTCCCCCCTCCCCGCGTGACGGATGGGTCGGCGCGGCCTGCGGCCTGCCCCGCCAGCCCAGTGCCGTGAGGCGGGCCTCGATCTGCGCGCGCACCACGTGCAGGCCTTCGCGCACGTGCAGGTCGTTCCAGTCGGTGGGGCCCTTCTCGTCGGTGGGCCGCTCGGCGGCGAAGGTGGGCACGGCCACGGCGCCGTCGACGGCCAGCGCGGCGGTGTGGGCGCCGTTGACGCCGGCGTTGCCGGCGCCATGTTCGGCGCCGCAGTGCAGGCACTGCGCCTGGCCGGTGAGCGTGAGCTTGCCGCAGGCGCGGCACTTGCCCAGGTAGTCGTCGTCGGCGCAGACCAGCAGGCGCAGGCCGCGGTGCCGCTTGCGCAGCTGCTCGGCCACGTGCACCAGGTTGCCAGCGTCGAAGGCGACGACGGTGGGCAGGCCGGTGGCCTCGTACAGGGTGGCCGCGGTGGCGTAGCCCTCGGCCAGCAGACAGCAGGCGCCGGCAGGCGGGCTGCCCAGCGCGAAGTGGTGGCCCTGCTTGGCCACGCCCTTGGGCCAGAAGTCCTTGTCGCGGCCCAGGCGCTTGCGGCGCGGGTGGCCGCTGGGGAAGATCAGCTGCAGGCCGTGGATCTGCCCGCCGGCGTCGAGCAGCGGCACCACCATCGTGCCGCTTTCGCTGAAGCGCAGGCCGTGCGACTGGATGCACTTGCGGCGCAGGTAGTCGCTGTCGCCATCGGTGGCCAGGCGCGCCCACATGGCCTGCGCCCTGACGGCGGCCCGGCCGGCCTCGGCGCGCCGCGCGGCCTGTTCCTGCTTGCGGTCTTCGGCCAGGCGGGCGCGCAGCGCCAGGCGCTGCTCGGCCGACATGGGCGTGCCCTTGCCGAGCTCGATCTTGGTGCTGCCAGGGTCGGCGCCGCGCCAGATGCCGTAGCTGCCGACGATGACGTAGTCACCGGAGTCGAGCCGCAGCTCGTGCAAGCGATACCAGCCGCGCTTCTCGCGGTCGGCGCCCTCGACGCGGCACCGCTGGCGCTGGCCGATGACCAGGTCGTCGACCTGCAGGCCGGCCTCGCGCAGCTGGCGCAGCACGTCGTCATAGTTGCCCCAGTTCACCGAGCCGCCACCTCACTGACTACACCCCCCGCGCGCCGCAATGCACCCTCGCGCGGGTCGACCAGGGAGGACCCGTTCACCGGCAGTTCACCGTTGCCCGCGCGCGACGCTGCAGCGGCCGCCGCCTCACACATACAGGGGATCGGGGTTCCGGCCTCGCGTGCAGCAGCCCAGCCGGCGGCCACGCGCTGGCGCAGGCAGTCTGTCGATGCCTTGCCATCGAAGCGCTCGGCGCGGTCCAGGTAGTCGGCGCGCTCGGCCTTGGTGGGCAGGCTGAGCACGTAGCGCAGCTCGCACTCGTCGCGCAGCTGCGCCGGGCAGGTTGTGCTGTCGATGCTCATGCCACCCGCCTGCGGGCTACCTGCATCTCCTCCAGCACCGTCAGCTTGCTCTGCTGTGCCAGCCACTGGCTCATCACCGTGTTGCCCAGCACCGCCTCCACC
The DNA here is from genome assembly GCA_017302505.1 of Burkholderiales bacterium. GTDB lineage: Bacteria > Pseudomonadota > Gammaproteobacteria > Burkholderiales > Burkholderiaceae_C > Rubrivivax. Next base: position 4,995 of record JAFLDH010000187.1, read on the forward strand.
GGCCCCACATGCTTGGCCGGCAGTTCGCGCCGATCCGTGCGCACCGCGAAGTAGTCGCTGACGTGGCTCTGGTACAGGCCGGGCACCAGCTCGGCCAGCGTGCGCTGCGTGATGCGCGGGTGACGCAGCCGCCACGCCAGGCGGCAGGCGTGGCGCCAGCTCTTCAGCCCCATCACCACCTCGGGCGGCACCACCAGGCGCTGGCGCTCGACGACACCGCCTAGCAGAGGCAACGGCAGTGTCCGGTCATCGGCAAATTTCATGGAGATACCCCTTGATATACCGGTTGAGTCAGGGCGAGCCTTCAGGCATGCAGATCGCCATCCACCAGCTCCACGGCCACGCGCGAAGCCACGTCTTCTTGCGGCGCCGGGTCATCCACCGGGTCGACCAGGATCAACGCCGCCGGCACCTGCACGACCACCCGCTGGTGCTGGTGCACCGTGACGCTCAGCTCCATGTCCGCCGTGAGTCTGTAAGGCCGGTCGATCACGGCCACCTGCATGGCCTGGTCGTCGACCCAGAGCACGTCGCGGATCTCGCGGCACGTGGGCACGTGCCACACCAGCCAGCGGCGGATGTGGGGGAAGGTGCAGCGGGAGACGCGCATCTACAGCGCCTGCTGTTCGGGCCACACTTGCACCCGCCGCCCGGCCAACAGACTGCCCAAGGACACCGCATGAAGATCATCAGCACCCTGCTCCCCGCTGCGCCCAGCGACCTGGCCAGCGGCAAGCCGACCATCGTGATGGCGCTTGACACCCTCGTGGACCAGAAGCCCCTGGTAGTGGGCCTGACCGTCGGTGCCCTGCAGGGGCCACAGCTCACGGACGTGGCGTTGAGCCAGGTCGGCCAGGTCATCGTCGAGCGGTGCATCTGGCACCAGGAGCTCAACTACCCGGACGGCGCGGTGCTGATAGCCGGGGTAGCACGCGTCGGCGACGCGAAAGAGCGCGTTCGCAAGGTGCTGGCGCAGGCGGCCCCAGGCACCTTTGTGCTGCTGGTCTGCGCGGATGACAAGGTGTACGACGCCGCCTACCCCGCACTGTGCGTCGACCTGAAGTCCGCGAATGCGAACCCGCAGTAGCGCCGTGTCAGGCTGCATCGCGCACCTCCTGGGGTTGCTCGGCCGAGGCCAACGTCTCGACATCGATCCCGCACCGATCCTTGGCCAGGCGGAGCAGCACCAACCCCGTGCTGGTGCGCGGGTCGGTCGTCTTGCCACGAAGGAGCTCACTGATCGTGGACTGCCCGCAGCCAGCAGCCTCTGCCAGCTGCGGCTGAGTCAAGCCAGAACGGATGAGGCCGGCGATCAGCTCCGGCCATGGAATCTGCTGCATGGGGCGCGACGATATCGAATAAACGATGGTCACGCAACTAGCGGATAAGCGATATCGGGTTTCCGTAGGCTACGCAGCATGACAACCGAGTTCGGGCGACGCCTGGCCAAAGCACGGGACCACGCGGGGCTGACCCAAGACGAGCTGGCGGCAGCCGCGGACATGGCGCAGAGCACGCTGGCGCACGCCGAGAAACACGGCCACGGGTCGCGCAAGACTCCCCAACTGGCTGCAGCTTGCGGCGTCAATGCACACTGGCTGGCTACGGGCGAAGGGCAGATGCTGGCGCCAGCCTCGCACACTGCAGCCACCCCGATCGCGCAATACAGGGTCCAGAAGACTCTGTCGGCTGATGACCTGATCGAAGCCCTCGGCGCTGTTCTTGCGCGCCTGGGGCCTCAACGGCAAGTCGTCGTGAGCATGGTGTTGGCCAAGTTCGCAACGGACCCCAAGAACGACGCCATGGCCGCCGAGCTGGTGCAGCTGCTCAAGGCACCAGACGCTCAAGCGACCAAACACCGCCGGGCACGGTAACCCCCGCCCGAATTTATCGATTCCCAAGTGACCTGAGTCACCCGCGATTCCGGGGGTAACACATGGATGTGCGTCGGGTTATCCCGATGCCGGGATTATGAGGAGGAGCAGAGGATATGGATGTCGTCATCTACGCACTGGCCCTGGTGGTTGGAGTGGTGCTGTATGTCAGGTCCAAGCTGCGCGAGAACCCACCACCCAATCACGCGCGCAGCTTCCCGGTCGATGAGCCCGAAGCATCGCCGCCAGACCGGCCCCCAAGGCTGGTGCCGGAACACACCGAAACCACGTCGATCGATCAGACTGACAGAGACGCGTGGGAGGGTGGCTTCTGGGAGGTGGACTACCCGCGCGGAGTGACGACCACATTGCGCTTCGACTACGTTGATGGCCAGGGTGTGGCCTCCCAACGCACGGTAGACGTCCGGCAATTCGGAGCCTACTTTGGCAACATCCTGATCATCGGTCGATGCCACATGCGAAACGCCACTCGCACCTTCCGTTCCGATCGAATGGCCAATTGCGTCGACGTCACCACCGGAGAGCACGTGTTCGACGTTGCAGACTACCTGCTCAAGCAGTACGAGGCGTCGCCCCAGCACAGCGCCGATCGGCTGCTGGCCGACGAGTTCGACGCACTGTGCATCCTGCTGTACGTTGGCAAGGCTGACGGTCAACTGCGAGCACCGGAACGAGCAGTCATCCTCGAGGCGGCCCAGACCATCGCAGGCGATGCAAGGCTGTCGCCCGCCGATATCGACCCGCTTCTCTCGACGATGAACGTGCCGACCGAACACGCCTTCAAGCTGGCTGTCGGTCGGCTGAACAAGCGGCCCAGGGCGATCTGCATGACGGTGCTCAATGCCGCGGAGCGGATCGTCGGGACACAAAAGACCGTTCACTTCAACGAGCAGCAGGCGCTTGAATACATGCGCAAGCGTTTCGGCTGAAGCGCATTCCACAAATATCGTTTAACCGTTGACACTGTTCATCGCTTAATCGATACTCGCGCCCCAACGCACCCACCTCGGGTGCGCAACGGAGCGCGAGATGCACCCCTACACCGCCCACGTCACCGCCCGTGACGGCATTGCCAGGCGTCACGAGCTGACGGCCCACAGCCTGCAGGCCGCGCGCGACGCCGCCCTGCAGCTGGCCCGCAGCCACTACGGCGCGGCCTTCACCTTCTGCGTGAGGCCGGCATGAGCGCCGCGCTGAATCGCCTGACCAAGTGGCGCACCGTGTTCGCCGGCTGGCAGCTGGGCACCCGCGCCAAGGGCGACCCCGAGTGCGACGCCGTGCGCGACCACCGCGAGGTGACGATGCTCATGCGCTGCGAGCTCAACGCCCTGGCCGGCCTGCTCATCGAAAAGGGCGTGCTCACGGCCGAGGAATACCAGCGCCGCCTGGACAGCGAGGCCGACTACCTGTCGGCGCAGTACGCGCGCAAGTTCCCAGGCTTCAAGGCCACCGACCACGGCATCGACGTCAACACCGCGATCGCCGCGGACACCACGCGCGGGTGGCGGCCATGAACACCCGTGCCCTCATCCAGCTGTGGAACCTGACGCAGCTGCACCCCGGCACCTCGGGCGCCCGCGCCGCCGCCGGCGTGTTGCTGGGCCTGTACAACGGCACGCGCTTCCCCTTCGACCTGACCGACCTGCGTGTGCTGGACAGCCAGTACCTGCAGGCAGCGCTGGAAGTCATCGCCGCCGACAGCTCGCGCTGCCAGATGGAAGTGCACGAGTGGCTCAACCGGCTGAGCGGCCGGCGCGACTTCGGCCAGCGCTTCGAGCACCTGGCCTGGGAGTACCAGACCTTCAAGCGCGGCCGCTGCAAGCGCGAGTACCTGACGCCGCTCAACGCGCCGCAGTTGCACCTGGCCGAGCAGCCCGCCACGCAGCTGGCCACGGCATGAAGCGCGCCGCCATCGCCCTGGCCCTGGCCGCGCTGCTGGCCGCCTGCGGCGGCGGCAGTGATGACCCGCCCACCGACCGCGACATCGGCCCGCCCGACTGCCGCAACCGCCCGGAGATCTGCCAATGAACACGCTGACCCAGCTGGACGCGGCGATCCGCGCCCACTGCACCCACGACGCCGGCGCCCTGGCCGACCCCGGCACCGAGGCGCTGATCGACCAGGCGCTGCTGCCCACGCAGCCCGCCGACCTGGACGCGCCCGTGCAGACGCCTGCACACGCCGACCCGCAGGCCGAGCTGGCCAGCCCCGCGCTGTGCCTGGTGGCCGCTGTCGCGTTGGTGGTCGTGGCTGCGGCCCTCAGCGCCCTGTGGCCGTGGGGCCATGCCCTGCCCCTGCCCTGACGTCGGAGGCCGCATGTCCCAAGCTGCACCCCTGACAGCACCCGCCGCGGCCCCCAGCGCCGCACCGCGCGGCCACCAGGCGCTGGC
>JAFLDH010000188.1 GCA_017302505.1 Burkholderiales bacterium
TGGTGCTTCGGCCAGGCGCGGCCCGGTGACGCGGTGCTGCTGTCGCCGGCCTGCGCCAGCCTGGACATGTTCCGCAACTACGCCCACCGCGCCGAAGTCTTCGTGGCCGCGGTGCAGGCGCTGGCCGCCGAAAGCGGCGAGGTGGTGGCATGACGGCCGACGCCCGCCCCGGCTGGATCGCCAGGCTCGCCCAGGCCTGGCCGGGCCGCAAGGATGCCGCGGCGCTGCCGGTGCGCGACCAGGTGCAGATCACGCCGCAGCGCAACACCAGCCTGGCCTTCTTCGACCGGCCGTTGCTGGCGGTGACCATCGGCCTGCTGGCGCTGGGCCTGGTGATGGTCTATTCGGCCTCGATCGCGCTGCCCGACAACCCGAAGTTCGCGAACTACGCGCCCACCTACTTCCTGGTGCGGCAAAGCCTGTTCATCGGCATCGGCTTCGTCGTCGGCCTGATCACGCTGCAGGTGCCGGTGTCGGCCTGGGAGCGCTGGGCGCCGTGGCTGTTCGTGTTCTCGCTGGCCACGCTGGTGATCGTGCTGGTGCCCTTCATCGGCAAGGGCGTCAACGGCGCGCGGCGCTGGATCCCGCTGGGCGTGATGAGCTTCCAGCCCAGCGAGCTGGCCAAGCTGGCCATCGCCATGTACGCCGCAAGCTACATGGTGCGCAAGATGGACGTGAAGGAAAACTTCATGCAGGCCGTCTGGCCGATGGCGGTGGCGCTGGCCGTGGTGGGCCTGCTGCTGCTGGCCGAGCCGGACATGGGCGCGTTCATGGTCATCGCGATGATCGCGCTGGGCATCCTGTTCCTGGGCGGCGTCAACGGCCGCATGTTCGCGCTGGGCGTCGGCGTGCTGGTCGGCGCCTTCGTGCTGATGATCGCGCTGAGCCCCTGGCGCGCGCAGCGCATCTTTGCCTATCTGGACCCTTGGAACCCGGCCTATGCGCAGGGCAAGGCCTACCAGCTGACGCATTCGCTGATCGCCTTCGGCCGCGGCGAGATCTTCGGCCAGGGGCTGGGCAGCAGCGTCGAGAAGCTGCACTACCTGCCCGAGGCACACACCGATTTCCTGCTCGCGGTGATCGGCGAGGAGCTCGGCTTCGTCGGCGTCTGCGCGGTGATCATTGCCTTCTTCTGGCTGACGCGGCGCATCTTCGTCATCGGCCGGCAAGCGGTGGCGCTGGATCGTGTGTTCGCCGGGCTGATGGTGCAGGGCATCGGCATCTGGATGGGCGGCCAGGCCTTCATCAACATGGGCGTCAACCTGGGCGTGTTGCCCACCAAGGGGCTGACGCTGCCGCTGCTGAGCTACGGCGGCTCGGCCATCCTGATGAACATGGTGGCCATGGCCATCGTGCTGCGGGTGGACATCGAAAGCCGGGCCATGATGCGCGGGGGTAAAGGATGAGCCACCTCGTGGTCATGGCGGCCGGCACCGGCGGGCACATCGTGCCGGGGCTGGCGGTGGCGCGCGAGATGCAATCGCGCGGCTGGAGCGTCAGCTGGCTGGGCACGCGCAGCGGCATGGAGAACAAGCTGGTGCCGCCCACGCGGATTCCGCTGGACGCCATCGGCTTCAACGGCCTGCGCGGCAACGGCTGGCTGCACACGCTGACGGGCGGCCTGCGCCTGCTGAAGGCCTTCTGGGAATGCCTGGGCATCCTGCGCCGGCGGGGCGCCGATGCGGTGCTGGGCATGGGCGGCTATGTCTGCTTCCCCGGCGGGCTGATGGCCTCGCTGCTGAGCAAGCCACTGGTGCTGGTCAATGCCGATGCGTCGCTGCTGCTCAGCAACAAGTCGCTGCTGCCGGTGGCCGATGCCATTGCCTTCGGCTTCGACGGCGACGATGCGCGGCGCACCAAGCGCGCGCTGGTCACCGGCAACCCGGTGCGCGAGGCGATCGCGCTGCTGCCGGCACCGGCGCAGCGCTTTGCCGGCCGCAGCGGACCGCTGAAGCTGCTGGTGGTGGGCGGCAGCCTGGGCGCCAAGGTGCTGAACGACACGCTGCCGCAGGCGCTGCAGCGTCTGCCGGTGGAACAACGACCGGTGGTCACCCATCAGACCGGCGCCGCGCATTTCGACGTGGTGCAGGCGGCCTACGTGCAGGCCGGCGTAACGGCCGAGGTGCTGCCCTTCATTGACGACATGGCGGCGCGCCTGGCCGACTGCGACGTGATCGTCTGCCGCGCCGGTGCGGTGACGGTCAGCGAGCTGTGCGCCGCCGGCGTGGCCAGCGTGCTGGTGCCGCTGATCGTCAGCACCACCTCGCACCAGCGCGACAACGCTGCGTGGATGGCGGCGCATGGCGCGGCGATGCACCTGCCGCAGACCGAGCTGTCGGCCGCGCGGCTGGCCGAGGTGCTGCAGTCGCTGGACCGGCCGGCACTGCTGGCGATGGCCGAGAAGGCGCGCTCGCTGGCGCGCGCCGACGCCGCGGCGCGCGTGGCCGACGAGATCGAAAGGCTGGTGCGCAAGTGAAGCACGCGGTCAAGCACATCCACTTCGTCGGCATCGGCGGCGCGGGCATGAGCGGCATCGCCGAGATCCTGCACAACCTGGGCTACACCGTGTCGGGCTCGGACCAGAGCGACAGCGCCACCGCGCGCCGGCTGGCCACGCTGGGCATCCGCGTGCACATCGGCCACGACGCGGCGCACATCGCCGGCGCCGAAGCCGTGGTCACCTCCACCGCGGTGAAGGGCGACAACCCCGAGGTCATCGCCGCGCGGGCGAAGCGCGTGCCGGTGGTGCCGCGCGCGGTGATGCTGGCCGAGCTGATGCGGCTGCGCCGCGGCATCGCCATCGCCGGCACGCATGGCAAGACCACCACCACCTCGCTGGTGACCAGCGTGCTGGCCGAGGCCGGGCTGGACCCGACCTTCGTGATCGGCGGGCTGCTGCACAGCGCCGGCGCCAACTCGCGGCTGGGCTCCGGCGACTACATCGTGGTCGAGGCCGACGAAAGCGACGCCAGCTTCCTGAACCTGAACCCGGTGCTGTCGGTGGTGACCAACATCGACGCCGACCACATGGAGACCTACGGCCACGACTTCGCGCGGCTGAAGACGGCCTTCGTGGACTTCGTGCACCGCATGCCCTTCTATGGCGCGGCGATCCTGTGCGCCGACGATCCGGGCGTGCGCTCGATCATTCCGATGATCTCGCGCCCGGTGGTCAGCTACGGCCTGGACGAAGGCGTGATGGTGCGTGCGGTGGACGTGCAGGCGCTGCCCGGCGGGCAGATGCGCTTCACCGCGCAGCGCCGCAACGGCACGCCGATGCCCGACCTGCAGATCACGCTGAACCTGCCGGGCGAGCACAACGTGCGCAACGCGCTGGCCGCGCTGGCGGTGGCCACCGAGCTGGAGCTGCCGGACGAGCCGATGGTGCGCGCGCTGGCCAAGTTCAGCGGCGTGGGCCGGCGCTTCCAGCGCTATGGAGAGATTGCTGCGCCGGGATCCTCGGGAGGCGGCCGCTTCACGCTGATCGACGACTACGGCCACCACCCGGTGGAGATGGCGGCGGTGATCGCCGCGACGCGCGGTGCCTTCCCGGGGCGGCGCCTGGTGCTGGCCTTCCAGCCGCACCGCTACACCCGCACGCGCGACTGCTTCGAGGATTTCGTCAAGGTGATGGGCAGCGCCGACGTGGTGCTGCTGACCGAGGTCTATGCCGCCGGCGAGGCGCCGATCGTCGCTGCCGACGGCCGCGCGCTGGCCCGGGCCTTGCGGGTGGCCGGCAAGGTGGACCCGATCTTCGTCGACAACGTGGCCGAGCTGGTGCCCGTTCTCACCGAGCAGGTGCGCGACGGCGATGTGGTCATCGCCATGGGTGCCGGCTCCATCGGCACGGTGGCGCAGAAATTGAAGGATCGGCTGGAGGGCGCACGATGAACGCTGTCGCCAAGTCCATGGGCAAGGTGGCCGTGCTGATGGGCGGCAGCTCGGCCGAGCGCGAGGTGTCGCTGATGTCCGGCAACGGCGTGCTGAAGGCGCTGCTGTCGCAGGGGGTGGACGCCAGCGCCTTCGACCCGGCGCACGAGGACCTGTCCGACCTGAAGGCCGAGCGGTTCCAGCGCGTGTTCATCGCGCTGCACGGCCGCCACGGCGAGGACGGCACCGTGCAGGGCGCGCTGGAGCTGCTGGGCATCCCCTACACCGGCTCGGGCGTGATGGCCTCGGCCATCTGCATGGACAAGGTGATGACCAAGCGAGTCTGGCTGGCCGAGGGGCTGCCCACGCCGCGCTGGGTCCGGCTGTCCGGTGATGAACTGCAGCGCGAGCGCATCCGCGAGGTGCCCGATCAGCTGGGCCTGCCACTGGTGGTGAAGCCGCCGCGCGAGGGCTCGTCGATCGGCATCACCAAGGTGCTGGGTTATTCACAGATGCAGGACGCGGTGACGCTGGCCACCCAGTACGACCCCGACGTGCTGTGCGAGGAGTTCATCGAGGGCACCGAGCTCACCTGCCCGGTGCTGGGCAGCGGCGCCCAGGCGCGCGCGCTGCCGGTGATCCGGATCGCCGCGCCGGACGGCAACTACGACTACCAGCACAAGTACTTCTCCGACGACACCGGCTACCACTGCCCGAGCGGTCTGCCGGCCGAGGAAGAAGCCGAGGTGCAGCGCATCGTGGTGGCCGCCTACCGTGCGCTGGGCTGCCGCGGCTGGGGCCGCGCCGACCTGATGCGCCGTGCCCGCGACGGCAAGTTCTTCCTGCTGGAGATGAACACCTCGCCCGGCATGACCGGGCATTCGCTGGTACCGATGTCGGCGCGCGCCGCCGGCATCAGCTACGAACAGCTGTGCCTGCAACTGCTGGCCGATGCCGCGCTGGACGCGGCGCCGCGCGCTGGAGCCTGAAGCGATGGCCACCGACAGCCCCCTGCCCTTCGACATCCGCCTGATGAACGGCGTGGCCAGCGCGCTGTTTGCGCTGGCGGCCGCCGGGCTGGTGGCGGCGGCGCTGCTGTGGCTGTCGCGCGCGCCCTGGCTGTCGATCCGCGTCATCCAGCTGGAAGGCGACCTGCAGCGCAACAGCGTGGCCACCATCCGGGCCAACGCTGCGCCGCGGCTTTCGGGCAACCTGCTCTCGATCGACCTGGACAAGGCGCGCGCCGCCTTCGAAGCGGTGCCGTGGGTGCGCCAGGCCACGCTGCGCCGCGTCTGGCCCGACCGTCTGGCGGTGCACCTGGACGAGCACCATGCGGTGGCGCTGTGGCAGGGCGAGGACGGCAACGAGCGGCTGGTCAACGCGCAGGGCGAGGTTTTCGAGGCCAACGTCGGCGATGTCGAGGACGAGGGCCTGCCCGAGTTCAGCGGGCCGGCCGGCAGCTCGGCGCCGATGCTGTCGCTGTACCGCCGGCTGCAGCCGGTATTGGCCGCGCAGAAGCTGGAGATCGAGACGCTTTACCTGTCGGGGCGCGGTTCCTGGCGGGTGGCGCTGGACAGCGGCGCCGAGCTGCAGCTGGGCCGCGGCAGCGAGGACGAGGTGGTGGCCCGCACCGAGCGCTTCCTGCGCACGGTGAGCCAGATCACCGGCCGCTTCCAGCGCGACCTGGAATACGCCGACCTGCGCCATGGCGACGGCTATGCAGTGCGGCTGCGCGGCATCACGACCACGATCGCGCCGGCCGTGCCGGTGGCGAAAAAGACAAGGTAGGGGAACGCCCATGGCCAAAGAGAACAAGGACCTGGTCGTCGGCCTGGACATCGGCACTGCCAAGGTGATGGTGGTGGTGGCCGAGGTGCTGCCCGGCGGCGAGCTGCGCGTGGCCGGCCTCGGCGTGGCGCCGGCGCATGGCCTGAAGCGCGGCGTGGTGGTCAACATCGACGCCACCGTGCAGAGCATCCAGGAGGCGCTGAAGGAGGCCGAGATGATGGCCGCCTGCAAGATCGCCAGCGTCTACACCGGCATCACCGGCAGCCACATCCGCGGCCAGAACTCCACCGGCATGGTGATCGTGCGCGACAACCGCGAGGTCACGCCGGTGGACGTGGCGCGCGTGGTCGAGACCGCCAAGGCCATCAACATCCCCAATGACCAGCGGTTGCTGCTGGTGGAGCCGCAGGAATTCGTCATCGACGGCCACGAGGTGAAAGAGCCGGTGGGCATGAGCGGCAGCCGGCTCGAGGTGAAGGTGCACATCGTCACCGGTGCGCAGAGCGCGGCCGAGAACATCCTGAAGTGCGTGCGCCGCTGCGGGCTGGAAGTGGAGCGGCTGGTGCTGAACCCCAGCGCGTCCAGCGCCGGTGTGCTGAGCGCCGACGAGCGCGACCTGGGCGTGGCGCTGGTGGACATCGGCGCCGGCACCACCGACGTGGCGATCTTCACCGACGGCGCGATCCGCCACACTGCGGTGATTCCGATCGCCGGCGACCTGATCACCAGCGACATCGCGATGGCGCTGCGCACGCCCACCAAGGACGCGGAAGAGATCAAGGTCGAATACGGCGTGGCCAAGCAACTGCTGGCCGATCCGAACCAGGAGATCGAGGTGCCGGGCCTGGGCGACCGCGCGCCGCGACGCCTGAGCCGCCAGGCGCTGGCCGGCGTGATCGAGCCGCGGGTGGAGGAGATCTTCTCGCTGGTGCACCAGGTCATCCGCCAGAGCGGCTACGAGGAGCTGCTGTCCAGCGGCATCGTGCTCACCGGCGGCAGCGCGGTGATGCCCGGCATGGTCGAGCTGGGCGAGGACATCTTCCTGAAGCCGGTGCGCAAGGGCCTGCCGCTGTACGGCGGCCCGCTGTCGGACATGGTGGCCAACCCGCGTTCGGCCACCGTGATGGGTTTGCTGGAGGAGGCGCGCTCGGCGCGTGCGCGCGGTCTCAAGGCCGCGCAGCAGGCCGGCTCGATGAAGACCATCGTCGGGCGCGCGAAGGATTGGTTCTTGGGGAATTTCTAAAAGGAGCCCGGGCAATGCCGCAGAGGTTCCAGGTTCGTGGGTAGTGGGTGGTTCATTTGTTCATTGGCAACTGCAGCTGACTAGGAGGCGCACATGGCTATCGAAATGATCGAGGAGTTTGACCAGGGCACGCAGATCAAGGTGATCGGCGTGGGCGGCGGTGGGGGCAACGCCGTCGAGCACATGATCGCCCAAGGGGTGCAGGGCGTGCAGTTCATCTGCGCCAACACCGATGCCCAGGCGCTGAACCGCAGCCGCGCCGCCGAGCTGGTGCAGCTGGGCGCCAGCGGCCTGGGCGCCGGCAGCAAGCCCGATGTCGGCCGCAACGCCGCCGAGGAAGCGGTGGAGCGCATCAAGGAAGCCATCAGCGGCGCGCACATGCTGTTCATCACCGCCGGCATGGGCGGCGGCACCGGCACCGGCGCCGCGCCGGTGATCGCCCGCGTGGCCAAGGAGATGGGCATCCTGACGGTGGGCGTGGTGACTAAGCCCTTCGAGTTCGAGGGCAAGCGCCGCGGTGCCCAGGCCGACAACGGCGTGGCCGAGCTGGAAGCCAATGTCGACAGCCTGATCGTCGTGCTGAACGAGAAGCTGCTCGAGGTGATGGGCGACGACGTCACCCAGGACCAGGCCTTCGCGCATGCCAACGACGTGCTGAAGAACGCGGTGGGCGGCATCAGCGACATCATCCACGTGCCGGGGCTGGTGAACGTCGACTTCGAGGACGTGAAGACGGTGATGAGCGAGCCCGGCAAGGCGATGATGGGCACGGCGCAGGCCGGCGGCCCGGACCGCGCCACCAAGGCCGCCGAATCGGCCGTGGCCTGCCCGCTGCTGGAAGGCATCGATCTGAGCGGCGCGCGCGGCGTGCTGGTGCTGATCGCCGCCAGCAAGCAGACCTTCAAGCTGTCGGAAAGCAAGAACGCGATGAACACCATCCGCCGCTATGCCGCGGACGATGCGCACGTGATCTTCGGCACCGCCTACGACGAGGGCCTGGGCGACCAGCTGCGCGTGACCGTCATCGCCACCGGGCTGAGCTCGGTGGCGCGCCGCGCGCAGCCGCCGCTGACGGTGGTGCAGCAACCGCTGACGCGCACCGGCACCGACAACCTGCCGATCCTGAACCAGCCGGTGCAGCCGAGCCATGTCGGCGCTGCGCCGCAGGACTACAGCAACATGAACACGCCCAGCGTCTGGCGCACCGCGCGCTCGCAGACGGCGGCCGCCAAGGTGGAGGCGCTGTCCAGCAACGGCATGGACGAGATCGAGATCCCGGCCTTCCTGCGCAAGCAGGCGGATTGAACCGAATGCGCCTTCCGTGCCCGGGCACGGAAGGCGCCACCCTGCGCTACAGCTTCAGCGCCGCCGCCTCCGCGGCGCAATCCGCATTCGGCTTCAGCCCCTTGGCTTGAGCCTGCGCGATCTCGTCGCGGGCCAGGGCCAGCTGGGCGCGGAAAGTCTCGTCGCCCTGCAGGCGGGCCACCGCGGCGGCGCCGACCACACGGCCTGCGTCCACATCGCTTTGCCAGTGCACGCCGCAGATCACGCGGCTTTGCCCATAGGCGTAACCACGCTGCAGCAGTGCATTCATCTGTTGCGGCGCCGCCTGCACCAGCACCAGCGCCCAGGCCCAGCCGATCGATGAATGGCCCGAAGGGTAGGCGCCGTCCTTGGACAGCGCGGGCTGCTCGGCCGGCGTGCAGGTTTCCTCGCCGGTCACCACGAAGGGGCGCTGGCGGTTGTACTTGTCCTTCGCGGCATAGGTGGCCAGCCCGGCATCGGCCAGCGTGCGCCGCAGCAGCATGTTCAGGTTGGGCGTGCCTTCCGCCGAAATCGGAATGTTCAGCGCACAGGCAAAGGTCGAGGCCGCGGCCGGGAACTTGAGATTCGCATCCTGCGCCGCCAGCGCCCAGCGCGGCGTGTTGCGCAGCGCGCGCGTGCTCTTGAAGGTGTCCATGTCGGCGGCGGCCTGGGCCGAGTTGGCTGCCGGCGGCGGGGGCAGCAGCGCCAGGCTGTCGGGCAACTGCTTGCGGTCCAGATAGCCGTTCAGATAGCCGGAGCCCTTGCGGATTTCACCCACCGCTTCGGCGGAGATCGGCGGTGGGGTCTGGCAAGCCGCCAGCACGAGTGGCAGGCCGATCAACAGGAACAGGCGGATGGGGTGGGTGGTCATGGCGTCTCCTCGTCTTGTGGTGCCGCAGGGCGAGGGGATGCTATCAAGCGCGTCGTGATAATCCGCCCATGAGTGAAACCTGGGTGACCGAAGCCGCGCGCCGCACGCCGCTGCTGGCCGAAGCCGAAGTGCTGGTGCTGGGCGGTGGGCCGGCCGGCATCGCCGCCGCGGCCAGCGCCGCCGCGGCC
>JAFLDH010000189.1 GCA_017302505.1 Burkholderiales bacterium
TTCGACTACATCGAGCGGTTCTACAACCCGGTGCGCAGGCATTCAACGCTGGGGTACGTCAGTCCGATAGAGTTCGAGAAGGCTCAACGAGCCTAAGTCGGTGTCAACGGAACCGGCAGCAGGCCAGTCCCTGCTTCTCTTGTCCCTGCTTACTGCACTGCCGATCCAGGCGCAGACAGCTGACTTTCGCCGCATCTTGCTTGACACGCGCGTCGTGCCATTCGACTTCACCTACACCATGCGCGGTGAGTCGGCCACTGAGTTCAGTTTTCCCAGCTTCGACAACACCCTGGGCGTACTTGAGGGCGTGAACGTGTCGCTGGATGCTCAGACCCGCATGGCCTTGACGCAAACCCTTTACCGCTCCGTGCCTGTAGGCACCCGCTTTGCTGAAGGACGCGGCGAACTGGCATTCGATTTCAGTGGCTTGGGGCTGCGGCTGCCTCGGGCGTCACTCTTGCGCCAAGTGACACTGGACTGCATCCCGAACCCCTTCGGCTTCTGCGGAGCCCACACTGTGGGCAACAGCTTTACGTTCGCCGACGTGGCCAGTTGGGCGAGCCTGGGCGCCTATCCGGCCGAGTTGTTGTCAAGCAAGGTGGTAGCGGTTAGCTCGAGCAACGACAGGTTGCCTGGCACGTTGGGCGACTACAGCGGCACCTACCGCACCACGGGCAACGTGACGGTGAAATTCGCCTACGACGCGACAACGAAGGCCGAGTACGCCGACAACTTGGCAAGGCGCGCCCTGCGCACCTATATGAGCACTTTGGGGCCGGGCGATGCATTCGAGGACCACGCCTACGGCCGCGTGCTGGTTGCTGAGGTGATCAAGGAGCGCGAGTCCAAGTCTTCTTTCAGCGGCGAGTCCCTCACGCAGAACCAGTTAATCAAGCACATCGAGTATCAAGCCCGCGGCGCTGCTGGTGCTGCAATGCAACGTGCGGGTCTGTCCAAGCTTGGCGATTCAGGCGACATCGCCAATGACATGGCCAATGCGTTCGCGCCTTTATCGGCGTCTTTGTACGTGGCTATGAAGATCACGGGCCAGTCCCTGGGCGTCGACTACTCCGAGAAGGGCGGCGGAATCGCTTCGGTTGCAAGGCCAGGCGATGCTGCCTACGCGATTGAAGGATTCCTTGCCGGTAGTGCGGCAAACTCAGTCAATGGTGCGTTCAATGCCCTATACGACTTGGATCTGCCTTTGCCGCCACTCAAGGCGCGCCCATCCCAGCCTGGACCTACCGAGCGTCAACCCGGCACAAATGTGCCGCTCCGCTTGGGCAATGACGGCCCTGCCCTGCCCACACAGCTGTTCAGCACCGAAATCAATGACACCAGCAGCCCGGTTCGTTTCGACCCACCAAACACCGGAGGCACGCTGTTCACTGCAACGGGTAGCCGCATGGTGGCTGTGTCCCTCTTGACGCCACTGGGCGACCCGCTTGCCTTCGATCTGGAAGTCGAAGGCAGACACTTTTCCGTAGGTCTGGGTGAGACCTTCGATTTTCGATCGCACGCCTTTGCCGACGGAGTCGCTTGGTTCTTCGTGTCGGGCATTGACCCTGGCGTGCCTGAGTTCGACGCGCTGATTCAGTTCACGCAGACGGGTTCTGTAATGCTGGCCGCTACCGACGTGACCGCCGTCCCGGAGCCCGCGATGTGGCAGCTCGTGCTGCTCGGTCTTGTGCTCGTTCAATGGCTACGGGCGAAGAGGCTCAAGCGCCCGCTATAAGGTCCGCAAGGACGTTGACCGCCCTAGTGGGCCGCAGGCGCACAGGGAAGACCAGGGCCAAGATATTCCTGCCAGTCATCGACAGCTGCCTGACCACGAATTGCTGCACGCTTCGCTGATATTCGTGGCGACGACGGCCGATCGGATGGAGGTCGGCTCGCTGATAGTCAGCGCGAGTCCGCCTCGCCGGGCCGACCGGCTCCTACCGCTGCATTGCAGGTACTTGTGAAGGCGCTCCGTCGCGTCGGGAGACCCGACCAAGCTGAAGCTGAAGCTGGGCCACCCACCCTTACCCTACCCGCGCAATTCCCCAGGTGTTGTAGCCCGCGAAACGCGGCGTCTTCGGCAGGTACGCCCGCTGCAGTTCATCGAAGCGGAACCCGGCCGACCGGATCAGCGGTTCGATCTCGCGGTTGAGGTGGCAGCCACCGGCGAAGCGGCCCCACCACCCGTCCAGCCGGTCCTGCCAGCGGCGCACCTCGGCGTCGGGCGCGGCACCGTGTTCGCAGAACAGCAGCCGCCCGCCCGGGCGCAACACGCGCTTCACCTGCGCCAGCGCCGCCGCCGTGTCGGGGATGGTGCACAGCGTGTAGGTCATCACCACGCAATCGACGCTTTGGTCCGGCAGCGGCACCGCCTCGCCGGGCAGGTCCAGCCAGTGCAGGTCCAGCCCCGACGCGGCCACGCGCGCGGCGGCCAGCGCACGCATCTCGGCAGACGGCTCCAGCGCCCACAACTTCGTCACCTGCTCGCGCCGGTAATGCGGCAGGTTCAGGCCCGATCCAAAGCCGATCTCCAGCACCTCGCCCTGCGCCTGCGGCACCACCTTGCTGCGCTGGCGGTCCACCACCGGGCTGCCACAGGCGCACTGCACCAGCCTGGGCAGCAGGTAGCGCTGGTACAGGCCCATGCTATTCGGACAGGACGAAGTGCACGGCCAGCGCCAGCGCCACCGCGGCCAGGATGAAGTTCAGCCACACACCGATCTGCGTCCAGTAGCCGCGCGGGATTTCCTTCTCGCCCAGGCCGCGGATCACGCTGCGGAACTGCAGTGCCGACAGCACCGCCACGGCCGCGCCCAGCACCAGCAGCGCCACGCCCAGCCACAGCGAGAAGCCGCGCTGCGACGCGTTCAACGGCTGCTGGCTCACCATGCGCAGGAACAGCCCGAAGCGCTCGACGACGAACCCAAAGCCCATCAGCGCGATCGCCGTGCGCTGCCAGGCCAGCAGCGTGCGCTCGGCAGCGAACAGGACGCGGGGATCGTCCAGATAGGACATGGCTCTGGCCTCGTGCGGTGGCGGTGCGCTATTCTCGGCCGGCTTCCAACCGCAGGAGACGTTGCATGGGCAAGATGGTCGAATTCAAGCGCCCCGACGGGCAGAGCGTGCAGGGCTACCTGGCCGAGCCGGCCAATGCCACAGGTGCGCCGGGCATCGTGGTGATCCAGGAATGGTGGGGCATGAACGCGCAGATCAAGGGCGTGGCCGACCGCTACGCCGCCGCCGGCTACGTGGCGCTGGTACCCGACCTGTACCGCGGCAAGAGCACGGTCGAGGCGGCCGAGGCCGAGCACCTGATGACCAACCTGAACTTCGGCGATGCCGCCGGGCAGGACGTGCGCGGCGCGGTGCAATACCTGAAGGCGCGTGGCACCAAGGTCGGCGTCAGCGGCTACTGCATGGGCGGCGCGCTCACGCTGCTGGCCGCCGTGTTCGTGCCCGAGGCCGATGCCGGCGTCGTCTTCTACGGCTACCCGCCGCTGGAGTACATCGATGCCAGCAAGATTAAGATCCCGCTGATGGCCCACTGGGCGCTGCATGACGCGCCCTTCCCCATCGCCAAGGTGGACGATCTGGAGAAGATGCTCAGCGCCGCTGGCGTGAACCACGAGTTCCACCGCTACGACGCGATGCACGCCTTCGCCAACGAGACGCAGGTGGGCGCCAACCGGCTGCCGATCACCGAGTACAAGCCCGAGGCGGCGGCCACCGCGTGGGACCGCACGCTCTACTTCTGGGCCAAGCACCTGCGCTGAACGCGCCGGCCGACGGCCGCAGCGGCTACTTGGTCAGGAAGCCCAGCATGCGGTCGGCAAACTTGCCGTAAGGCGGCATCAGCAGCTTCAGGCTGGAGAAGCGCGCCTGGTAGAACACCGGGCGCAGCTTGCTGAAGGTCTCGAAGCCTTCGCGCCCGTGGTAGTGGCCCATGCCCGAGGCGCCGACGCCGCCGAAGGGCAGGTCGTGCTGGCCGACGTGCATGACCGCGTCGTTGACCGACACGCCGCCCGACATCACCCTGTCCAGCACCGTCTGCACCCGCGCCGGCTGCAGGCTGAAGGGGTACACCGCCAGCGGCCGCGGCCCGGCGTTGATGCGCGCGATGACCGCGTTCACGTCGTCGTAGCCCATCACCGGCAGGATGGGGCCGAAGATCTCGCGCTGCATCAGCAGGCAATCGTCGGGCGCGTTCAGCACGATATGCGGGGTGATCTTGCGCAGCGCCCGGTCGTGCACCGCGCCGGGCAGCAGCGGCACCAGCGTGGCACCGCGTTCCTGCGCCTCGTTCAGCGCATGCAGCAGCCGGTCGAAGGAGCGCTCGTCGATCACCGAGGTGTAGTCGGGCGACGAAAGCTGCGGGTAGCGCTGCGGCACGATCTCGCGCGCCATCTGCACGAACTCGTCCACGCTGCGCTGCGGCACGAAGGCATGGTCCACCGTGGTGCAGATCTGCCCGGCGTTCAGCAGCTTGGCAAACAGGATGCGCTCGGCCGCCACGCGCAGCGGGTGGTCGTCGAAGACGATGGCCGGCGACTTGCCGCCGAGTTCCAGCGTCACCGGGCACAGGTTGCGCGCCGCGGCAGCCATCACCGAGCGGCCGGTGTTGCCCGAGCCGGTGAACAGCAGGTGGTCGAAGGGCAGCTTGGAGAACTCGATGCCGACGCCGCCGGTCTCGTCGAAGAACTGCAGCTTCTCGGGTGGAAAGTACGCAGGCATCTTCTCGATGAGCAGCCGGGCCAGGTGGCGCGAGTTCTCGCTCATCTTGACCATCGCGCGGTTGCCGGCGGCGAAGATGTAGTTCAGCGGGATCAGGCTCAGGTTGACCGGGAAGTTCCACGGCACGATCACGCCCACCACGCCCAGCGGCTGCGGCACGACGCGGTTGCGCGCGCCGAAGAAGCTGACCCAGTCGACGCCGCGCTTCTGCGGCTTCATCCACTGCTTCAGGTGCTTCAGCGTGTGCTCGATGCCGTCGATCACCGGCGCGATCTCGGCCAGCAGCGTCTCGTGCCGCGAGCGGTGGCCGTAGTCCGCACTGATGGCGCTGATCAGCGCCTCCTTGTTCTCGCGCACGAAGCGCTGCAGCGTGCGCAGGTCTGCCTTGCGCTCCTCGAAGGTGGGCACCGGGTGGTCGAGATAGGCCTTGCGCTGCAGGGCCAGTGCATCGGCCAGGCGCTGCACGGTGGCCTCGTCGGCCAGGTTCAGGGTCATGTCGTTCATGGCGTGCTCGGTCGGCAGCGGCGCTCGGGGCGCCAAGTGGGCCGGATTGTCGCCGGCCGGTGCCGGCCGTCAATGCGCGGCCGCCCAGCTGCACCGGGGAAAACCCGGTTATTCGACCTCGCTCTCTATTTCGATGCGGCCGGCACGCACGGCATCGCGTAGCGCCGCATGGTCGCGCTCGTTCTGGTCGGCATAGGCCACGGCAAACTCGGCCAGCGCCTCGGGCAGGTCGTCGCCCTTGCCGATGTAGCCGGCCAGCACCGCCGCGTCGCCGGAGCGGGCATGCGCCCGGGCCAGCGCCCAGCCGGTGCTGCGCGCGTAGTCCAGCATGTTCTGCGGGCTGTAGATCTCCACCAGCGGCTTGACCTTCACGTCACGCAGCTGGCGCACGTAAAGGTGCTGGTCCAGCGGGCTGACCATGTGGCCCAGGAACACGTCGGACGCGGCCTGCATCAGCCGCTGGCCGAAGACCACGCGCTCGCCGTTCGACGCGAAGCCAGGGTAGTCCACGTAGGGCGCCAGCACCGAATCGCGCGCCTCCTTCACCTGCAGGAACAGCGGGTCGTCCTCGGCCGCGAACAGCAGCGCCACCGCGCACAGCGTGCCCACGCTGCCCACGCCCACCACCTTGATGGCCACGTCGGCCACCTCGTAGCGGTCGAACAGCACATGCCGCTCGCGCGGCAGCGAATCGCGGTAGCGCTGGATGTTGACCCGGGCCCGCTCGGCGAAGCCCGGGTCCTTCTGGTCGTCGGAGTGGTAGATCAGCGGCGGCACGTCCTTGATGCGCGGCTTGCCGCCGTCGATGTGCGCCAGGTTCACGAACTCGGCGGCCGCGTCGCGCTGCAGTGCCTTGTCCAGCATCTTGCGGCGGCGGCGGCGCAGTTCGTCGTCGTTCGTGTCGTCGACGATCTTCTCGTAGTCCAGGTACGAGTACCAGGCCGCCAGCGTGGGCATCTCGGCCAGCTCGCGCAGGCGGTCGCGGTAGTGGCCCACCACCGCGGCCGCGGCGGCACGCGCCTCGCCCGGCTTGTGACCGTTGTGCCGGCTGGCAATGACGAAGCTGGCCGCCAGGCGCTTCAGGTCCCATTCCCACGGCGCGGGATAGGTCTCGTCGAAGTCGTTGATGTCGAAGACGATGCGCCGCTCGGGCGTGGCGAAGGCGCCGAAGTTCATCAGGTGCGCGTCGCCGCAGGCCTGCACGCCGATGCCGGTGCAGGGCGTGTCGGCCAGGTCGGCGGCCATGATCGCCGCCGCGCCGCGGTAGAAGGCGAAGGGCGAGGCCAGCATGCGGCCGTAGCGGATGGGCACCAGGTGCGGGATGCGGCCGAGGCTGCTGCGTTCGAGCAACTCGATCGGGTCCACCCTGTCGGCCGCCGGCGCGAAGCCGGCGTGGCTTTCGCGCGGGCAGCTGACCCGCAGCGCCTTGCCCGCGTCCAGCCGCTCCTGGCGGGTGCGCAGGTGCGCCGGCTTGTCCAGGTAGGCCGCATCGACCACGTGGCGGGTCAGCCGCTGCCTGGGCTCCGCGGCTGGCGGGGTGGCTGCGGTGCGCGGCTTGCGTGTCTTGGTGGCCATGCCTCCTCCTGCGCGGCGCAGGGCGCGCCGCAGCTTCAGGATAGCGGCAAGGCGGAAAGTCTCAGCTCGGTGTGGGCGTACCGGCCATGCGGTCGTACTTCAGGAAGAACTGCCGCGCCAGCGCCACCAGCTGGTTCTCGGTGGCGTGCTCGTGCGCCTCCCAGCCGACGATCTGCTTGCCGACAGCCGGGCGGTGCTTCTCGACGTAGTGGCGGAAATCGGCCAGCCCGGTCTTCGGCCCCACCACCAGCACCTCGGTGATGCCGGCCAGGCCGTCACAGACTTCGGCATAGAACTCATGCTCGCTGCGCACTGCGCTGCCATGCTGCTTGGTGTGGCGCGAGTGCGGGCGGATCTTCTGCGACTCCACATGCTGGGCGTCGAACTGGAAGATCTGGGCCTGCTGGTGGTCGACCCAGGCCAGGGCATGGAAGGTGGTCATCGTGGTTTTCCTTGGAGGTGAAGGGTTTCAGGCGCGGCGCGACGTCTCGCGCCGGGACTCGCAGCCGACGCAGCGCAACGCCCAGGGCTCGACCTTCAGCCGGTCGAAGGCGATGCCCTCGCCGCAATCGGCACACTGGCCGTAGCTGCCGTTATGCAGGCGACGCAGCGCGGCGCTGACCTCGCCCAGCTCGCCGAGCTCGCGGTCGTTCAGTGCCATGTCCATCTCGCGGTCGGCCTCGCGGTGCGAGATGTCGTCACTGTCCTGGTTGAGCACCTCGCGGGCATGCTCGGCGCGCGACAGGCCGCCCTGGTGCTCGGCCAGCCGGCGGTCCAGTTCGCGCTGGCGGGTGGTCAGGGCGGCTTCCAGCAAGGCACTTTGGCCGGCGGTCAGGTGCGTGCTCACGGTGGGCTCGTACGGGTTGGGGCGATGAGCCATTCTGGGGCGCGGCCGGGGGCAGCCGCCTTGCGTTGGGTCAAGTCCGCAGCCGCAGCCACGGGGCCGCGCGCTAGACTGGCCCTGCCCCCGTTGCTGTGTGAAAGGAACTCTCATGGCCCTGCTGACCGGCCTGCGCGTGCTGGATTTCGGACGCTTCATCGCCGGCCCCTACTGCGCCGCGCTGCTGGGCGACATGGGTGCCGACGTGATCCGCGTCGAGCGCATCGAAGGCGGCGAGGACCGCTTCATCCCGCCCGTCACCGAGGCCGGCGAAGGCGGGTTGTTCCTGCAGATGAACCGCAACAAGCGCTGCCTGACGCTGGACCTGGCCAGCCCGGCCGGCCGGCAGATCGTGCGCCAGCTGGTGGCCACCGCCGACGCGGTGGTCGCCAACCTGCCGCCGGCCACGCTGAAGCAGCTGGGCCTGGACTGGGCCACGCTGTCGGCCCTGAACCCGCGCATCGTGCTGGCCACCGTCACAGCCTACGGGCCCGGCGGCCCCTACAGCGACCGGCCGGGCTTCGATTCCATCGGCCAGGCGATGAGCGGCGCGATGTACATGTCCGGCTTGCCCGATGCGCCGGTGCGCACCGCCGCGCCCTTCGTCGACGTCAGCACCGCGCAGGCGCTGGCCATGGGCACGATGGCCGCGCTGTGGGCGCGCGAGCGCAGCGGCCACGGCCAGCATGTGGAAGGCTCGCTGCTGCGCACCTCGCTGGTGATGACCAATTCGCTGCTGATCGAGCAGGCATTGAAGGCGCCCGACCGCGTGCCGCAGGGCAGCCGCGGCTTCACGGCCGCGCCCAGCGACCTGTTCCGCGCCCGCGACGGCTGGCTGGTGGTGGCCACCATCGGCCAGGCGATGTTCGAGCGCTGGTGCCAGCTGATCGGCCGGCCCGATCTGTTGCAGGACCCGCGCTTTGCCGACGACGAGCAGCGCGGCGACCACAGCGCCGAGCTCAGCCGGCTGATGGCCGATTGGTGCGCCGGCCGCACGGTCGAGGAAGTGCTGGGCGCGCTGGCCAAGGCCAAGCTGCCCGCCGCGCCGGTGCTGAGCCCGCAGCAGGCGCTGGACGATCCGCACATCCGCGCCGCCGGCCTGCTGCAGGAGCGGCCGATCAGCGGCAGCGCCCGCCATGCGCCGATCGCGCCGCATCCGGTGGACCTGTCGGTGGACGCCGCGGTGTTCACGCGGCCGGCGCCGTCGCTGGGGCAGCACACGGCCGAGATCCTGGCCGAGCTCGACTGCCAGACGCTGCCGCTGGCGGGCCAGGCCCAGCTGGCGCACCTGGCCGAGTCGCTCTGCTTCGACCCCCCACTGGCCCAGCTGCTGGGCGAAATCTTCGATATCGTCGGCGAATATGGCCAGGTCGACATTCGGCGCGGCCACGGGCGCGCGCTTGAGCGCAGCTATGTCGAGGGCGTGTTCTGGCCCGGCGGCGTGCTTTCGCAGCTGGCGCTCGACACCGCGCTGGCCACGCGCATCGACCTCGCCACCCCCGCGATTCTGATCACCGACCTCGAGCTCGAAGATCCC
>JAFLDH010000019.1 GCA_017302505.1 Burkholderiales bacterium
GCCGGCCGTGCCGCGCCGGCGGGCCTCGGACCAGCCGCCTGCGCCTGCGCCAGCCTTGCAGCGGCTGGTTGGGCAGACCGACAGCATGCAGCAGGTGCATGCGATGGTCGCCAAGGTGGCGCGCAGCATGGCGCCCGTGCTGGTCAATGGCGAGTCGGGCACGGGCAAGGAACTGGTGGCACGGGCGGTGCATGAGCTGTCTTCGCGCGCCAGCGGCCCCTTCATCGCGGTGAACTGCGGAGCCATCCCGGAAAACCTGCTGGAGGCCGAGTTCTTCGGCTACCGCAAGGGTGCCTTCACCGGCGCGGTCGATGATCGGGAGGGCTTCTTTCAGGCGGCGCAGGGCGGCACCTTGTTCCTGGACGAGATCGGCGACCTGCCGCTGTCGATGCAGAGCAAGCTGCTGCGCGTGATCCAGGAGCGTGCGGTGCGGCCGATTGGCGCGGTGAGCGAAGCGCCGGTGAACGTGCGCATAGTCAGTGCCACGCATCGCGACCTGGGCGAGGAGGTGCATGCCGGCCGCTTCCGCCAGGACCTTTTCTACCGGCTCAACGTCATCGGCATCCGCTTGCCGCCACTGCGCGAACGGATCGCCGACCTGCCGCTGATCTGTGCCGCGGTGCTGGAGCGCATCGCTCGCGACGCCGGTGTGCTGCCGGTGCCCCGGCTCAGCGGGGCGGCGCTGCAGCGGCTGTCGGGCTATGCCTTCCCGGGCAACGTGCGCGAACTGGAGAATCTGTTGCAGCGTGCGCTGGCGCTGTCAGGTGGCGAGGTCATCGAGCGCGAGGAGTTGGGCCTGCCCGACGGCCTGGTGCCCGAACCGGTGGCCCCCGCACTGGACGAACTGCCGCCGCGGCCGGCGCCGCTGCAGCCGGAGCCGTCGGGCCAGGCGGTGGCGCTGCCCTCGGACCTGCAGGCCTACCTGGATGCGGTGGAGCGCGACATGCTGGTGCGTGCGCTGGAGCGCTACCGCTACAACCGCACCGCGGCAGGCGCCAGCATGGGCCTGTCGCTGCGCCAGATGCGCTACCGCATGGCCCGCCTGGGCGTGACGGCGGGCGACAGCCTTGGCGACCCGGGCTAGCGCACGTTGGCGCGAGGGCTGGTGGGGCGGCGCGCGGGCGCTGCCGTCGCCCAACTTCGACGCGCGGCCGCCGGACACCGACATCAGCCTGGTGGTGCTGCATTCGATCAGCCTGCCGCCAGGAGAGTACGGCGGCGATGCGATCGAGCGGTTGTTCACCAACCGGCTGGATTGCGACGCCCACCCGTACTATGACCAACTGCGCGGGCTGCGGGTCTCGGCGCATTTCCTGATTCGGCGCGGTGGTGAGTTGCTGCAGTTCGTGTCCTGCGAGCAGCGCGCCTGGCACGCCGGAGCGTCGTCGTGGCGTGGCCGCGAGAACTGCAACCACTACTCGATTGGCGTCGAGCTTGAAGGTCTCGAAGGGCAGCACTTCGAGGCCGCACAGTACCGCCGTGCGGCCGGCCTGCTGCGCGTGCTCGCAAGGCGCTATCCGATAGTGGAAACGGTGGGTCACGAAGACGTTGCCCCCGGCCGCAAGCACGACCCCGGTGCAGGATTCGACTGGCCGCAGCTGCGTCGCTGTCTGCGAGCGACCCGGCCCTCCTTGCCGCGCCTGCAGCGTTGAGCCTCCAGGGCGCGTGGCGCAACGGCACGGGCCATCGGCGCCATAGGGGAAGGCCCTAGGCCCGTACGCTACCGGTAGTGCCTTGCCGGGGTGCGAAGCCCCATATATAGTGTGCGCTGTGCTAAGCTCCGCCATCCGTCGCACAGCCTCGCCGGTCCATCCGGTGAGCGCCGGCAACGCGCAGCGGACACCCGACGCAAGCCATCACGCAGCATCTCGCGGCCCACAGCCGCTGTTCTGCTGAGCAGGACTTCGGCGCATCCCGCTGCCGTCCCGCACCGACACCAACGTCCACGACCGCCACAACACTACAGGGCCCCTCCATGCAAGCTACGCCGTCCCAAGCCGCACCCGCCGCCACGCCCAGCCGCGCCATGCCTTCCACGGCGTCCCCTGCGGCGTCGGCCTTTGCGGGGTACCAGATCATTCGCCGCAACGGTGCGGTGGTCGGCTTCGAGCCGAACAAGATCGCGGTGGCGCTGATGAAGGCCTTTCTGGCGGTGCATGGCACGCAGGGGGCGGCGTCGGCCAGCGTGCGCGAGACGGTGGACGCCCTGACCGAGGCGGTGGTGCGTTCGCTGCTGCGCTCGCGGCCGGGGGGTGGCACCTTCCACATCGAGGACGTGCAGGACAGCGTCGAACTCGGCCTGATGCGTGGTGGCCACCATGAGGTCGCGCGCGCCTACGTGCTGTACCGCGAGCGCCGCTCTCAGGAGCGCCAGCGCCAGGGGGTGGCGCCGGCGGCCCGTGCGCCAGAGCTCCATGTGCTGGACAACGGCCAACGCTTTCCCCTGGACGTGGCGGCGCTGCAGGCGCTGGTGGAATCGGCCTGCGCCGGCCTGGGGGCCGACGTCAAGGCCGAGCCGATCCTGGCCGAGACGCGCCGCAACCTGTATGACGGTGTGCCCATCGACGAGGTCTACAAGGCGTCCATCCTGGCGGCGCGCACGCTGATCGAGAAGGACCCGGCCTATTCGCGCGCCACCGCGAGGCTGCTGCTGCACACCATCCGCCGCGAGATCCTGGGCGGCGAGGTGACCCAGGCGCAGATGGGCGAGCGCTACCCCGAATACTTCCCGCTGTTCGTCAAGAAGGGCGTGCAGGCCGAACTGCTGGACGACAAGCTGCTGCAGTACGACCTGGCCCGGCTGGGCGCGGCGCTGAAGCCCGAGCGCGACCTGCAGTTCGATTACCTGGGCCTGCAGACGTTGTACGACCGCTACTTCCTGCACGTGGACGAGGTCCGTATCGAGCTCCCTCAGGCCTTCTTCATGCGCGTGGCCATGGGCCTGGCGCTCAACGAGATCGACCGCGAGGCCCGGGCCATCGAGTTCTACGACGTGCTGTCGAGCTTTGATTTTATGAGCTCCACGCCCACGCTGTTCAACAGCGGCACGCGGCGCAGCCAGCTGTCCAGTTGCTACCTGACCACGGTGGCCGACGACCTGGACGGCATCTACGAGGCGCTGAAGGAGAACGCGCTGCTCAGCAAGTTCGCCGGCGGCCTGGGCAACGACTGGACCAATGTGCGCGCGCTGGGGTCCTACATCAAGGGCACCAACGGCAAGAGCCAGGGTGTGGTGCCCTTCCTGAAGGTGGTCAACGACACCGCGGTGGCCGTCAACCAGGGCGGCAAGCGCAAGGGCGCGGTCTGCGCTTACCTGGAAAGCTGGCACCTGGACATCGAGGAGTTCCTGGAGCTGCGCAAGAACACCGGCGACGACCGGCGGCGCACGCACGACATGAACACCGCCAACTGGATCCCCGACCTGTTCATGAAGCGGGTGATCGAAGGCGGCGACTGGACGCTGTTCAGCCCCAGCACCTGCCCCGACCTGCACGACAAGTTCGGGCGTGACTTCGAGGCCGCCTACACCGCCTACGAAGCCAAGGTCGACCGCGGCGAGATCAAGCTCTACAAGCGCATGCCGGCGAAGGACCTGTGGCGCAAGATGCTGTCGATGCTGTTCGAGACCGGGCATCCGTGGATCACCTTCAAGGACGCCTGCAACGTGCGCAGCCCGCAGCAGCACGTGGGCGTGGTGCACAGCTCCAATCTGTGCACGGAGATCACGCTGAACACCAGCGAGACCGAGATCGCGGTGTGCAACCTGGGCAGCGTGAACTTGGCGCAGCACCTGAAGGACGGCCAGATCGACCAGGCCAAGCTGAAGAAGACGGTGGCCACGGCGATGCGCATGCTGGACAACGTCATCGACATCAACTACTACGCGGTGAAGAAGGCGCGCGACAGCAACCTGCGGCATCGCCCTGTTGGGCTGGGGATCATGGGCTTCCAGGACGCGCTGTACCAGTTGCGCGTCCCCTACGCCAGCGACGCGGCGGTGGAGTTCGCCGACCGATCGATGGAAGCGCTGTGCTTCCACGCCTACTGGGCCAGCACCGACCTGGCCGCCGAGCGCGGCCGTTACAGCAGCTACCGCGGCAGCCTGTGGGACCGCGGCATCCTGCCCCATGATTCGCTGGATCTGTTGGCCGAATCGCGCGGCGGCTATGTCGAGATCGACCGCAGCCAGACGCTCGACTGGGAGGCCCTTCGCCAGCGTGTTGCGCAGCACGGCATGCGCAACAGCAACTGCGTGGCCATCGCGCCCACCGCCACCATCAGCAACATCATTGGCGTCGATGCCTCGATCGAGCCCTGCTTCGGCAACTTGTCGGTCAAGAGCAACCTGTCCGGCGAGTTCACGGTGGTCAACGAGTACCTGGTGCGCGACCTGAAGCGCCTGGGCCTGTGGGACGACGTGATGGTGATGGACCTGAAGCACTTCGACGGCTCGCTGCGCCGCATCGACCGTGTGCCCGAGGAGCTGAAGCGCCTGTACGCCACCGCCTTCGAGGTCGAGACCCAGTGGCTGGTGGAGGCGGCAGCGCGCCGGCAGAAGTGGATCGACCAGGCGCAGTCGTTGAACATCTACATCGCCGGCGCTTCGGGCAAGAAGCTCGACGAGACCTACAAGCTCGCCTGGCTGCGCGGGCTGAAGACCACCTACTACCTGCGCACCGTGGGCGCCACCGCGGCCGAGAAGTCCACCGTGCATTCGGGTGCGATGAACGCGGTGTCCGCGCAGGGTGGTGGCGGCATGGCGGCTGCGGCCGCGATGCAGGAAGCCGCGGGCAGCGACATCAAGTTCTGCTCGATCGATCAGCCCGACTGCGAAGCCTGCCAGTGACTCGAAGCTTGCCAGTGAGTCGAGGCCTGTCAGTGGGCGATGCATGCGATCGCGCCGCGCACCGCGCGGCCGTTCGCGATGCGCCACTGCAACAACGCGGGTCGCAAACGCGCTCGCTTGTCAACTAGTGCTTGGTGTTCGCACGCAACACTCACATAATCACGCGCCATAGGACATACGCACATGCTGGTCTGGGAAGAAGAAGTCCGTAACCTGCCGAAGACTGCCTCTCTGGTCGCCGAACCCTCGCTGTCTGCCGAGGTGCCGTTCGCGGCCCCGTCGCTGCCCCGCAGCGAAGCCACCGTCCTGCCGTCGCACCACCGCGTGGTGGCTGCCGACAAGCGCATCATCAACGGCAAGACCGACGTCAACCAGCTGGTCCCGTTCAAGTACAAATGGGCCTGGGAGAAGTACCTCGCCACCTGCGCCAACCACTGGATGCCGCAGGAGATCAACATGTCGCGCGACATCGCGACTTGGAAGGATCCCAACGGACTGAGCGAGGACGAGCGCCGCATCATCAAGCGCAACCTAGGCTTCTTCGTCACCGCCGATTCGCTGGCCGCCAACAACATCGTGCTCGGCACCTACCGGCACATCACGGCGCCCGAATGCCGCCAGTTTCTGCTGCGCCAGGCCTTCGAAGAGGCGATCCACACGCACGCCTACCAGTACATCGTCGAATCGCTGGGCCTGGACGAAAGCGAGATCTTCAACGCCTACCACGAGGTCCAGTCGATCCGCGACAAGGACGAGTTTCTGATCCCGTTCATCAACGCGATCATGGACCCGGGCTTCGTCACCGGCACGCCCGAGGCCGACCAGAAGCTGCTGAAGAGCCTGATCGTCTTCGCCTGCCTGATGGAAGGCCTGTTCTTCTACGTCGGCTTCACGCAGATCCTGGCGTTGGGCCGGCAGAACAAGATGACCGGCGCGGCCGAGCAGTATCAGTACATCCTGCGCGACGAGTCGATGCACTGCAATTTCGGCATCGACCTGATCAACACCATCAAGCTCGAGAACCCGCACCTCTGGACGCCGCAATTCAAGGCCGAGATCAAGGCCCTGTTCGAGCACGCGGTCGAGCTGGAGTACCGCTATGCCGAGGACACCATGCCGCGTGGCGTGCTGGGCCTCAATGCCTCCATGTTCAAGGGCTACCTGCGCTACATCGCCAACCGGCGGGCCACGCAGATCGGCCTGGAGCCGCTCTTCCCGAACGAGGAAAACCCGTTCCCGTGGATGAGCGAAATGATCGATCTGAAGAAGGAACGCAATTTCTTCGAGACGCGCGTCATCGAGTACCAGACCGGTGGCGCACTCTCGTGGGATTGAAGGCTGCTGCCGATCACTCGAACAACCATGCGCAGCAGCAATGTGTTTGTGGGACGTGATGCATCGACGCCAGAAGCGATGCGCAGGCCCGTTACCGCATTCGTCGTACCGGGGCGACCGCCCGGGCCCTAGGGCCTTGGCAGACCGCCGGGCGATGAATCGCCGCGCTGTATCGAGCAGCGCGGTGCTCTTTGCAACTTGATCAAGGAGATCGTTATGGCAACTGCGAAGAAAGCCCCGGCCAAGAAGGCCCCGGCGAAGAAGGCCCCGGCCAAGAAGGCCCCGGCGAAGAAGGCCGCCCCGGCCAAGAAGGCCCCGGCGAAGAAGGCCGCTCCGGCCAAGAAGGCCCCGGCGAAGAAGGCCCCGGCCAAGAAGGCCGCTCCGGCGAAGAAGGCGCCGGCCAAGAAGGCCGCTGCCAAGAAGGCGCCGGCCAAGAAGGCCGCTGCCAAGAAGGCGCCTGCGAAGAAGGCCGCTGCCAAGAAGCCGGCGGCCAAGAAGCCGGCTGCCAAGAAGGCCGCTGCGAAGAAGGCTGCCCCTGCCCCGGCTGCCCCTGCGGCCCCAGCCGCGAAGACGGCCCTGAGCCCGGCTGCGGCCTGGCCCTTCCCGACGGGCAACAAGCCCTGAGCTTGTTTCTCTGAAGCGAAAAGCCCGGATTCGTCCGGGCTTTTTTTCGTCCGTCGCTTCGCTCAGCGCATCAAGCCTTGCCCTGCCGCGCGACTGCCGCAGCGGCCGCGGCAATGGCGTCGGCGTCGCCAAGGTAGCGGCTGCCGATCGGCTTCAACTGCGCGTCCAGTTCATAGACCAGCGGGATGCCGTTGGGAATGTTCAGGCCGACGATGTCTTCGTCGCTGATGCCATCCAGGTACTTGACCAGCGCACGCATCGAGTTGCCGTGTGCCGCCACCACCGGCTTGCGGCCGGCCTTCAGCACCGGCGCCAGCACCTCGTTCCAGAAGGGCATGACGCGGGCCACGGTGTCCTTCAGGCATTCGGTCAGCGGCACCTGGCCGGGCTGCAGCGCGGCATAGCGCGGGTCACTGCGTTCGCTGCGTGGATCACCCGGCTGCAGCGCCGGCGGCGGCGTGTCGTAGCTGCGCCGCCAGATCAGCACCTGCTCATCGCCGTACTGGCGCGCTGTCTCGGCCTTGTTCAGGCCCTGAAGCGCGCCGTAGTGGCGTTCGTTGAGCCGCCAATCGTTGACCACCGGCAGCCAGGTGCGCTCCATCTCGTCGAGGCAGTGCCACAGTGTCCAGATCGCACGTTTTAGCACCGAGGTGTAGGCGATGTCGAACTCGAAGCCGCCCTCGCGCAGCAGTTTGCCGGCCTGACGCGCCTGCGCCACGCCGGTTTCGGTCAGGCCGACGTCGGTCCAGCCGGTGAAGCGGTTTTCCAGGTTCCAGGTCGATTCGCCGTGGCGAATCAGCACGAGCTTGTACATGGGCGGGCGATGTGCTGCGGCACGGCGTCGGAAGAAGGCGCAATTCTATAATTCGCGGTTTCTCCACCACTGCAAAGCCCAGCGTGCAATTCATCGTCGAGAACTGGATCCTGATCCTGGCAGCGTTCGTCTCCGGCGGCATGCTGGTGTGGCCGATGGTCACCAAGGGTGGCATGGGGGTGTCCGTGTCCACGGCGGATGCGGTGCGGATGATCAACCACGAAAAGGCGGTGCTGATCGATGTGCGCGATCCCGCCGAGTTCGCCACCGGACACGTGGCCGGTGCGCGCAACGTGCCGCTGAGCACGCTGGACGGCGCCAAGGGCCTGCCGACCAACAAGGCGGTGCCGGTGGTGGTGGTGTGCGCGTCCGGTGCGCGCTCGACGCGTGCCGTGGGCCAGTTGCGCAAGGCAGGGTACGAGAAGGTGTTCTCGTTGGCTGGCGGCACGGCGGCCTGGCGCGAGGCCAGCCTGCCGATCGAGAAGTCGGCCTGAGCAGCGGTTGCCGCTGGCGTCGTCCCGGCGCCTGCAAGGTTCGGCGCACTGCGCCAGAATCCTGCCCCGTTGTTCCATCCCACCGCCCTCGCCATGAAGTCCGTCCGCATGTACCTGACGCAGACCTGCCCCTACTGCATCCGGGCCAAGGCCTTGCTACAGCAGCGCGGCGTCGAAAACATCGACGAGATCCGCGTTGATCTGGAGCCCGGCCAGCGGGTGCACATGATGGAGATCACAGGTCGGCGTACGGTGCCGCAGATCTTCATTGGCGACACGCACGTCGGCGGCTGCGACGATCTGGTCGAGCTGGACCGCCGCGGCGGGCTGCTGCCGCTGCTGGGCGCAGGCGCCTGATTCATTCCTCACGCGGCGCGGCTCCGGGCCGCCAGTCCCGGCAGGCTGGTGGGCGATAATCCCGCTCCCTTCGACCCCGGCCACCTTGTGCGCCCCGGGGTCGCGCACCCACCCACGAAAGCCCGCCATGGCCGAGCAAGACCAGACCCCCGTGTTCCAGATCCAGCGCATGTACCTGAAAGATCTCTCGCTGGAGCAGCCCAATTCACCGCAGATCCTGCTGGAGCAGCAACAGCCGCAGGTCGAGATCAATCTGGGCATGGGCGCCGAGCCGGTGGCCGATGGCGTGTTCGAGGTCACCGTGACGGCCACCGTCACCACCAAGATCAAGGACAAGACGCTGTTCCTGGTGGAAGCCAAGCAGGCCGGCATCTTCGAGATCCGCAACGTGCCCGACGAGCAGATGCAGGGCATCATCAGCATCGTCTGCCCGCAGATGATCTACCCATACCTGCGCGCCATCGTCTCCGATGTCTGCACGCGCGCCGGGTTTCCGCCGATCATCCTTTCCGAAGTCAACTTCCAGGCCATGTTCGAGGCCCAGCAGGCCCAGGCCGCAGCACAGAACGGCAACGGCGGCTCGCGCATCATCACTGGCGTGAATTGACGCCCGTCCGGTGACGGGCGGGCCCGCGGGCGCACGATGAAAATCAGCGTGCTCGGTGCTGGCGCCTGGGGAACAGCGCTGGCGATGGCGGCGGCTGCGCGCCACGATGTGCTGTTGTGGACGCGCGATGCAAAGCAGGCCACGCAGATGCGCGCGCTGCGATGCAATCCTCGTTACCTGCCCGAGGTGGGGCTGCCCGTGCAGCTGCGCATCGACGCCGACCATGCCGCTGCGCTGCAGCATGCGCAGGAAGGCCTTCTGGTCATCGCCACGCCGATGGCCGCACTGCGCGAATGCCTGTCTGGCTTGCCGGCACAGCAGCCGGTGCTCTGGCTTTGCAAGGGCTTCGAATCCGGCAGCGGTGACCTTGGCCACGAGATCGCCCGTGCATTGCGGCCCGGCGTGCCCGCGGGTGTGTTGTCCGGCCCGAGCTTCGCGCTGGAAGTGGCTCGCGAGCAGCCCACGGCGCTGGTAGCCGCCAGCACCGACCCGGCGCTGTGCGACGCCGCCGTGCAGGCCTTTCACAGCGAGACGCTGCGGGTCTACCGCTCGGCTGATCCGGTGGGCGTGGAGGTCGGCGGCGCCGTGAAGAATGTGCTGGCCATTGCCACGGGGCTGGTCGACGGCCTGGCCGACCGCGAGGACCTGCCGCACCGCCCGGGACTGAATGCCCGCGCCGCGTTGGTCACCCGCGGTCTGGCGGAGATGACGCGCCTGGGGGTTGCGCTGGGCGCCCGTGCCGAGACCTTCATGGGGCTGTCCGGGCTGGGCGATCTGGTGCTGACGGCCACTGGGGACCTGTCACGCAACCGGCGCGTCGGCAGCCTGCTGGCGAAAGGCTTGCCGCTGGCCGACATCCTGGCCCAGCTGGGCCACGTCGCCGAAGGTGTCTACAGCGCACCCACGGTCTTGGCACGGGCTCAGCGCCTGGGTGTGCAGATGCCGATCACGCAGGCCGTGGTCGAGGTGCTCGACGGCCGCCTGGAGCCGGTGCAGGCCATGCGCCAGCTGATGGCGCGCGAAGCCACCCGCGAGGGCTGAGCCTTCTTCAGACGCCGCCTTCGTAGCCCAACTGCCGCCAGGCCTCGAACACGGCCACGGCCACTGCGTTGCTGAGGTTCAGGCTGCGTTGGCCGGGCCTCATGGGCAGACGCAGCCATTGAGCAGGCTCCAGCCAGTCGAGCGGGCCACGCGGCAGGCCGGCGCTTTCGCTGCCGAACAGCAGCCAGTCGCCGCGCTGCCAGCGTACCTCGCCCATCAACCGTGGGCCGCGCGTGCTGAAGGCGAAGCAGCGCTGCGGGTCGGGCCGCATCGCGTCGCGCCAGGCTTGCAGCGAGGCATGGCGCTGCACGGTGGCGTACTCGTGGTAGTCCAGCCCGGCACGGCGCAGCAGCCGGTCCTCCATCGCAAAGCCCAGGGGCTCGATCAAGTGCAGCGCGCAGCCGGTGTTGGCCGCCAGCCGGATGACGTTACCGGTGTTCGGTGGAATCTCCGGCTGCACGAGCACGATCTGCAACATCGGTGCGCTCACCGGTCCGGTGCTCGCGTGCGGGCCAGCACCCAGGCGTCGACACGACGCGCACCGGCACGCTGCAGGGCGTGTGCCGCCTCGGTCAAGGTGGCTCCGCTGGTCATCACGTCATCCACCACCGCGATATGCGCGCCGCGCAGCGACACCCGCCGCTCCCCGCCTGCGATGAAGGCGCCCCGCAGGTTGCGGCGGCGCTCGGCCAGGCCCAGTGCGGCCTGGTGCGCGCCGTCGGCATGGCGCTGCAGCAGGCCGGCGTGGCTGGACAGCCGCAGCGCGCCCGCCACCCGGCGAGCCAGCTCCCAGGCCTGGTTGTAGCCGCGTTCGGCCAGGCGCCGCGGTGCCAGCGGCACCGGCACCACCCAGTCGGGGTGCATGGCGCCACTGTCCTGCACGGCCTGCACCAGCCGGCGGGCCAGCGGTGCGGCCAGTTCCACCCGGGCTTCGAACTTGAACGCAGCAATCAGCCGGTCCCATGGGAAGGCATAGTCGCAGGCCACCACGCAGGCCGCAAAGGGCATCGGCGCCGCAAGGCAGGCACCACAGGTTGCCGCAGCGGCTGCCAGGCGCAGCCCGCAGCGGCCACAACGGGGTTGGGGCAGGGCAAAACGGCCCACGCAGGCAGTGCAAAGCGTTGCGCGAGACCAGTCATGGCAAACCGCGCATTGGCCCGGTAGCAAGGCCGACAGCGACATCGGCTCAATATACTGCCCACGATGGCCGATGAGGCAACGCCCCGATCCTCGCGCCCGGTGCAGGCCGCGGCGCTGACGCTGATCGTGCGGCGCCTGACGCGCGCGGGCGAGGCCCCATGGCTGCACGGCGAAGTGGCCCGCCGCATGGCCGAGCGCTTGCCATTGATCCGGCTGCAGCCGCGCACTGCGGTCGATTGGTGGAGCCACCTCGGCGGCACCGGTCCCTTGCTGGCGCAGGCCTATCCGAACGCGAAGCTGTTGCGGGTCGAAGCCGAGGCCGAACTGCTGTCCCCGTCGCTGGCCGGCTCGACTCGTCCGTGGTGGCCGTGGCGGCGCGCGGCGGCCATGCCGCCTCGCATTGCGGCGGAGCAACTGCCGGCCGGCGGGGCCGATCTGCTCTGGGCGAACATGACGCTCCACCTGTGCCCCGATCCGGTGCAGCAGCTGCAGCAATGGCACCGCGCCTTGGCGACCGAGGGATTCCTGATGTTCTCCACGCTCGGCCCAGGTTCCTTGACGGGGCTGCGCCAGTTGTATGCCAGGGCGGGATGGCCCGCGCCCTTTGCGCCATTCGTGGACATGCACGACCTGGGTGACATGCTGGTGCAGGCGGGCTTTGCCGAGCCCGTGATGGATCAGGAACGGCTGACGCTGACATGGCCCGATGCCGGGGCCTTGCTGGCCGAGCTGCGTTCGTTGGGGGGCAACGCCGACGTCATGCGCGTGGCTGGCCTGCGCACGCCGCACTGGCGTCAACGCCTGTGCCTGGCCTTGGAAGCGCTGCGAGGCCCGGACGGACGGCTGCGGCTGGACTTCGAACTGGTCTACGGTCATGCCTTCCGCGTGGCACCCAAGCCGCGCATGAGTGCACAGACCTCGGTGGCACTCGACGACATGCGCGCCATGATCCGCGCCGGTAGAAGGCCCACCGGAGCAAGCTAGAATCCTCCTTGAAGCTTGTCTTTGATAAGGGTCAACCCTTATCCGCTTCGATCCCGCATTCCTGCTCTGTTGCCTGCGCGCCCGGTTCTGTCCGCTGCATGAGTTCTGCTTTCGCCCCCAGCCCCTGGCCCGCGCCGGCGCCGATGCCCTGGCGCATTGCAAGGGAGCTGCCAGCCCGCGAGCACGAGTCCGCACCGGCAGTGCAATGGCTGATGCCGCGCAATCAATCCTTCGTCCCCGGCCGCCTGCTGGCAGTGTTCCTGGCGCTGTCGGTGGTGTCGCTGGGCATTGGTCTGGCGTTTTGGTGGCTGGGTGCGCCAGCGGTCCTGCCATTGGCCGGTGCCGAACTGCTGGCACTGGGCATCGCGTTCTGGTTGTGGTCGCGCCACGCCGGCGATATGGAGAAGATCACCCTCACCGAGCGAGAGCTGCAGGTGGAGCACCGCTTTGGCCGGCTGGTCGAACGAGCCACCTTCCGCGCCGAGTGGGTGCGGGTCGAGCCGGCTCAGCATGATGGCTCGCTGGTGGAGATCACGGGTCAAGGCCAACGCATGCAAGTCGGCCGCTACCTGCGGCCTGAATCGCGCATCGCATTGGCGCGCGAGTTGCGACAGGCGCTGCGCCGCGAGTGCAACCGCCAGGCCGCACAGCTTACGGATATGGAACCGCAACGATGATGACGACGATGACCAGCATTTGGCGCCAGTGCGCGCGATACGGCGCCACGGCCTCGGCTGCGCTGCTCAGCACTTCGGCAGCCCTTGCCGTGAGCAACTTGCCGGGCGGGCCTGCCGTCAACCAGGTGAACCTGGCACCGCCCGCCACCCGCATCGCCGGTGAGATCCAGTGGTTGCACGGCATGATGCTGATCATCTGCCTGGTGATCTTCGTCGGCGTCTTCAGCGTGATGTTCTATTCCATCCTGAAGCATCGCAAGTCGGTCGGGCACAAGGCTGCCAATTTCCACGAAAGCGTGGTGGTCGAGGTGGCCTGGACCGTGGTGCCGCTGCTGATCGTCATCGGCATGGGCGCGATGGCCACGCGCACGGTGGTGGCCATGAAGGACACCAGCAATGCCGATCTGACCATCAAGGCCACCGGCTACCAGTGGAAGTGGGGCTACGACTATCTGCGGGGCGAAGGCGAGGGCATTGCCTTCCTGTCCACGCTCGACCCGGAGCAGCGTGCACTGTCCGACGCCGGAACGCCCAAGGGCGACGACTACCTGTTGAGGGTGGACAACCCGCTGGTGGTGCCGGTGGACAAGAAGATCCGCATCATCACCACCGCCAATGACGTGATCCACGCCTGGATGGTGCCGGCTTTCGGCGTCAAGCAGGACGCGATCCCCGGTTTCGTGCGCGACACCTGGTTCCGCGCCGACAAGACCGGCGATTTCTACGGGCAGTGCGCCGAGCTTTGCGGCAAGGAGCACGCCTACATGCCGATTCATGTCAAGGTGCTGAGCCACGCCGACTACAGTGCGTGGGTGGCGGCCAAGCAGAAGGAGATGGCGGCATTGGCCGACGACCCCAACAAGGTCTGGACGCTGGCCGACCTGAAGGCCCGTGGCGAGAAGGTCTACGCGGCCAACTGCCAGGCCTGCCATCAGGCCAACGGCAAGGGGGCAGGGCCGATCAAGGCGCTGGATGGCTCGCCGATCGTCATGGATGCCGACAAGATGCGTGAGATCACCGTGCTGCTGCAGGGCTTGAACAATGGCGCGATGCCGGCGTGGCGGCAGTTGTCGGACACCGAGATTGCGGCGGTGATCACGTTCACCAAGAACCACTGGAGCAACCAGACCGGCCAGATCGTGCAGCCGGCCGAGGTTGCTGCCGCCCGCAAGTGATGTCATTGAAAACGGTCGCCGAGTCGAAAGGTTGATTCCATGAGCGCAGTTCTTCCCCACCACGGCGACCACGCCCACGACGACCACCACGCTCAGCCGCACGGCTGGCGGCGCTGGCTGTTCGCAACGAACCACAAGGACATCGGCACGATGTACCTGTTGTTCTCGTTCACGATGTTCATGATCGGCGGCATCCTGGCGCTGGGCATCCGTACCGAGCTGTTCGAGCCGGGCCTGCAGTTCGTGAACCCGCAGCTGTTCAACCAGCTGACCACGATGCACGGCCTGATCATGGTGTTCGGCGCCATCATGCCGGCCTTCGTGGGCTTCGCGAACTGGATGCTGCCGCTGCAGATTGGCGCGTCGGACATGGCCTTCGCGCGCATGAACAACCTGAGCTTCTGGCTGCTGATCCCGGCGGCGCTGATGCTCGCAGGCTCGTTCTTCATGCCCGGCGGCGCACCCGCCGCGGGGTGGACGATCTACGCGCCGCTGACGATGCAGATGGGCCCGTCTATGGACGCGGGCATCTTCGCGCTGCACATCATGGGTGCCAGCTCGATCATGGGCTCGATCAACATCATCGTGACCATCCTGAACATGCGCGCGCCGGGCATGACGCTGATGAAGATGCCGCTGTTCGCCTGGACCTGGCTGATCACCGCCTTCCTGCTGATCGCCGTGATGCCGGTGCTGGCCGGCGCGATCACGATGACGCTGACCGACCGCCACTTCGGCACCAGCTTCTTCAACCCGGCCGGCGGCGGCGACCCGATCATGTACCAGCACATCTTCTGGTTCTTCGGGCACCCCGAGGTCTACATCATGATCCTGCCGGCCTTCGGCATCATCAGCGCCATCGTGCCGGCCTTCTCGCGCAAGCCGCTGTTTGGCTATGCGTCGATGGTCTACGCCACCGCGTCGATCGCGATCCTGTCCTTCATCGTGTGGGCGCACCACATGTACACCACCGGCATGCCGGTGACCGGGCAGCTGTTCTTCATGTACGCGACGATGCTGATCGCGGTGCCCACGGGCGTGAAGATCTTCAACTGGATCGCCACCATGTGGAAGGGCTCGATGACCTTCGAGGTGCCGATGCTGTGGGCGGTGGGCTTCATCTTCGTGTTCACGATGGGCGGCTTCACCGGCCTGATCCTGGCCATGGCGCCGATCGACATCCAGTTGCAGGACACCTACTACGTGGTGGCGCACTTCCACTACGTGCTGGTGGCCGGCTCGCTGTACGCGATGTTCGCCGGCGTGTACTACTGGGGCCCGAAGTGGACCGGCGTCATGTATTCCGAGACGCGCGGCAAGATCCACTTCTGGGGCAGCCTGATCTTCTTCAACATCACCTTCTTCCCGATGCACTTCCTCGGGCTGGCCGGCATGCCGCGACGCTATGCCGACTATCCGATGCAGTTCGCCGACTTCAACATGTGGGCCACGGTGGGCGCCTTCGGCTTCGGGCTGATGCAGGTGTACTTCTTCCTCTTCGTCGTGGTGCCGATGATGCGCGGCCAGGGCGAGAAGGCGCCGCAGAAGCCTTGGGAAGGCGCCGAAGGCCTGGAATGGGAAGTGCCGTCGCCGGCGCCCTGGCACACCTTCGAGAACCCGCCGAAGCTGGACGCCACCGCGACCCGCGTGATTGGCTGACCACCGAGACCGCGCCGTGGACGCCGAAGCACAACGACGCGCCAACGCCAGGCTGGGCTGGATCCTGGCCGGTTTGGCGGCGCTGTTCGGAGTGGGTTTCGTCCTGCGCATCGTGATCTTCGGCGGCTGAGGGGTACAGACGGTGTC
This sequence comes from Burkholderiales bacterium, assembly GCA_017302505.1. GTDB lineage: Bacteria > Pseudomonadota > Gammaproteobacteria > Burkholderiales > Burkholderiaceae_C > Rubrivivax. Next base: position 15,901 of record JAFLDH010000019.1, read on the forward strand.
CGCCTCCGCCCCAGTCCGCCGCTCGCTGCTGCACGCCGACAACCGGCGAATGCTCGGCAAACTGCTGGTCGTCGCGCTCTTGATGTTCGGTTTCGGCTACGCGCTGGTGCCGATGTACCGCGCCATCTGCGAAGCGCTGGGCGTCAACGTGCTGTCGGTGGCCGAGCAGCGGCGCGAGGCCGCCACCAGCGGGCGCGATGTGCGGGCCAACACCCAGGTGGACCTGTCGCGCAAGATCACGGTGGAATTCGATGCCAATGCGCGCGGTCCGTGGGACTTCAAGCCCGCCGTGGCTTCGGTGCAGGTGCATCCGGGCGAACTGGCCACGGTGATGTACGAGTTCCGCAACAAGCAGGATCGCACGATGGCCGCGCAGGCCATCCCCAGCTACGCGCCCAAGCAGGCGATGTCGCACTTCAACAAGATCGAGTGCTTCTGCTTCAACGAATACACGCTGAAGGCCGGCGAGTCCAAGCAGTGGCCGGTGGTCTTCATCATCGATCCCAAGCTGCCGAAGGACGTGACGACCATCACGCTGTCCTACACCTTCTTCGAAGTGGGCGGCAAGATCCCGGCCGAGCCGGCCGGCGGGCTGCGCCCGACGGCGGCCGCACCGACCACGGAGTCCCGGCTGTGAACACCACGCCACCCGAAGGTCTGAAGGAAGCCGTGCAGCGGCAGGGGTCGATGTTGCAAAGCTTCCGCGCAGTGGCCTGGTCCTTCTTTGGCATTCGCAGATCGGCCGGTCACGCACAGGACATGCAGAAGCTGAACCCGGTGCATGTCATCCTGGCCGGCATCGTCAGCGCGGCACTCTTCGTGCTGCTGCTGGTGCTGCTTGTGCGCTGGGTCGTCGGCAGCGGCGTGGCCGGCTGAAGGCCTGTCCTCACCCCTATTCCAAGCGTCTCTAGGAGCAACAAACCATGTCGGCCAGTACCCACGAGGGCTCCACCCCGTACTACTTCGTCCCCGCGCCATCGCGCTACCCGGTGCTGGTGTCCGTCGGCATGTTCTTCGTGATCCTCGGCGCAGGGCAGTGGATCAACGGGCACGGCTGGGGCGCGTATTCGCTGCTGCTGGGCCTGGTGATTTGGCTCAGCGTGATGTACCAGTGGTTCGCCACCTCCATTGCCGAGGACCGCGCCGGTCTGTACTCGCACCGGGTGGACGTCTCCTACCGCTGGAGCATGAGCTGGTTCATCTTCTCCGAGGTGATGTTCTTCGCAGCCTTCTTCGGCGCGCTGTATTGGGCACGGGTGCATTCGGTGCCGATGCTCGGCAACCTCGACCACCAGATTCTCTGGCCGGACTTCAAGGCCGCTTGGCCCACCGTGCTGGCCGGCTCCACCGCGTCGCCGGCCGGCACCGTCGAGCCCTTCGTGACGATGGGCCCGTGGCCGCTGCCGACGATCAACACCGCGCTGCTGCTGACCTCGGGCGTCACGCTGACCATCGCCCACCATGCGCTGATTGCCAACCAGCGCAGCAAGTGCATCGCCTGGATGTGGATCACCGTGCTGCTGGGTGCCACCTTCATCTGCGTGCAGGCCTACGAGTACATCCACGCCTACAACGACCTGAACCTGAAGCTCAGCTCCGGCGTGTTCGGCTCCACCTTCTTCATGCTGACCGGCTTCCACGGCTTCCACGTGTTCGTCGGCATGCTGATGCTGGTCTTCATCACGCTGCGCCTGATGAAGGGCCACTTCACGCCGGACAACCACTTCGGCTTCGAAGGTGCCGCGTGGTACTGGCACTTCGTGGACGTGGTCTGGCTGGGCCTGTACTTCCTGGTCTACTGGCTCTGAACACGGCGGCGCGCGCAGCGCGCACCCTCACTGTGCGAGCGGAATGCCGGTGGGCTTGATCCAGCCCATCCAGTAGCTGAACAGCACCAGCAGGAAGATCGCGACCGACAGGCCCACGCGCACCGCCAGTGCGCGGGCCATCATGGCACCGCGCGGGTCGCTGGAGCGGCCCTTGCGCAGCATCAGCACGCCGGCGCTGGCCAACGCGGCCACCACCGCCAGCAGAAACACCACGATCACGATCTTCATGCGGCCGGATTATTTCACCCCCACCTTCGGCCAAGCGGCGGGACGCCGATGACGCGCCGTGGCTGGGCCGTGCTGCTGGCCGCGCTGGCCGGAGCGCTGCTGACGGCGCGTCTGGGCGTCTGGCAACTGGACCGCGCGGCGCAGAAGACGGCGCTGCACCAGGCGCAGCAGGCCCGCGGCGCGCTGCCGGCGCTGGACGAGGCCGCACTGGCCCGCACCCCGGCCGAGGCCGAAGTGCAACTGCACCGCCGCGTGGTGCTCGAAGGCCGCTGGCTGCCCACCCACACGGTCTTTCTGGACAATCGCCAGATGAACGGCCGGCCCGGCTTCTTCGTCGTCACGCCGTTGCGGCTGGCGGGTAGCGATGCGGTGCTGGTGCAGCGCGGCTGGGTGCCGCGCCATGCCTACGAACGCGAGCGCCTGGCGCCGGTGGCCACGCCCGACGGCACGGTGCGCATCGAAGGGCGCATCGCCCCCGGCCTGGCAAGGCTGTACGAGTTCGACGCGGCCGCCTCCGGTCCGATCCGGCAGAATCTCGACATCGACGGATTCGCCCGGGAAACCGGGCTGGCGCTGCGCCCGCTGGCCGTCGTGCAGCTTCAGGACGAAGCCGCCGCGGCCGACGGCCTGCTGCGCCAGTGGACGCCGGCCTTGCCCGACGTTTCCAAGCACCACGGCTACGCCTTCCAGTGGTTCGCGCTCAGCGCCCTCATCACGGGTCTTTATGTCTGGTTCCAACTCCTCCGCCCGCGACGCCGCCGGCCCCGCTGAAGGCCTGGGCCTGACAGTGCATTCGCTGCCGGCGCCCGCGCTGGAGCCGGATGCGCGACGCACGCGCAACGGCCGCATCAAGATGCTGCTGGTGCTGCTCGTCTGCGCTGCACCGGTGATCGCCTCGTACTTCAGCTACTTCGTGCTGCGACCCGACGGTCGCACCAACTATGGCCACTTGATCCAGCCGACGCGCAGCCTGCCGGCGCTGCCGCTGCGCACACTGGATGGTCAGGCCGTCGATGCGCAGTCGCTGCGTGGCCAGTGGTTGCTGCTGGCGCTGGGGCCGGCGTCCTGCGATGACGCTTGCCAGCAAAGGCTGTACCTGCAGCGGCAATTGCGCGAGATGCTCGGGCGGGAGCGCGATCGGGTCGACAAGCTTTGGCTCGTCACGGATGACGCACCGGTGCCGGCCGCGCTGCGCGCAGCGCTGCAGGCTGACGCGGCACTGCAGGTGCTGCGCGTGCCCCGCGAGGCGCTCAACGCCTGGTTGCAGCCCGATGCCGGCCGCGCACTGGAGGACCATCTGTACCTGGTCGACCCGATGGGCGAGTGGATGATGCGCATGCCCGCCGAGCCGGAGCCTGCACGCGTCAAGCGCGACCTCGAGCGTCTGCTGCGCGCGTCCTCCTCCTGGGACCTCGCCGGGCGCTGACCGCGGCCGACGCATCATGGACCTAGCCCCCAGTCTGCGCCTGCTGCTGCTCGCCGGCACCCTGGCCTTGCTGCCGCTCGGCTGGCTGTGGTGGCGCCGGCCACAAGCCGATGCGCGCCGACGGATGGCGGGGCTGATGGCTCTGACGCTGTTCCTGACCTTCGATCTGATCGTCTTTGGCGCCTTCACCCGGCTCAGCGATTCCGGCCTGGGCTGCCCCGACTGGCCGGGCTGCTACGGCCACGCCAGCCCGATTGGTGCGGCCAGCGACATCCACGCCGCGCAGAGTGCCATGCCCACCGGCCCGGTCACCTTCAGCAAGGCCTGGATCGAGATGATCCACCGCTACCTGGCCATGACGGTGGGCGCGCTGATCGTGGTGATGACGGCGCTGGGCTGGTCGCGGCGGCAGACGCTGCCCTTCTCGCCCTGGTGGCCCACGGCCACACTGGTCTGGGTGATCGTGCAGGGGCTCTTCGGTGCGCTGACCGTGACGCTCAAGCTCAAGCCGGCGATCGTCACCCTGCACCTGCTGGGCGGCATGCTGCTGCTGGCATTGCTGGCCGCGCAGCACCAATGGTTGCGCGCGCGGCCGCTGCGCTGGCCAGGCTGGGCGCGTGCCGTGCTGATTGGCACCACGGCACTGCTGGTGCTGCAGATCGCGCTGGGTGCCTGGGTCAGCAGCAACTATGCCGTCCTGGCCTGCAGCGGCTTCCCGCAATGCAATGGTGCCTGGTGGCCCGACATGGACTTCCGCGAAGGCTTCACGCTGTACCGCGCACTGGGCCGCGACGGCGACGGGGATTTCCTGCCTGTGGAGGCTTTGGTCGCCATCCACATGGCGCACCGGCTGTTTGCGGTGCTGGCCACGCTGGCGCTGTTGGGTCTGGCGCATCTGCTGTGGCACCGGCTGGCACAGCGACGCGCGGCGCTGCTGCTGCTGGGCCTGCTGCTGCTGCAAGTGGCCAGCGGGCTTTCGAACGTGGTGCTGGGCTGGCCATTGCTGGCCGCGCTGGTGCACACCGCCGGCGCCGCGGCGATGGTCGGCCTCCTGAGCATGCTGCTGGCGCGCGCGGCCCACCCGCGACAGCGCTCCTAGAATCGCGGGTTCCCATGTCGCAGACTCTTGCCACGCCCGCGCCCGGCACCAGCCGCTGGGCCCAGTACTACGCACTGACCAAGCCGCGCGTGGTGCAGTTGATCGTGTTCTGCGCACTGATCGGCATGCTGCTGGCCGAGCCGGGCTGGCCCGATTGGGCGCTTGCCGGCATTGCCACGCTGGGCATCTGGCTGGTGGCCAGTGCTGCGGCGGCCTTCAACTGCCTGGTCGAGCAGCACATCGATTCGAAGATGGCGCGCACCGCCTGGCGGCCGACCGCCAAGGGCGAACTCAGCAGCCTGCAGACCCTGCTGTTCTCGGCAGTGCTCTGCGCCGTGGGCAGCGCGGTGCTGTACTTCTGGGTCAACCCGCTGACGATGTGGCTGACCTTCGGCACCTTCGTCGGCTATGCGGTCATCTATACGCTGGTGCTCAAGCCGATGACGCCGCAGAACATCGTCATCGGAGGTGCTTCGGGCGCGATGCCACCGGTGCTGGGCTGGGCGGCGATGCGCAACGACGTCGGCCCCGAGGCGCTGATGCTGTGCCTGATCATCTTCCTGTGGACGCCGCCGCACTTCTGGGCGCTGGCGCTGTACCGCGCCGAGGACTACCGCAAGTCCGGGCTGCCGATGCTGCCGATCACCCACGGCGCCGAGTTCACCCGCCTGCAGGTGCTGCTGTACACGCTGGTGCTGTTCGCGGCCTCGCTGCTGCCCTTCGTCTACCAGATGAGCGGCTGGCTGTACCTGGCCGGCGCGCTGGCCCTGGGCGCGGTGTTCATCGGTTATGCCTGGCAGCTGTGGCGCGACTACAGCGATGCGCTGGCGCGCCGCACCTTCCGCTATTCGATCTGGTACCTGAGCCTGCTGTTCGCGGCGCTGCTGATCGACCACTACCTGATGCCATGGCTGCGTTGAAAACCTTCCTCCTTGTCGGCCTGTTGTCGCTGGGCCTGCTGGCCGGCTGCGACCGCCTGCCCGGCGCCTCGCAGAAGCCTTCGTTCAAGGCGGTGGACATCACCGGTGCCGAGTACGCCCGGCAGCTGTCGCTGCCCGATGCCGACGGCAAGCCGCGCACGCTGGCCGATTTCAAGGGCAAGGTGACGCTGGTCTTCTTCGGCTACACGCAATGCCCGGACGTCTGCCCGACCACGCTGGCCGAGCTGGCGGCGGTGAAGCGCGACCTGGGCAAGGACGGCGAGCGGCTGCAGGGGGTGTTCGTCAGCGTCGACCCGCAACGTGACACGCCCGAGATCCTGAAGGCCTACATGGCCAGCTTCGACCCTGGCTTCGTGGCGCTGCGCGGCACGCCCGAGCAGATCAAGGACACCGCGAAGGAGTTCAAGGTGTTCTATGCCCAGGTGCCGGGCAAGACCGAAGGCAGCTACACGGTGGACCACACTGCCGGCACCTACGTGTTCGATGCCAGCGGCAAGGTGCGGCTGTTCGTGCGCTACGGCAGTGGCGCCGAAGCACTGCGCCACGACCTGAAGCTGCTGCTCGACGAGAACCCCGCCTGAGGGCGGCGGGGCCGAGGGCGATCAGGCGTTGGCTTCCAGCGCCTTGCGCATCTTCTTCATCGCCGCCACCTCGATCTGGCGGATGCGCTCGGCGCTGACACCGTACTCGGCCGCCAGCTCGTGCAGCGTCATGCCGCCGCTGGCGTCGTCGTTCACCTTGAGCCAGCGCTCCTCGACAATGCGCCGGCTGCGCGCGTCCAGCACCTGCAGCGCCTGGCTGATGCCATCGCCTGCCAGCCAGTCGCGGTGCCGGGCCTCGATCTCGCGCGTCGGCTCGTGGGTGTCGTCGGCCAGGTAGGCGATCGGCGCGTAAGCCTCCTCGCCATCGTCGGTCTGGGCCTCCAGCGCCACGTCGCCGCCGGACAGCCGGGTTTCCATCTCCAGCACTTCTTCGGGCTTGACGTTCAGCTCGCGTGCGACCACGTCGATCTCGGCAGGCGAAAAGCTGCTGCGGTGGGTGTCGGCATCGCCGGCGTCGCTCTTCAGCCGTTGCTTCATCGAGCGCAGGTTGAAGAACAGCTTGCGCTGTGCCTTGGTGGTGGCGACCTTGACCATGCGCCAGTTGCGCAGGATGTACTCGTGGATCTCGGCCTTGATCCAGTGCAGCGCATAGCTGACCAGCCGCACACCCTGTGTGGGGTCGAAGCGGCGCACGGCCTTCATGAGCCCGACATTGCCTTCCTGGATCAGGTCGCCTTGCGGCAGGCCGTAGCCCAGGTACTGCCGCGACACCGACACCACCAGGCGCAGGTGCGACAGCACCAGGCGTCCAGCGGCCTCGACATCACCATGCCGCTGAAGGCGCTCCGCGCAATCGACCTCTTCCTGCGGCGTGAGCAGCGGAATGCGGTTGACCGCGGAGATGTACGCATCCAGGTTGCCGACAGGCGGCACCAGCGACCAGGGGTCGCGGACGGACAGGGCGGTGGTGGCAATGGTGTTCATTGGGGCTATGGATTCACCTCGATCGGGTTTGGTTCAACAATATTAGCACTCAATGGCCGAGAGTGCTGACGACTCGGTCACAACGGCGGCCAGACTGGGCCCGATGCTGCAGTGACAGAGCAAAATATGGTAGCGATCACTGACTTTTCAAGTCCTGCTCAACCGAAATGCGTGTCCATCTCGTCGAGCAGCTCGTCCAGCACCGCCAGGAACCCGGCAAGATTCACGGGCTTGGTCAGGTAGTGCGCCGCGCCGGCGGTCAGGGCGGCTTCCATGTGGGCGGCGGTGGCGTCGGCGGAGACCACCACCACCGGGATGCCACCGAGTTCCTCGTCGTCCTTCAGGTGGCGCAGCAGCTCCAGCCCGTCGATGTCGGGCAGGTGCATGTCCAGCAGGATCAGGCTCGGCCGCTGCAGCCGAATGGCCGCCAGGCCGTCCAGGCCGGTCATCGACACGCTCAGCTGCACCTGCGGCCGGCGCAGCAGCATGCCGCGCATGACCTCGATGTTGGTCTCGTTGTCCTCGATGTAGTGCACCAGCCGCTGGTGGTAGCTGGCCGGCAGCGTCGGCATCTCGATGTCACCGGTGGTGGTGGCGTCGCCGGAGGGCGCCCGCGGCAGCGTCAGGATGAAGTTGGAGCCCTCGCCGGCCACGCTTTGCGCCCGCAGCGAGCCGCCCATCAGCTCGGCCAGCCGGCGGCTGATGACTAGGCCGATGCCACTGCCCTCGACGCCGCTGCGTTCGCGGCCCAGACGGTTGTAGGGCTGGAACAGCTCGTCCATCTGGGTGCGCGTCATGCCCAGCCCGGTGTCGCTGACGATCACCTCCACGGCCTGTGCCTCGGCCGCACGGGCGCGCACCACGATGCTGCCGCCGTCGACGTTGTACTTGACGGCATTGCTGAGCAGGTTGGTCAGGATCTGCTTGATGCGGGTTTCGTCGCCCAGCACGGCCCGGGCGCGCCGGTCCAGCTGCTGCTCGATGTGCAAGCCGCGCTTCTCGGCTGCCGGCGCCACCATCGCCAGGGCCGAGCTGACCAGCGGCTCCAGCTCCAGCACCTTGGGTTCCAGCTTCAGCATGCCGGACTCGATGCGCGACAGATCCAGCGTGTCGTTGATCATGTGCAGCAGGTGCCAGCCGGCCTGCTGGATCTGCGTGGCCCAGCCGCGCTGGTGCTCGGCCAGCGGCGGCTTGCGGTCCAGCCCCAGCAGCTGGGCGAAGCCGAGCATCGCGTTCAGCGGCGTGCGCAGCTCATGGCTCATGCGCGAAACGAATTCGCTCTTCGCTCGGTTCGAGGCTTCGGCCGATTCGCGCGCGCGTTCGGCCTCGGCCAGCCGCAGGTGCTCGCCAATGTCCTCCACGACGCCCACGGTGAACTGCGGCCGGCCTTCCGCGTCGCGCAGCAGCGCGACCGTCAGCTGCGCGAACAACACGCGGCCGTCCTGCGTGACGTAGCGCTTCTCTCGACGGTAGACGTCGCAGTCACCGCGCTGCATCGATTCCAGCATCCTGCGGTCGTCGATGCGGTCGTCCGGGTGGGTGATCTGGCCCACCGTCAGTTGGCACAAGGCGTCCTCGTCGTAGCCCAGCAGCCGGCAGTACGCCGGGTTGGGCTTGAGGATGCGGCCCTCCAGGTCAGTCTTGACGATGCCCACCCGCGCGCTGTCCAGAATGGCCTGCAACTGCTGCTCGCTGGCGCGAAGTGCCTCGGCGGTGCGTTGCCGCTCCGCCACTTCATGGCGCAGTGCCTGCGTGCGTTCCTGCACCGCCTGCTCGATGCGCCGGGCGCGCCCGGTCACCGTCAGCAGCAGCGCGCCGAGCAGGGCCGCGCAAGCCAGGCTCAGCACGGAGAACAGCCAGGCGTTCAGTGGCCAGGTCTCGGTGGCGGACGCCGAATCGGCGTCGATCCGCAGCGCCCACTGCCGGCCTGCGAAATCCAGCGTTCGCTCATGGGTGTAGGCGCGCTGCGCGCCGGTTTCGCACCCGGCCGGACCGGCCAGGCGCGTCATCGGCGGGCCTGCGCTGCGGTCCAGCAGACACCAGTGCAGGTGCGCGGCCTGACGCTGCATCAGCGCGTTCATCGCATCGTCCATGCGCAGCGTCACGAACACGACCGCCCGCAGGCTGTCCGGCCGCGATCCCGGCAGCGCGTGGTAGACCACCACGCCGGTTTGGTCGGCAGCCTCCTGGGTCAGCCGGAAGCCGGCAGTGGCGTTGGGTTGCCCGCTGCGCCGGGCGCGTTCGATGGCGGCTGCCGCAGCCTCGATCGACAGCGCGTTGACGCCCAATGCACCGGCGTTACCGGCCATCGGCTCGATGTAGCGGATGACCACCAGCTCGTCGGCGGCGGCCCTGGCCGGCCGGTCGCCGCGGTCGAACACGCGAAAGCCTGGCAGGCCTTCGGCTCGCACGGCCGCTTCGAAGCCGGGCACCTCGGCGCGGGTCAGCCGCTCGCTGTAGCCAATGGCCTGCAGGTGCAGCGGCTGTTGCAGCCACCATGCGGCAGCCTTGTGCAGGTCGGCGCGCGTGGCCTCGGGATGCACCCGGAACACGCCATGCACCGCCTGCAGGGCTTGCAACGGACCGTTCAGCCAGGCAGCGACGGCGTCGGCGGCACGGGCCGCGTCGCGGTCGAAGCCATCGTGCTGGCGCTCGTTCTCCCGCTCTGCCACGCGCAGCGAAGCGGCCACCAGCAGCGCTGTCACCAGCAGCATGGGCACAGCCAGCGTCAGCCGCCGCGGCGCCCACGCGGCCCGCGGCCGGCCGATCAGCGTCAGCGCGATCGGTGCGCCGATCAGCACACCCAGTGCATCTCCGACCCACCAGGTCCACCAGCTCGATGCCCATTGGGACGCCGGGACGGCACCGGTCAGACCCAGCGTGGCCGTGGCCACCGTGGCATTGACCAGGCATGCCAACGGCGCGGCCAGCAGCAGAAAGCGGCCGATGTCGCGGGGTCGGTCCAGCGTCAGGGGTTGCGCCACGAAGCGCCGCACCGCGATACAGCCGGCCCAGGCCTGTGCGGCTGCACCGGCAGCGATGACCAGCGGCACGCCAATGGCGGCCAGTTCGAACTGGCCGCGCAGCGCACTGAGGCCCACGTTCACGGCGAAGGCGCCCAGCGCCGTGGCCAACAGGGCCGGTCTGCCGTAAACCCAGGCGGCGGCCAGTGCGATGCCTGCCGATGGGTACAACGGGGTCGCGTAGCTGGGCGCCATGGCGAGCTGCAGCGCCAGCCATCCGACCACCGCATAGGCCAGCGCCGTACCGGCCAGGACCACCGGCCAGCGTGTGTTGGACTCTTCGCTCATCGATCGCTGCGTGCCGACCGCGCCTCCCCTGGACGGGAGCCTAGCACCGGCCGATGGCTGCGGCGTCGTGCCGGCGCGCGAGACGCCCCGAGATTTGCGTGAAATCAGCCGCGTTGCGCTTCAGTGGAACCAAGTCGACTGAAGCTGCGTGTGGGCGCGGGCAGGTTTGTCACCAATGGTGTTCGATCGCGCCAGCCTGGACTAGACGTTGAACAGGAAGTTCAACACATCCCCATCCTTGACTACGTATTCCTTGCCTTCGGCGCGCATCTTGCCGGCCTCCTTGGCGCCATGCTCGCCCTTGCAGGCGATGAAATCGTCGAAGGCGATGGTCTGGGCGCGGATGAAACCGCGCTCGAAATCGGTGTGGATCACGCCGGCGGCCTGGGGCGCGGTGTCGCCAATGTGGATGGTCCAGGCCCGCACCTCCTTCACCCCGGCGGTGAAGTAGGTCTGCAGGCCCAGCAGCTTGAAGGCGGCGCGGATCAGCCGGTTCAGGCCGGGTTCCTCCAGCCCCATCTCCTGCAGGAACAGCAGCCGGTCGTCGTCGGTCATGTCGGCCAGCTCGGCCTCGGTCTTGGCACAGATGGCCACCACCGGAGCGTGCTGCTTCTCGCCGTAGGCGCGCAGCTGGTCCAGGAAGGGGTTGTTCTCGAAGCCGTCCTCGGCCACGTTGCCGACGAACATCGCCGGCTTGGCGGTGATCAGGCACAGCGGCTTCAGCACCGCCTGCTCTTCCTTGCTGAAGGCGATGCTGCGCACCGGCAGTGCCTGGTCCAGCGCGGTCTGGCACTTCTTCAGCACGTCGACCAGGCGCTGGGCCTCCTTGTCCTGGCCGGCCTTGGCCACCTTGCTGTAGCGCGCCAGGCTCTTTTCCACCGTGCCCAGGTCGGCCAGGCAGAGCTCGGTCTGGATCACCTCGATGTCGGCGATCGGGTCCACCTTGCCGGCCACGTGGATGACGTTGTCGTCCTCGAAGCAGCGCACTACGTTGACGATGGCGTCGGTTTCGCGGATGTGGCTCAGGAACTGGTTGCCCAGGCCCTCGCCCTGGCTGGCGCCGGCCACCAGGCCGGCGATGTCGACGAACTCGACGATCGCCGGCACGATGCGCTCGGGCTTGACGATGGCCGCCAGCTGCTGCAGCCGCGGGTCGGGCAGCTCGACGATGCCCACGTTGGGCTCGATCGTGCAGAAGGGGTAGTTCTCGGCCGCGATGCCGGCCTTGGTCAGCGCATTGAACAGCGTGGACTTGCCCACGTTGGGCAAACCGACGATGCCGCATTTCAGGCTCATGACAGGGTTTCCGGAACCGGTGGGGAAGGGCGCGGATTCTAGGCCCCTACACTGAACGAATCCCTTCAAGGAGAGCCGCATGGCGCAGCGACAGACCCTGCTACCCCACGAGAAGGACCTGGGCGGCGGCTTCCGGGTGCGTCGGCTGCTGCCGGCGGCAGCGCGCCAGGCGGTCGGGCCCTTCCTGTTCTTCGACCACTTCGGCCCGGTCGAGGCCGGCCCGGACGACAACCACGACGTGCGGCCGCACCCGCACATCGGCCTGGCCACCGTCACCTACCTGTTCGAAGGCGCGATGATGCATCGCGATTCCACTGGCGCGGTGCAGCGCATCGAGCCCGGCGCGATCAACTGGATGACCGCCGGCCGCGGCATCGTGCACTCCGAGCGCACGCCGGATGACCTGCGCGGCCGGCCGCGGCGCAGCCACGGCCTGCAACTGTGGGCCGCGCTGCCCGTGGCCGACGAGGAGATCGCGCCCAGCTTCGCCCATACGCCGGCCGCTGCGATCCCGGTGCACCAGGCGCCCGGCGCCACGGTGCGCGTGCTGGTTGGCGAGGCCTTCGGCCTGCTCTCGCCGGTGCAGACGCGCTCGCCGACGCTGTACCTGGACATCCAGCTGGCACCCGGCGCCAGCCTGGCGCTGCCGCCGGCCCCCGAGCGCGCGCTGTATGGCGTCGACGCGCCCTATGCGCTGGACGGCACCGCGCAGCCGGCGCAGCAGATGGTGGTGCTGCAGGCTGACGAGCAGCCGCTGCTGTCCGCGCCGCAGGGTGCGCGCGTGGCATTGATCGGCGGGGCCCCGCTGGGCCACCGCCACATCGTCTGGAATTTCGTCGCCAGCCGGCGCGAGCGTCTGCTGCAGGCCCAGGACGATTGGCGCGCCCAGCGCTTCCCGGCCGTGCCGGGCGAGACCGAGTTCATCCCGCTGCCCTGACCGCCTAGAAGGCGATCTGCGCCCGCACCGTCTGGCCCACTGCCAGTTCGCAGCCGGCGCCTTCGACGACGATGGCGTTCATGCCGAACGTGGCCGCGCCCTCCAGCCGTGGGTCGGCGCGGTAGCCGGCCAGCGCATCGATCACCTCGAAGCCCTGTGAGCCCGTGTCCGGGTCCACGCCCGGGATCGAGCAGCGTGCGCAGGGCTTCACCAGCTTCAGCCGCACCAGGCCCTGCGGCGTGTCGATTTCCAGCCATTCGATCGAATCCTCGTCGTGGGCCTGCAACCCGCCCAGCACCAGGTTGGGCCGGAAGCGGCGCATGTCTACCGCGGCGGCGCCCTGCCGGGCCAGGCGCTGGTTCAGCCCGTCCAGCGACGCGCTGCTCAGCACCAGCAGCGCAAAGCCGTCGGCAAAGGCGGTGTGCGCTGCATGCGGCCCGGTCCAACGCGCGTCGCTCTGACGGCGGTGCTCGGGCTCGAAGCGCACCAGCCGCAGCGGCCGGCCGGCGAAGTCGCTGAACCACTGCGCAGCCAGGGGCCCCAGGTCCCAGGCCGGTACCGTGTCGTCCCACACGCGCACGCGCAGCGGCTGGTCCACCCGGTCCACCGCCACGTGCAGCGCCAGCATGCCGGGTGCGCGCAGCACCAGTTCGTCGCGGCGCAGCGTGGGTTGCACCAGGGCCAGCCGGGGCACCTCGCGCTGGGTGACGAATTCGCGCCGCTCATCGACCAGCATCCAGGCTCGGTCCAGGTCCAGGCCGGTGTCATCCAGCAGCCATTGGGTGACGGCAATGCCCGCGCAGGACTTGACGGGATAGGCGAACAGCGATTGGACGGTGCAGGGCAGTGCGCTCAAGGCGGTCTCCAGTGCCAAAGCCTTGGCATTGTGGCCGGCCACGGGCCAGGGCCCCACTGCCTACAATCCGCCCATGAAGCGTTTCGATGTCTGCGTGCGCGGGGCGGGCCCGGTTGGCTCCTGCCTCGCGTTGGCGCTGGCCCGGCAGGGTCTGCAGGTCGCCTTGCAGGCGCCTCTTGCCCGGCCTGTGGCGGCGGCGCAGGACATCCGCACCTATGCGCTGAATGCCGCCTCGGTGTCGCTGCTGCGCGACCTGAAGGTCTGGGACGCGCTGCCGGCCGACGCACGCTGCGCGGTCTACGACATGCACGTCGAAGGCGATGCCGCCGGCGGCGCCATCGATTTCTCGGCCTGGTCGCAGGGCGTCGAGGCGCTGGCCTGGATCGTCGATGCCGGCGAACTGGACCGGGTGCTGGCCGCGGCCGTGTCGTTCGCGCCGCATGTGCAGGCGGTCGGCGACGCGCCGGTGGAAGCCGCTCTGCTGGCGCTGGCCGAAGGCAAGGCCTCGACCACCCGCCGCGAGCTCGGCGTGGAGATGCCGGTGCAGCGTTACCGCCAGACCGCGGTGGCCGCCCGGCTGAAGACCGATGTGCCGCATGGCGGCGTGGCCCGGCAGTGGTTCCGCTCGCCGGACGTGCTGGCGCTGCTGCCCTTCGACCGCCCCGCCGCCGGGCTGGGCTACGGCCTGGTCTGGTCGGTGCCCGAGGCCCGTGCCGAGGCGCTGATGGCGCTGAGCCCGGCCGAGTTCGAGCAGGCGCTGGCCGAAGCCACCGGCGGCGTGGCGGGTGCGCTGCAGCTGTGCGGCGAGCGTGCCGCCTGGCCGCTGTCACTGGCCCGTGCGGCGCAGGTCTGCGGGCCCGGCTGGGTGCTGGTGGGCGACGCCGCGCACGTGGTGCACCCGCTGGCTGGACAGGGGCTGAACCTGGGCCTGGGCGATGTGCGCGCGCTGGTGCAGGCCCTGGCCGAGCGCGAACCGTGGCGCGCGCTGGGTGACGAGCGGCTGCTGCAGCGCTATGCACGGCGACGCGCCATGCCCACGCTGGCGATGGGCCAGGTCACCGACGGACTGTTGCATCTTTTTGCCAGCGATCAGCCGGCGCTGAGGGAACTGCGCAACCGCGGCATGAGTCTGGTCAATGGCCTGCCGCCACTGAAGCGGCTGCTCGCCTCTTTCGCCCTCGAATCCTGAGAGAACACCATGCTGCCCACCCTTCGACTGCTGTCACTGCTGTGCGCTGCCCTGCTGGTCGCGCCGGCCGCCTGGGCGCAGGAAGCGCAGATCCGCAAGAACCTGGCCGAGCGCCTGCCCAACCTGCCGAAGATCGACGAGATCAGCAAGACACCGATCCCTGGCCTGTACGAGCTGCGCATCGGCCAGGACATCGTCTATGCCGACGAGCAGGGCAACTACCTGATCCAGGGCAACCTGATCGACACCAAGACGCGCACCGACCTGACCGAGGCGCGCATCAACAAGCTCACCGCCATCGATTTCGCCAGCCTGCCACTGAAGGACGCGCTGGTGATGAAGCAGGGCAACGGCTCGCGCAAGCTGGTGGTGTTCGGTGACCCGAACTGCGGCTACTGCAAGCGCTTCGAACGCGACCTGGCCAAGCTGCAGGACGTGACGATCTACACCTTCCTGTACCCGATCCTGGGCGCCGATTCCAACGCCAAGAGCCGCGACATCTGGTGTGCGCAGGACAACGCCAAGGTCTGGCGTGCCTGGATGGTCGATGGCGTCACGCCGCCCAAGGCGATGGGCAAGTGCGACACCGCGGCGCTGGATCGCAACGTCGAGTTCGGCCGCAAGCATCGCGTGCAGGGCACGCCGGCGGTGGTCTTCGAGGACGGCACTCGGGTGCCGGGCGCGATCTCTCTGGACGCGCTGGAAAAGAACCTCGCCGCTGCGGCGAAGAAGAGCTGAGGCCGTGGCGGCCAGCGCCGCCACGCCAAAATGCGCCCGATGATCGACTACCGCATCGAGATTGCCGACGCGCACGCGCACCTGTACCGCGTCACGCTGACGGTACCCGCACCCGATGCGGTGCAGGTGCTGAGCCTGCCGGTGTGGATCCCCGGCAGCTACATGGTGCGCGAGTTCAGCCGCCACCTGCACCGGCTGCAGGCCCGCCAGGGGCGCAGCGAACGTCAGGTCGAGCAGGTCGACAAGTGCCGCTGGCAGGTGCGCTGCGAGGGCCGCGCCGCGCTGACGGTGGTCTACGAGGTGTATGCCTTCGACACCTCGGTGCGCGCCGCCTTCCTGGACGACCGGCGCGGCTTCTTCAACGGCACCAGCCTGTGCCTGCGCGCCGAAGGCCGCGCATCGCAGCCGCACCGGCTTCGCCTGGGGCGGCTGCCC
>JAFLDH010000190.1 GCA_017302505.1 Burkholderiales bacterium
GGCGGCGCGCCCTGGCCCTGCTCGGTCAGCATCGGCGTGTCGCCGGCCTTCCAGCGCGAGCCGGACTGGGAGCCGGCGCTGCGCCAAGCCGATGCGGCGCTGTACGCCGCCAAGGCCGGCGGGCGCAACCGCGTGGCCGTGGCCGCTGCCCCGGCTTAGCCGTCCAGCTGCTTCTGGAACACCAGCCCTGCGTGCTCGCGCAGCGCGTGGAAGCGGATCTTCGGCCAGTTCTCCTGCATCGCGCGCAGCTCGCCGGCGTATTCCAGCAGCACGCAGGGCGCGTCCACCGCGTCCAGCGCCACGCGGTGCGCGTTGCCGTCGACGAAACGCTTCAGCTCGCGCTCGTCGGCGGCCGCGCCTTCACCGGTGTCGGCCGTGACCCAGCGCGCCACGTTGTAGCGCGCCGGCAGGATGCGCGCCTTGCAGCCGTATTCATGCTCCAGCCGGTGCGCCACCACCTCGAACTGCAGCTGCCCCACCGCGCCCAGCAACAGCAGGCTGCCGGCCACCGGGCGGAAGACCTGGATCGCGCCTTCCTCGCCCAGCTGCGTCAGGCCGGCGCGCAACTGCTTGGTGCGCAGCGGGTCGGCCACCTCGACGCTGCGGAACATCTCCGGCGCGAAGAAGGGCAGCCCGGTGAACTGCAGCGATTCGCCTTCGCTGAGCGTGTCGCCCAGCTGCAGCACGCCGTGGTTGGGGATGCCGATGATGTCGCCGGCGAAGGCTTCTTCCAGCAGCTCGCGCTTCTGGCTCAGGAAGGAGACCACACTGTTCGGCCGCAGCTCCTTGCCGCTGCGCGTCACCTTCAGCCGCATGCCGCGCTCGAAGTGCCCGCTGGCCACGCGCAGAAAGGCGATGCGGTCGCGGTGCGCCGGGTCCATGTTGGCCTGGATCTTGAACACCACGCCACTGAACTTGGGCTCGGTGGGCTGCACGGTGCGCTGCAGCGCCGCTTTCGGCCCCGGCGGCGGCGCCAACTCGACAAGCGCATCCAGCACCTCCTGCACGCCGAAGTTGTTGATCGCGCTGCCGAAGAACATCGGCGTGCAGCGGCCGGCGAGGAAGGCGGCCTCGTCGAAGCCGGGCGCGGCCTCGCGAACCAGCTGCACCTCGCCTTCGGCCTGCTCGTAGGCCATGCCGAAGCGCTGTGCCAGCAGCGGGTTGCCGATGCCGTCGATGATCTCGTCGGCGTCCTTGACGCGGTCCTCGCCGGGCGAGAACACGCGCATCTGGTCGCGGCGCAGGTCGAGCACGCCACCGAACACCTTGCCCATCCCCACCGGCCAGGTGAAGGGCACCACGCTCATGCCGAGCTCGGCCTCGATCTCGTCGAACAGGTCCAGCGGCGCCTTGACTTCGCGGTCCATCTTGTTCACGAAGGTCAGGATCGGCGTGTTCCGAGCGCGGCACACCTGCAGCAGCCGGCGCGTCTGCGGCTCCACGCCGTTGGCCGCATCGATGACCATCAGCGCCGCGTCCACCGCGGTCAGCACGCGGTAGGTGTCCTCGCTGAAATCCTGGTGGCCGGGGGTGTCCAGCAGGTTGATGACGCAGTCGCGGTACTCCATCTGCATCACGGAACTGGCCACCGAGATGCCGCGCTGCTTCTCGATTTCCATCCAGTCGCTGGTGGCGTGGCGGCTGGCCTTGCGGGCCTTGACGCTGCCGGCGATCTGGATTGCGCCGCTGAACAGCAGCAGCTTCTCGGTCAGCGTGGTCTTGCCGGCGTCGGGGTGGCTGATGATGGCAAAGGTGCGGCGGCGGCGCACTTCGTGCGCGATGCGCGCGGCGGTGTCGTTCATCGGGGTTCCTGGTCTGCGCGGCGCGGTGGTCGCGGCACGGCGCGGTGGCTGATTATCCGGCGACCGGCGATCCGAAGCGGTACAGCAGCGCGCGCAGCCGGTCGAAGTCGATCGGCTTGGTCAGGTAGTCGTCGAAGCCGGCCACACGGGCCCTTTCGATGTCGGCCGGCATCGCATTGGCGCTCACCGCCACCACCGGTACCCGCTGGGTGACCGGGTCGGCACGCAACCGGCGCAGTACCTCGAAGCCGTCGATGCCGGGCAGCTGAACGTCCAGCAGCAGCAGGTCCGGCGGCGCGGCCCGGGCCAGCGCCAGCCCCACTTCCGGCAACGGTGCGCACTTCAGCCGCACGCCTGGCTCGCGCTCCATCAGGGCCTCCATCAGCATGACGTTGACGGGGTTGTCCTCGATGTACAGCACACGCTCCGCGACGGTGTGCCGCACCGCCGGGGCGGAGGTTTCGGCGGGCGCTGTCGGCCGCGGCGCGGCCGCGTCCGCGCCGGGCAGCCAGATGCGGAATCGGCTGCCGAGGCCCGGCTCGCTGTCCACTTCGATGCGACCTTGCATCATCTCCAGCATGCGCTTGGTCAGCGCCAGGCCGATGCCGGCGCCGGGGATGGTGCCGCCCTCGGCGCCCAGCCTTTCGAAGGGCTCGAACAGCAGGGCCTGCTGCTCCGGCCCCAGGCCCTGGCCGGTGTCGCTGATTTCCAGACCGCGCTCACTGCCGGTCTGCAGAAAGCGCAGCCGCACCTCGCCACCGGGCCGGTTGTACTTGATGGCGTTGGACAGCAGGTTCAGCAGCACCTGCTTCAGCCGCGTGCGGTCTGCGTTCACGCCGCAGCCTTCCGCCAGTGTGGCGGGCTCGGTCTGCAAGCTCAGACGCTGCTCGTCGGCCAGCGGGCGCACCAGCTCGGCGCAGTCTTGCACCAGGCCGTCCAGCGCCACCGGCTCCAGCAGGATCGGCTGCTTGCCGGCTTCCACCCGGGCCAGGTCCAGCACATCGTCGATCAGCGCCAGCAGGTGCATGCCGGCGCCGACGATCTGTTGCACGTGGCTGCGCTGCCGTCCTGCCAGCGGTTGCGCGGCGTCGGTCTGCAGCAGGCGTCCGAAGCCGAGGATCGCGTTCATCGGCGTGCGCAGCTCGTGGCTCATCGCCGACAGGAACTCGGACTTGGCGCGGCTGGCCCGCTCGGCCTCGTCGCGGGCAGCGCGCAGCGCGGCATCGGCGGCGTGGCGCTCGCTGACGTCGCGGCCGATCGAGATGTAGTTGCGCACGCTGCCGTCGGCGGCCAGCACGGCATGGGTTTCCAGCGCCAGCCAAAGCGTGCGCCCGTCGGGGAACTGGTAGCGCAGCTCGCCGCTGCTCTTGTGCTGCTGGCGCATCTGCTCGTCCATGCGGCGCAGGGCATCCACGTCCGTGTCCGCGCCACGCAGCAGTTCGGCCAGCGTATGGCCGACCGCCTGAGCCAGGCCATAGCCGGTCATCCGGGTAAAGGCCTGGTTCACCCATTCGATGCGGTCGGCGGCATCGGTGATGGCCACCGCGTTGTCGGTGTGGGCGGCCACCAGGGCCAGCTTGCCTTCCTCGGCCTGGCTCTGCAGCAGCTGCTCGCGGGTCTCGAAGAAGGCGGTGACGTCGGAGAAGGTGCGCACCAGGCCGCCATCGGCCAGCCGGCGCGAGCGCACCTCCAGCATCGTGCCGCGGTGCGTGCGGCGCAGGTAGGTGTCGGGCAGGTGGCCGCGCTCGCCGCGGAACCAGCGACGCAGGTAGTCGCGCGCGGCGGGTTGCGCGAAGGCGAAGTCTTCGCCGAAGTGGCCCTGCGCGCGCTGGAAGGCCGCCACCTGCGGCAGCGTGGGCTGCGACGCCAGAAAGTCCTCGGGCAGATCCAGCAGGGCGATGGCGCGGCGGTTGAAGAAATGGATGCGGCCGTCGGCGTCGGCCCGCAGAATGCCCTGGTCCATGCTGTCCAGCGTCAGCGCCAGTGCTTCGCGCTGGCTTTGCAGCTCGATCGACAGCTGCTCCAGCCGCCGCTGGTTGTCCATCATGGACTCGGCGCGCTGGCGTTCGGCCTCGCGGGCGATGACCATCTCGCGCGCCTGGCGCTGGCCGCGTGCGCCGCTGAAGCCCAGCAGCGCCACCAGCATCAGCGCCATCGTGCCCATGGTGGTGTTGGCGCTGCCGCCGGCCTGCAACATGCCCACGCTCAGCGGCGTCAGCGACAGGGCCGCGAACATGAACGCCGCCACCAGGTCGAAGGCCATCATCGACAGCGAGCCAGCGGCCACGCCGGCCATCACGAAGGCCAGCAGCGTGCGCGATTCCTGGTCGCCCGTGGCGAAGAACAGCGCGCCGCCCAGGCCCCAGGCGGCGCCGGTGCCTGCCACCGCCAGCCGGGCGACCCAGAGCCGGCCGGCAGTTTCGGGCTTGCCGGCGGTGCGCTCGCGGCGCAGCCAGTGGTTGACCGCGAGCCGCAGCGCCAGCGCCAGCCCTATCGCGCCCGCCCACAGGGCCAGCGCCGATGTCGTCACCGAGGGTCGGAAGGCCCAGCCCACCAGCAGCGCCACGCAGCCCTGGGCGCCCAGCGCAGGCCAGACATTTGTCTCGTACAGGTGCAGCCGTTCGCGCAGCATGGCCCCTTCGACGCGCTGGGCATCGATGTCGGCAGGTGGCAGGGTGGCGCTGGGGGGCAAGGCAGGGTCGGCGGTGGCCATCTGCATTGTCACGCGCTGGCACGGCCCTCGGCCAGGGCGTATGCCACGCCGGGGCCGGGCGCCCCCGGCCCTGCCGGCTGTCAGCCCGTCATCCCAGGTCGAATCGGTCCAGGTCCATCACCTTGGCCCAGGCGCCGACGAAGTCCTGCACGAACTTCGGCCCGGCGTCGGCGCTGGCATAGACCTCGGCCAGCGCGCGCAACTGCGCGTTCGAGCCGAACACCAGGTCGACGCGGGTGGCGGTCCACGTCGGCCGGCCGGTGGCGCGGTCGCTGCCCTGGTAGGTGTGGGCGCCGCTCGGCTTCCACACCGTGCCCATGTCGAGCAGCTGCACGAAGAAGTCGGTGCTGAGCACGCCCGGTCGGGCGGTAAAGACGCCGTGCGCGCTGCCGCCGGCGTTGGCGCCCAGGACGCGCAGGCCGCCCACCAGCACCGTCATCTCCGGCGCGGTCAGCGTCAGCAGCTGCGCCTTGTCGACCAGCAGCGCCTCGGCCGGCACCTCGACGCCGGGCTTCAGGTAGTTGCGGAAGCCGTCGGCCAGCGGCTCCAGCACCGCGAAGGACTCGACATCGGTCTGCGCCGCCGTGGCATCGCTGCGGCCGGGAGTGAAGGGCACGCTCACACGCACTCCCGCGGCCTGCGCCGCCTGCTCGACGCCGGCGTTGCCGGCCAGCACGATCAGGTCGGCCAGCGACACCTGCCTGCCGCCGCCGGCGTTGAAGCGGGCCTGGATGCCTTCCAGCACCTGCAGCACCTTGGCCAGTTGTGCCGGCTGGTTGACTTGCCAGTCCTTCTGCGGGGACAGGCGGATGCGCGCGCCGTTGGCGCCGCCGCGCTTGTCGCTGCCGCGGAAGGTGCTGGCCGAGGCCCAGGCGGTGGACACCAGCTCGGCCACGCTCAGGCCCGAGGCCAGCACCTGCGCCTTCAGCGCGGCGATGTCCTGCGCATCGATGGTCGGCTGCGCCGCGGCGGGCAGGGGGTCCTGCCAGATCAGCACTTCAGCCGGCACCTCCGGCCCCAGGTAGCGGGCGCGCGGGCCCATGTCGCGGTGCGTCAGCTTGAACCAGGCGCGCGCGAAGGCGTCGGCGAACTGCTCCGGGTGCTGCAGGAAGCGGCGCGAGATCTTCTCGTAGGCCGGGTCGAAGCGCAGCGACAGGTCGGTGGTCAGCATCGTCGGCGACTGCTTCTTCGCCGGGTCGAAGGCATGCGGCACGGTGGCCGCGGCGCCCTTGGCCACCCACTGGTGCGCGCCGGCGGGGCTCTTGGTCAGCTTCCACTCGTGGCCGAACAGCAGCTCGAAGTAGTCGTGGCTCCACTGCGTGGGCTGGGTGGTCCAGGTGACTTCCAGGCCGCTGGTGATGGCATCGGCGCCGGTGCCGCTGCCGTAGCTGCTGTGCCAGCCCAGGCCCTGCTGCTCCAGCGGCGCGCCCTCGGGCTCGACGCCCACGTGCGTGGCCGGGCCGGCGCCATGCGCCTTGCCGAAGGTGTGGCCGCCGGCGATCAGCGCCACCGTCTCCTCGTCGTCCATCGCCATGCGGGCAAAGGTCTCGCGGATGTCGCGCGCCGCGGCCACCGGGTCGGGGTTGCCGTTCGGGCCTTCGGGGTTCACGTAGATCAGGCCCATCTGAACGGCGGCCAGCGGGTTCTCCAGGGCGCGGTCGCCGCTGTAGCGGCGGTCGTCCAGCCACTTCTTCTCGTCGCCCCAGTAGACGTCCTGGTCGGGCTCCCACACGTCGGGCCGGCCGCCGCCGAAGCCGAAGGTCTTGAAGCCCATCGTCTCCAGCGCCACGTTGCCGGCCAGGATCATCAGGTCGGCCCAGGAGATCTTGCGGCCGTACTTCTGCTTGACGGGCCACAGCAGGCGGCGCGCCTTGTCCAGGTTGCCGTTGTCGGGCCAGCTGTTCAGCGGCGCGAAGCGCTGCTGCCCGCGGCCGCCGCCGCCGCGGCCGTCCGAGACGCGGTAGGTGCCGGCGCTGTGCCAGGCCATGCGCACGAACAGCGGGCCGTAGTGGCCGAAGTCGGCCGGCCACCAGGGCTGCGAATCGGTCATCAGCGCGGCCAGGTCACGCTTCAGCGCGGCGTAGTCCAGACTCTGGAATTCCTGGGCGTAGTCGAAGTCCTGGCCCATCGGGTCGGACTTGGCGGAATGCTGGTGCAGCAGGTCCAGCCGCAGCTGCTTGGGCCACCAGTCCTGATTGGTGGTGCCGCCGCCAGCGGCATGGTGGAAGGGACATTGGGCTGCGCTCATGATCGGTCTCCTGCGACATCGAAACGAGGCTGCAGCATAGGCAGTGTGGCCCCTTCAAGGCCAATTGAATGCGCGCATCGTGGGCATAGCCTGCCCGGCGGCTGGCCGCTCAGGACAGGCGCGTCACGCCGTCCAGCTTGCAGGCATAGACCGCATTGCGCAGCGCGGCGATGGCTTCGTAGCGGGTGAAGCTGCGCCGCCACGCCAGCACCACGCGGCGGGTGGGCACCGGGGCCGCAAAGGGGATGTAGCGCACGTGCGGCTGGGCGGCGGCATCGACGCTGAGCCGCGGCACCACGGTGACGCCCATGCCCGAGGCCACCATGTGCTTGATGGTCTCCAGCGAGCTGCCCTCGAAGCTCTTGCGGATGCCCTCGGCATCGCTGGAAAAGCGCGCGAACTCGGGGCAGACCTCGAGCACGTGGTCGCGGAAACAGTGGCCGGTGCCCAGCAGCAGCATGGTCTGCCGCTTCAGCTCTTCGGTGCTGATGGTCTTCAGCTTGGCCAGCGGGTGCGACATCGGCACCGCCGCCATGAAAGGCTCGTCGTACAGCGGCGCGATCGCCAGGCCGGTGTCGGGGAAGGGCTCGGCCAGGATCGCGCAATCCAGCTCGCCAGTGCGCAGCATCTCCAGCAGCTTGACGGTGAAGTTCTCCTGCAGCATCAGCGGCATCTGCGGGCTGCGCTCGATCACCTGGCGCACCAGCTCGGGCAGCAAGTAGGGCCCGATGGTGTAGATGATGCCCAGGCGCAGCGGGCCAGCCAGCGGGTCCTTGCCGCGCTTGGCGATCTCCTTGATGGCCGCGGCCTGCTCGATCACCGCCTGCGCCTGGCGCACGATCTCCTCGCCCAGCGGTGTCACCGTCACCTCGTTGCCGCCGCGCTCGAAGATCTTCAGCTCGAGCTCTTCCTCGAGCTTCTTGATGGCCACGCTGAGCGTGGGCTGCGAGACGAAGCAGGCCTCGGCCGCACGGCCGAAGTGGCGCTCGCGGGCCACGGCGACGATGTAGCGCAACTCGGTCAGCGTCATGGGCGCATTGTGCTTGCTCAGGCTTTCAGGAATTCCGCGCCGGCGCCCAGCCAGCGCTGCACATGGCGGCGCGCCGCATCGGGATGCTGCTGCAGCAGCAGCGGGGCGATGCGCCGCGCATGCAGCAGCAACGCGTTGTCCTCGGCCAGGTCGGCAAAGCGCAGCAGCGCATCGCCACTCTGGCGCGCGCCCATGAACTCGCCGGGGCCGCGGATCTCCAGGTCGCGGCGGGCGATCTCGAAGCCGTCGTGGGTGTCCAGCATGGCCTTCAGCCGCGCCTTGCCGGTCTCGCCCAGCGGCGGCGCGTACAGCAGTACGCACACGCTGGCCGCGCTGCCGCGGCCGACGCGGCCGCGCAGCTGGTGCAGCTGGCTCAGGCCGAAGCGCTCGGCATGCTCCACCACCATCAGGCTGGCATTGGGCACGTCCACACCGACCTCGATGACGGTGGTGGCCACCAGCAGCTGCAGCCGGCCGGCCACGAACTCGGCCATCACCGCGGCCTTCTCGGCCGGCTTCATGCGGCCATGCAGCAGGCCCACCGTGTGGCCGGGCAGCGCGGCGCCCAGCTCGTCGAAGGTCTGCGTGGCATGGCGCAGGTCGACGCTTTCACTCTCTTCGATCAGTGGGCACACCCAGTAGGCCTGCCGGCCCTGGGCCAGCTCGTCGCGGATGCGGGCCACCACCTCGGCGCGGCGGTTGTCGGCGAAGACCTTGGTCAGCACGGGCGTGCGACCGGGCGGCAGCTCGTCGATGGTGCTGACCTCCAGATCGGCGAAGTAGGTCATCGCCAGCGTGCGCGGGATCGGCGTGGCCGTCATCATCAGCAGGTGCGGCTCGAGTTCGCCTTCGGCCAGCTTGCGGCGCAGCGCCAGCCGCTGCTGCACGCCGAAGCGGTGCTGCTCGTCGATGATCGCCAGCCCCAGCCGGGCGAAGTGCACGTCGTCCTGGATGACGGCGTGCGTGCCCACCACCAGCGTGGCCTCGCCGCTGGCCACGCGCGCCAGCATCGTTGTGCGCGCCTTGCCCTTGCGGCTGCCGGTGAGCCAGGCCACGCCCACGCCCAAGGGTTCCAGCCACTGCACCAGCTTGCGGAAATGTTGCTCGGCCAGGATCTCGGTGGGCGCCATCAATGCGCATTGCCAGCCGGCATCGATGGCCTGGGCGGCGGCCAGCGCTGCGACCACTGTCTTGCCGGAGCCGACATCGCCTTGCAGCAGCCGATGCATCGGCTGGGTGCGCGCCAGGTCGGCGGCGATCTCGATGCCCACGCGCTGTTGCGCGCCGGTCAGCGTGAAGGGCAGCGCGGTGCTCAGCCGTGGCTGCAGGCTGGCGCCGGCCACGGCCTGCAGCGCCGGTGCGCGCAGCGCCTGGCGTTCCAGCCGG
>JAFLDH010000191.1 GCA_017302505.1 Burkholderiales bacterium
CTGCACGATCAGCTCCACGCCCAGGCGGCCGAGCTCGGCGCTGGCCTGGCGCGGGTCACCGGCCACGCCGGCGGCCTGCGCGGCGGCCTTGTCGGGCCAGACGCGGCTGGGGTCGACGGCCAGCATCAGTGCGGTGTCGGCCGCGCCGGCATGGGTGCCGATCTGCGCGTCGCTCAACCCCTTGCCGCGCAGCTGGGCGATGAAGGGCGCCTGCGCGGCATCGTAGTAGGCGGCGATGTAGTGGGCGCGCATCGGCTGGCCCTGCCAGTCGCGGTTCAGCCTTGCAGCCACGGCGCGCAGGCTGGCCTGGTAGTTGCCGCTGTCGCCGATCAGCACGATGTCCGTGAAGCCATGCTGCGCCAGCGAACGCGCCGCACCGTCCAGCACAGCGCGGAAGGCGTCGTCCGGGATGCTGATGGTGCCGGCGTAGCGCATGTGCTCAGTGGGCGGGTGGATGCGGCCTTCGGGCACGTAGGCCACCACCGGCGCCACCAGCGCATGGCCCAGTTCGGCCGCGATGCGGTCGGCCAGCGCCTGCACGCGGAAGTTGTGCTTGCCCAGCGCCATGTGCGGGCCGTTCTGCTCGACCCCGCCCACCGGGATCAGGATCGTGCGGTGGCCGTCGCGCAGCGCCTGGCGCACGTCGGCGCTGCTCAGCTCCTGCAGGCGCAGGCTGGCCGGCGCGGCCGCCAGCGGCAGCGCGTGCAGGCCCAGGCACAGCAGGGCAAGGACGAGGGCAGGGCGCATCGGCTTGGGGCGGCGCCGTCTTCGCGGCGTGGCGCGCAATGTAGCGCACCGCCCGGCCGCCGCCTGCGTACCATCACGGCATGTCACGTGCCGATTCCACACCTCCGCCCGTCAGCGTGCAGCGGCCTACCGCGCCCGCCCTGCCGATCGTCATCGATTCGCCGCACAGCGGTACCTGGTATCCGCCGGACTTCGGTTACGCGGCACCCTTCGAGCTGCTGCGCCGCGGCGAGGACCTGTACGTGGACCGGCTCTATGCCCATGCCGCCGAGCATGGCGCCACCTTCGTGGCGGCCAACTTTCCGCGGGCCTACATCGATCCGAACCGGCTGTTGGCCGACATCGACGAGGCACTGCTCGACGCGCCCTGGCCGGGCGAGGTGGCGGCCGGGCCGAAGACCCGGCTGGGCATCGGCCTGATCTGGCGCATGCTGGGCCAGGTGCCGGTGTACCAGCGCAAGCTGTCGGTGGCCGAGGTGCAGCAGCGCATCGAGCGCTGCTACCGGCCCTACCACGCGGCGCTGGACGAGGCCATCGAGGCCGCGCACCGCCAGCATGGCGCCGTATGGCACCTGAATGTGCATTCGATGCCCGACGATGCCTATGTGCGGCTGGGCCTGCCGGACAAGCCTTTGGCCGATTTTGTGCTGGGCGACCTGGACGGCCGCACCGCCGGCGAGCCGCTGATGGCGCTGATCGAAGGCGTGTTGCGCGACCACGGCTACAGCGTGGCCCGCAACGATCCGTTCAAGGGGGTGGAGATCATTGCCCGCAACGGTCGCCCGGCCGAACGCCGCCATTCGCTGCAGATCGAGGTCAAGCGCTCGTGCTATGCCGACGTGGCCCAGCACCTGCCGAACGACGGTTTCCACCGCGTGCAGCATGCGCTGGACGCGATGATGGCGGCGCTGGCCGCGCACGTGCGGCAGGAATGCGCAATCGCTTAGCGCCGGTCAAGGCCGCGCCGTGGCGCTTGCTTATCATCCGGCGGGGCTTCGGCCCCCGCACCGACGACCCGCCACCGACGCGCAGCCGCCCGGCGCACCCCTGAATCCGATAGCCGGAGCCCTGGCCCGATGAGACTACTGCTGACGATCCTGGCCGCCGCCGCCCTCGGGGCCGGCTGCGAGAAGAAGGCCCCGGTGGCCGCCGAGCGCGCCCCGGTCGAAGTAACGGTGATGCAGGTGGCGCTGCGCGATGCCCCGGTCACCTACGAATTCGTCGGCCAGACGCAGAGCTCGCACCAGGTGCAGATTCGCGCCCGCGTCAACGGCTTCCTGGACCGCCGGCTGTACACCGAAGGCTCGATGGTCAAGGCCGGCCAGCCGATGTTCCAGCAGGACCCCAAGCCCTTCCAGGCGCAGCTGGATGCCGCCAAGGGCGCGCTGGCCGAGCAGCAGGCGCGGCTGCAGACGGCCAATGACAACCTGGCCCAGGTCAAGCCGCTGGCCGCGCTGAAGGCGCTGAGCCAGAAGGAGCTGGACGATGCCACCGGCCAGCAGCAGGCCGCCGCGGCCGCGGTGCAGGTGGCCCTGGCCAACGTCGAGACCGCGCGGCTGAACCTGTCCTACACCCGCATCACCACGCCGGTGACCGGGCTGTCCAGCTATGCGCAGGTGCAGGACGGCGCCTACGTCAACACCGAGAACAGCCTGCTGACCTACGTGGCGCAGCTGGACCCGATCTGGGTGAACTTCTCGATCTCCGAGAACGAGATCCTGTCGGTGCGCAACGAGCAGAAGGCCGGCCGTCTGAAGCTGCCGCCGCGCGATGAATACGTGGTCGAGCTGGTGCTGGCCGACGGCAGCGTGTTCCCGAAGACCGGCCGCGTCACCTTCGCCAATGCCGACTACGACACGCAGACCGGCACCTTCATGCTGCGTGCCACGCTGCCCAATCCCGACGGTTCGCTGCGCCCGGGCCAGTTCGTGCGCGTGCGCCTGAAGGGCGCGACGCGGCCCAACGCGGTGCTGGTGCCGCAGCAGTCGGTGCTGCAGGGCGCCAAGGGCCATTTCGTGGTGCTGGTGGACAAGGACAACAAGGCGCTGCTGCGCAATGTCGAGGTGGGCCCCTGGCTGGGTGACGACTGGTTCATCAACGCCGGGCTGCAGCCCGGCGACCGGGTGGTCACCGACGGCATGGCCCGGCTGTCGCCCGGTGCCACGGTGAAAATCACCGACGCCAAGGCGGCGGCGCCGGCGTCCGCGCCGCAGGCCGCCCGGCCCGCAGCCCCGGCGGCCTCGAAGTAAGCCGGGGGCGCCGCAAAGTGTTCTCCCGCTTCTTCATCGACCGGCCGATCTTCTCGGCCGTGCTGGCGCTGATCATCAGTGTGGTCGGCCTGGTGGCCATGGTGCAGCTGCCGATCGCACAGTACCCGCAGGTCACGCCGATCCAGATCTAGGTGACGGCCACCTACCCCGGCGCCAACGCGCAGCTGGTGGCGCAGAACGTCGGCGCGCCGATCGAGCAGCAGGTCAACGGCGCCAACAACATGCTCTACATGTCGTCGACCAGCTCGTCGACGGGCAACTACACGCTGACCATCTACTTCACCATCGACACCGACCCGCAGCTGGCACAGGTGGATGTGCAGAACCGCGTCAGCCAGGCAATGGCGCAGCTGCCGCAGTCGGTGCAGGCGCAGGGCGTGGACGTGCAGCAGAAGACCACCACCTTCCTGATGGTGCTGGCCTTCTACGCGCCGGACGGCCGCTACGACGCCGACTACATCTCCAACTACACCAACACGCAGATCCTCAGCACCATCAACCGGCTGCCCGGTGCCAACCAGGCGTCGATCTTCGGCGTGCCCGAGTACGCGATGCGCGTCTGGCTCAACCCGGACCGCATGGCGCAGCTGAAGATCACCACCGACGAGATCGCCGAGGCGGTGAAGAACCAGAACCAGCAGTTCGCGGTGGGCCGCCTGGGCGCACCGCCGACGCCCAAGCCGGTGCCGCAGACCTTCCCGGTGACCACCACCACGATCACCCAGCCCGAGCAGTTCGACAACATGATCCTGCGGGCCAGTAACGCCGACGCCGCGCTGGTGCGCCTGCGCGACGTGGGCCGCACCGACCTGGGCGCGCAGAGCTATTCGCTGAACACCTCGTACCAGGGCTATCCGGCGACGCTGATCGCGGTGTACCAGCAGCCCGGCGCCAACGCCATCCAGGTGTCGAAGCAGGTGCGCGCCACGCTGGCCGAGCTGGCCAAGGACTTTCCCGACGGGCTGAAGTACGACGTCGCGCTGGACACCACGCTGTTCGTGCAGGCCTCGATCGACGAGGTGGTGAAGACCTTCTTCGAAGCCGTGGTGCTGGTGGTGCTGGTGGTGTTCGTCTTCCTGCACAGCCTGCGCCTGACCATCATCCCGACGCTGGCGGTGCCAGTGTCGATCCTGGGTGCGCTGGTGGGCATGCTGGTGCTCGGCTTCTCGATCAACATGCTCACGCTGTTCGGCATGATCCTGGCCATTGGCCTGGTGGTCGACGATGCCATCGTGGTGGTCGAGAACACCGAGCGCAACATGGTGCAGTTCGGGTTGTCGCCGACCGAAGCCGCCAAGCGCGCGATGGACGAGGTCTCCGGCCCGGTGATTGCCGTGGTGCTGGTGCTGAACGCGGTATTCATCCCGGTGGCCTTCCTGAGCGGCATCACCGGCGCGCTGTACAAGCAGTTCGCGGTGACCATCGCGATCTCGGTGGTCTTCTCCGGCATCGTCGCGCTGACGCTGTCGCCGGCGCTGGCCGCGCTGCTGATCAAGGCCAAGCACGGCGAGAAGAAGGGCTTCTTCAAGTGGTTCGACGACACGCTGGACCGCGTCACCGCGGGCTACGTGCGCGGCACCCGCTGGGTGATGCACCGCTGGCCGCTGAGCCTGGGCGTGTTCGCCGCAGTGGTGGTGGGCTGCGTGATGCTGTTCAAGGCGCTGCCCACCGCCTTCGTGCCGCAGGAGGACCAGGGCTACATCTACGTGCCTTACTTCCTGCCCGATTCGGCCAGCCTGGACCGCACCCATGCGGTGGGCGGCGAGGCGGCCGCCCTGCTGCGCAAGCATCCGGCCGTGTCCAATGTGGCGCAGGTGGACGGCTACAGCCTGATCGACTCGCAGAACAAGACCAACTTCGGTGTGCTCTTCGTGTCGTTGAAAGACTACGAGGAACGCAAGACGCCCGAGCTGTCGGCCGATGCGGTGATCGCCACCGCGCGCAAGGAGTTCACTTCGATCCAGGGCGGCCTGGTGGTGCCGGTGAATCCGCCGGCCATTCCCGGCCTGGGCATCACCGCCGGTTTCCAGATCTGGATCGAGCAGAAGGGCTCGGGCACCTACGAGCAGCTGTCCGGCGTGGTCGAGCAGATCATCGCCAAGGCCGGCAAGCGGCCCGAGCTGGCCGGGCTGAACACCACCATCCACACCAACGGCCGGCAGCTGCTGGCCGAGGTGGACCGCGACAAGGCGATGACGCTGGGCGTGCCGATCCAGGCCGCCTACGGCACGCTGCAGACCATGTTCGGCTCGCTCTACGTCAGCCAGTTCCCGAAGGATTCGCGGCTGTACCAGGTGGTGCTGCAGGCCGAGCCGCAGTACCGCATGACGCCCGAGGACATCGGCCGCTTCTACGTGAAGAACCGCGAAGGCGGCATGGTGCCGCTGTCGGCGCTGGTGAAGACCCAGTACGTGGTCGGCCCGGACCTGGTGACCCGCTTCAACAACTACCCGGCCATCGCCATCAACGGCGCGCCGGCACCGGGCGTCAGCTCCGGCGCCGCGCTGCAGGCCATGCGCGAGGTGGTCGAGGAGGTGATGCCGCAGGGCTACGGCTACGAATGGGCCGGCGAGGCGCGCGAGCAGGTGTCCTCGGGCTCCACCTCGGCCATCGCCTTCGTCTTCGGCCTGCTGTTCGTGTTCCTGATCCTGGCGGCGCAGTACGAGAGCTGGTCGCTGCCGATCGGCGTGATGATGGCGGTGCCCTTCGCCATCCTGGGTGCGCTGATCGCCATCGCGCTGCGCGGTATCGACAACGACCTGTACTTCCAGATCGGCCTGCTGACGCTGATCGGTCTGGCGGCGAAGAACGCGATCCTGATCGTCGAATTCGCGGTGGAGCTGAACCGCAAGGAAGGCAAGAGCTTCTTCGAGGCCGCGGCCGAGGCCGCGCGGCTGCGGCTGCGGCCGATCGTGATGACCTCCTTCGCCTTCGTGCTGGGCACCGTGCCGCTGGCCATTGCCACCGGCGCGTCGGCCAACAGCCGGCATTCGATCGGCACCGGCGTCATCGGCGGCACGCTGATGGCCACCGTGATCGCCATCTTCTTCATCCCGATGTTCTACTGGCTGCTCAGCACGCTGAGCCAGCGGCTGTTCGGTGGCGGCAAGCCGGCCGCGGCGGCACCCAAGCAGGACGGAGGCGCCTGATGCGCAGCGCATACCGTTTGGCACTCGCCGCGCTGCTGTCCGCCGCCCTGCTGGCCGGCTGCGTGGTCGGCCCCGACTACCGCCGCCCCGAGGTGGCCACGCCGGCCGCCTACCAGTACCCGGTGGGGCAGGACGCGGCGCTGGCCGACACCGCATGGTGGAAGGGCTTCGGCGACCCGGTGCTCGACAGCCTGATCGACGAGGCGCTGGCTCACAACCGCAATATCAAGATCGCCGCGGCCAATGTGTCGCAGGCGGCGGGTGTGCTGCAAAGCACGCGCTCGGCCTTCTATCCGCAGCTGAACTACAAGGCCGATGCCGGTCGCACCCGTTTCGGCAGCGACGCGCTCACCGCGACGGCCGCGGGCATCTCCAACCCCACGAACTACTACCAGGCGCTGGCCGGCGCCAGCTGGGAGATCGACTTGTGGGGTCGGGTGCAGCGGCTGTCCGAATCGGCCCAGGCCAATGTGCTGGCCACCGAGGAGGCGCGGCGCGGCGTGATCCTGACGCTGGTGGCCAACGTGGCCAACGGCTACCTGCAGCTGCGCGGTCTGGACGAGCAGCTGAAGATGGCGCAGCGCACCCGCGATGCCTATGCCGAATCGCTGCGGCTGATGGAAGCCAAGTTCCAGTACGGCCGGGTCTCGCAGATGAACGTCGACCAGGCTACCGCGCGGCTGCAGTCGGCCGAGGCGCAGATCCCGCGCATCCAGCGCGACATTGCGCTGCTGCAGGATGCGCTGTCGATCCTGCTGGGCCGCAACCCCGGCACCATCCCGCGCGGCAAGGGCATCTTCGAAATCGCGCTGCCGGCGGTGCCGGCCGGCGTGCCCTCGCAGCTGCTGGAGCGCCGGCCCGATCTGGCGCAGGCCGAACAGCAGCTGATCGCCGCCAACGCGCAGATCGGCGCGGCCAAGGCGCAGTACTACCCGACCATCTCGCTGACCGCGGTGCTGGGCACGGGCAGCACCGACCTGTCGAACCTGTTCAAGGGCGCCACCCGCAACTGGAACTACGCCGGGACGATTGCCGGGCCGATCTTCACCGCGGGGGCCATCGCCGGCCAGGTGGCGCAGGCCGAAGGCGCGCAGCAGGCCGCGCTGCAGGGCTACCTGCTGGCCATCCAGAGCGCCTTTGCCGATGTCGATGGCGCGCTGGCCACCCGCAGCACGCTGATCGACCAGCTGGCCGCGCAGGAGAAGCTGGTCGTTGCGCTGCGCGGCTATTCGCGGCTGGCGCAGCTGCAGTTCGACGTGGGCCGCGTGCCGTATTCCACCGTGCTGCAGGCCGAGCAGGAGCTGTTCCCGGCCGAGCTGGCCTGGGCGGCCGACCGCGCGCAGCTGGCGGCGTCGATCGTCGGCATCTACAAGGCGATGGGCGGCGGCTGGGTGACGGCAGCCGACAAGCTGACGGCCGCGGGCCCCGTTGCGAGCGCGCCCCGGGCGACGCCCTGACGGTTCGGCAGCATGCCCAAGGCCGACAAGTCCACGCCGAAGACGAAGGACAGGGCCGCGCGTGCCAAGGCCAAGCCGCGCCGCCCGCGCGCCGCCGCGCCGGCGGAGGCCGAATGCGGCCACTACGAGGACGGCACGCCCTTCGACAAGATCACCTACCTGGAAGCCAAGCTGATCCTGAAGCCCGACCGCTTCACCTCGGTGCAAAGCTTCCGGCAGTTCGGCGCGCTGGTGCAGCGCATCGCCGCGCGCACCGGGGTTGGCTTCATTCCCGACCCGAAGGCCAGCCAGCGGCCCGAGGTGCGCGAGATCCTGTTCTTCGACACGCCCGACTACGCGCTCTACAACAACGCCTTCATCCTGCGCCGGCGCGTCACCTACGTCGACGGCTTCCCGGTCGGCGATCCGGAGGTGGTCTTCAAGTACCGGCATCCCGACGAGCAGGCCGCCGCCGCGGTGGACGTGCGACCCAAGATCGCCGGCAAGCACCGCATCAAGTTCAAGGCCGAGGCCCTGCCGCTGAAGGACCGCGTCGGCGGCTACCGGCTGCTGTATTCGCACAACTGCCAGTTCGGCATGAGCCAGGTGCACGCGGCCGACAAGCTGTCGATGGACACCTTGCTGAAGACGCTGCCGGTGCTGAAGTCGTTGAAGACCGACGGCGGCGATCGGCTCAAGCTGGTCAACGAAGGCATCGTCGAGGAGGTGCTGCTGCCGCTGGGCGCGCTGGACTTCGGCAAGGGCCAGGTCGGCAACTGCGACATCGCGCTGTGGCGCACACGCGGCGAGCACCTGCCGCTGGTCGGCGAGTTCGCCTTCCAGCTGAAGTTCCCGAGCCGCGCTGCGCTGGGTGCCAAGACCCGCCGGCTGGCCGCCGACTTCTACCTGGCCCTGCAGCACGAGGTGCGTGACTGGCTGGCGCTGGGGGTCACCAAGACGGCCATGGTGTACCGCCTGAAGGGCAACCAGCCGCAAAGCCATGAGTGAGCGGCGCCGCGCGCTCGACTGGATCGAACGCGCGGTGCGCGGCGACTGGAACGGATTGCACCTGGCCGCCAACATCTGCGTCGCCACCACGCTGCTGTGGCTGCTGCTCAGTACCTGGGCCGACCTGAACCCGATCTGGGCGATCAGCTCGATGGTGGCGGCCAGCGACCCGGTGGTCAAACAGGCGGCCAAGACCTTCCGCGGGCGCATCGTCAACTCGCTGGTGGGCAGCGCCGTCGGCATGCTGGTGCTGCTCGTCGAGGGCCCGTCGGCCTGGCAGCTGCCGATCGCGATGTCGGCCGCGGTCATCGTGTCCAGCTACATCGTGCGCCAGCCGACGATGTTCCGGCAGGCGCCGATCACCGCCGCCATCGTCATCGCGGCCGGGCTGGAGAAGCACTCGAAGCTCAGCGGGGTCGAGCTCGGCGTGCGCCGCGTCGGCGAGGTGCTGCTGGGCTGTCTGGTGGGCGTCCTGGTCAGCTGGGTGATGGCGCGGCTGTGGCCGCTGCCGCCACCCCCACCCGGCCCGGCCGAGCCCGGCGGCGCCTGAAGG
>JAFLDH010000192.1 GCA_017302505.1 Burkholderiales bacterium
GCTGGACCACGGCAGCCTGGAGGCGCTGCGCCAGGAATGCGCCGGCGTGCTGCCGGCGCTGCGCGCTGGGCTGCGCGGGCTGCTTCAATATCATCTGGGCTCCTCGCAGTTGCGCACCCGGCAGGTGATGGCCGACGTGCGGCGGCTGCTCGACCCTTCCGAGCCCTGAAGATGAACCCACTCGTCGCCCCCGAAGCCGGTTCCGGCCGCGGCCATGCCGGCGCGCTGACCGCGCTGTCGGTCAACGTCAACCGGGTGGCGCTGCTGCGCAACTCGCGGCCGCTGGACATTCCGAACCTGGTGGACATCGCCACGCTGGCGCTGCAGGCCGGGGCGGATGGCATCACCGTGCACCCGCGGCCCGACCAGCGCCACATCCGCACGCAGGACGTGCACGACCTGCATGCGCTGCTGCAGCGCTGGCCGCAGGCCGAATACAACATCGAAGGCAACCCCTTCCACAACCTGATGCCGCTGGTGCGCGCGGTGCGCCCGCAGCAGTGCACGCTGGTGCCCGACAGCACCGAGCAGGCCACCTCCGACCATGGCTGGGACCTGGTGGCCGACGGCGAACGGTTGCGACCGCTGATTGCGGAACTGCGGTCGCTGGGCGTGCGCGTCAGCCTGTTCATGGACCCGCTGCCCGAGGCGATGGCCGCGGCGCGCGCGCTGGGCGCCGACCGCGTCGAGCTGTACACCGAGGCCTATGCACGGGCGCACGGCACGCCGGCGCAGGCCGACAGCCTGGCGCGTTATGCGCGGGCAGCCCAGGCCGCGCTGGTGGCCGGGCTGGGCGTCAATGCCGGCCACGACCTGAACCGCGCCAACCTGCCGGATTTCCTGCGGGCCGTGCCGGGCGTGCAGGAGGTGTCGATCGGCCACGCGCTGATCGGCGATGCCATCGAGCTGGGCATCGTCGAGACGGTGCGCGACTACCAGCGCTGCATCCGCCAGGCCCATGCGGCCACCGGCGCATGATCTACGGCATCGGCACCGACATCATCGACATACGCCGGCTGCAGGCCACGCTGCAGCGGCGCGGCGAGCGCTTTGCCGAAAAGGTGCTGGGCCCGCAGGAGCTGGCCGTCTACCACGCGCGGCGCGCCCGCGTGGCGCAGCGCGGCCTCAGCTACCTGGCCACGCGCTTCTCGGCCAAGGAGGCCTTCTCCAAGGCCATCGGCATGGGCATGCGCATGCCGATGACCTGGCGGGCCTGCGAGATCCTCAAGGCACCCAGCGGCAAGCCCGAGATCCGCTTGCACGGCGCGCTGGCCGATTGGTTCGCGCAGCGCCGGCTGGTGGCCCACGTCAGCGTAAGCGACGAAAGCGACTACGCGGCGGCCTTCGTCGTCGTCGAAACCCAGGAACCCCGACCATGATTTCCCACGCCCCCGTGGTGCTCGACATCGCCGGCCCCACGCTGAGCCGCGACGACCGGCGCCGGCTGAAGCACCCGCTGACCGGCGGGCTGATCCTCTTCGCCCGCCACTGGGTGGACCGGCGCGCGCTGGTCGAGCTGACGGCCGCCATCAAGCGCGAGCGGCCGGACATCCTGATTTGCGTGGACCATGAAGGCGGCCGCGTGCAGCGCTTCCGCAGCGACGGCTTCACCCACCTGCCGCCGATGGGCCGGCTGGGCGAGCTGTGGATGAAGGACCCGATGGCCGCCACCGATGCGGCCACCGCCTGCGGCTACGTGCTCGGCGCCGAGCTGCGCGCCTGCGGCGTGGACTTCAGCTTCACGCCGGTGCTCGACCTGGACCATGGCCGCAGCCAGGTGATCGGTGACCGCGCCTTCCATCGCGACCCGCGCGTGGCCACGCTGCTGGCCAAGAGCCTGATGCACGGCCTGTTGCAGGCTGGCATGGGCAATTGCGGCAAGCACTATCCAGGGCACGGCTATGCCAAGGCGGACAGCCACGTGGCGGTGCCCGTGGACAGCCGCTCGCTGAAGGCCATCCTGGCCGACGATGCGCGGCCCTACGAATGGCTGAGCACCAGCCTGACCGGCGTGATGCCGGCGCACGTGGTCTATCCGAAGGTCGACCACCGGCCGGCCGGGTTTTCGCCGCGCTGGTTGCAGGACATCCTGCGCGGCCAGCTGGGCTTCACCGGCGCCATCTTCAGCGACGACCTGAGCATGGAAGGCGCGCGCCATCTGGACGGCGCCTCGCTCGGCTATGCCGAGGCCGCGGCGCTTGCATTGCAGGCCGGCTGCGACCTGGTGCTGCTGTGCAACCAGAGCCTGGACCGCGGCGAGGCGGTCGATGCCTTGCTCGAAGGCCTGCAGCAACAGGCGGAGGCAGGCCGTTGGCAGCCGGACCCCGACAGCGAGCGCCGCCGCCTGGCGCTGCTGCCGCAGACGCCGCCGCTGACCTGGGACGAACTGATGCACGACCCGGTGTACCAGCGGGCGCTCGAACGCCTGCCCTGAGCCTCTGCCGTCCCGGAAACGTGTCGTCGCCATGAGACACTGCGCGCCGTCATGAACAGCAAAGCCCCCACGCGCCGCAGTCCCCGTGCCACCCAGCCCAAGGCGGGTTCGCCGGTGACCATCGAGATGGTGGCCAGCCTCGCCGGCGTCTCGCCCAGCACCATCTCCCGGGTGCTCAACGGCACCGCTGCCGTCAGCGAAGAGAAGACCACCGCCATCCAGGCGGCCATCGCCAAGCTCGGCTACGTGCCCAACCCGCTGGCCCGCGGCCTGGCCGGCGGGCGCACGCTCAGCGTGGGCGTGGTCACGCAGGCGGTGGACAGCCCGTACTACGGCGCCGCGCTGCGCGGCATCGAGGAAGAGCTCGATCCGGCCGGCTACCGGCCGCTGTTCGTCAGCGGCAACTGGAACGCCGCGGCCGAGGCGCGCTGCATCGAGATGCTGCGTGCGCGGCGGGTGGACGGCATCATCGTGCTGACCGGACGGCTGCCCGACCAGGCGCTCAAGCTGTGTGCCAAGACCGTGCCGGTGGTCGTCACCGGCCGCACGCTGAAGGCGCCGGGGCTGTATGCGCTGAAGTTCGACAACCTGGAGGGCGCGCGGCTGGCCACGCAGCACCTGCTGCAGCTGGGCCACCGGCACATCGGCTTCATCACCGGCGACCCGGATCACCCTGATTCGCAGGAGCGGCTGCAGGGCTACCGCATGGCGCTGGAGGCTGCCGGCGTGGCCTATGACCCGAAGCGGGTGGTGCCGGGCGAGTACCACGAGGTCAGCGGATTGCTCGCAGTGGACCGCCTGCTGCAGAGCGGCCAGCCACTGACGGCCATCTTCGCCGCCAATGACCAGATGGCCTTTGGCGTGGCGCTGGGGCTGCGCCGCCGGGGCCTGCGTGTGCCTGACGACGTCTCGCTGGTCGGCTTCGATGACCTGCCCACCGCGCAGTACGCCAGCCCTCCGCTGAGCACCATCCACCAGGCCTCGCACGAGTTGGGCCGCATCGCCGCAGGCTGCATGTTGCAGTTGCTGTCCGGCGTGGAACCCAGCGCCGAATTGCCGGCGCCGCGCTTTGTGGTCCGCGAATCGACGCGCAAGCTCGGCGGTTGACCCCTGGCTTACCCTTGGTTGACACCTTTCGCTGCTCCCCCGTATAGTTTGAAAGCGCTTTCATAACCGCATGCCGAGGGCGGCCGGCGGATGCGGGCGCCACCGGCGCCGACGCTCCGGTCGTGATCAGACGCGGAGCGGGGGCATGGGGTTGCAGCACAAGGGCAGGGGGGCGCTTCGGGCGTGGTCCGTGCTTTGCCTGCTTGCGTTGGCCGCAGGGCCGGCACTGGCCCAGCGCACCTTGACGGTGGCCGCCTTCCCTTCGGTGGACGAGATCATCCGCGCCGCGGCGCCGGCCTTCAAGCAGCTGCATCCGGACGTGCAGCTGAAGGTCGTCAGCCGGCAGTTCGCCGACCACCACACCGCCATGACGACGGCGCTATCCACGGCGTCGAACCTGCCCGACCTGATGGCGCTGGAAGTGGGCTACGTGGGCCGCTTCGCGCAGGGAGGCGGGCTCGACGACCTGTCGGCGCCGCCCTTCGGGCTGCAGGCCGAGGCGGCACGCTACGTGCCCTTTGCGTTGGCGCAGGGACGCAGCCGTCAAGGCGCGCTGGTGGCGGCGCCCAGCGACATCGGGCCTGGCACGCTGCTTTACCGCACCGATCTGCTGGCACGCAGCGGCCTTGCCGAAGCCGAGCTGACGCAGTCCTGGGATTCCTACGTGGCCGCCGGGCAGAAGATCAAGTCGGCCACCGGCGCGTACCTGCTGGCGCATGCGCGCGACATGAAGGACATCGTCATCCGCACCGGCCTGCGGCCGGGCGAGGGCCTGTACTTCGACGAGGCCTCGCGCGTGCTGGTGGGCTCGCCGCGCTTCGTGCGCGCTTTCGAGCTGGCCCGCGAGGTGCGCCGCCACAAGCTCGACGCCCGTGTGGCCGCCTGGTCCAACGAATGGGCCGAGGGCTTCAAGCGCGGCACCATCGCCACGCAGATGAGCGGGGCCTGGCTGGTCGGCCACATGAGCCAGTGGCTGGCCCCGTCCACGGCCGGCGCGTGGCGGGCCGCGCAGTTGCCCGAGGGCGCCTATGCGGCCTATGGCGGCAGCTTCCTGGCGGTGCCGCGCGGTGCGCCGCCGGCGCAGAAGGCGCTGGCCGGCGACCTGATCCGCCTGCTGACGCTGCAGCGCGACATGCAGCTGGCGGCCTTCAAGGCGCAGGATGCCTTCCCGGCCCTGCTGGAGAGCTTCGACGATCCGTTCTTCGCCCAGCCCATCGCCTTCCTCGGTGGCCAGCCGGCGCGGCTGCTGTGGCGCGATGCGGCACGGCGCATCCAGGCGGTGGCCGTGCACAAGCAGGATGCCTTCGCCGACGAGGTGATCAACACCGAGCTGGACAAGGTGCTGGACCGCGGCAAGGACATCCGTGTCGCGCTGGCCGATGCCGAGCGGCTGCTGCAGCGCCGCGCCCACCGCTGAAGGCCTGCCGATGTCCGCCGTGCCGCAGCCCCTGAACCCGATCGCCCCGCCGCGCGTGCGCTGGCAGGTGCCCCGGGCCTGGACGCCGTACCTGCTGCTGAGCCCGTTCCTGCTGCTGTTCGCGGTGTTCGGCGTGTTCCCGCTGCTGTTCTCGCTGTGGCTGGCCTTCCAGTCGTGGGAGCCGACCAGCGGCCTGTCGGCCATGCGTTTCGTCGGCCTGGAGAACTTTGCCTTCGCGCTGCAGGACGAATGGTTCTGGAAGTCGCTGGGCAACACCGGCTGGCTGGCGCTGGCTTCCGGCGTGCCGCAGCACCTGGTGGCCATCCCCTTGGCCTGCTTCATCCATGCCACGCTGCGCCGCAGCCGCAACGCCATGGTCGGCGCGTACTTCGTGCCCTACATCACCTCGACCGTGGCCATCGCCATCCTGTTCAGCTCGCTGTTCTCCACCGACTACGGGCTGGTCAATGCCGCGCTCGGGCTGCTGTGGCCTGGCGATCCGGTGGACTGGCTGAACGACCCCGAGCGCATCAAGCCGGCCATCGCCATCATCGTCTTCTGGCGCTACGTGGGCTTCAACCTGGTGCTGTACCTGGCGGCGCTGCAGACCATCCCGAAGGACCTGTACGAGGCGGCCACGATCGACGGCGCCAGCCGCCTGCAGCAGTTCTTCTACATCACGCTGCCCAGCCTGAAGCCGATGATCTTCTTCGGTGTCACGCTGTCGGTCGTCGGCGGGCTGCAGTTGTTCGAGGAGCCATTCATCCTGACCGGCGGGCGCGGCGGCAGCGACCAGGCGGGCATGACCACCGCCATCTACCTGTACCGGATGGCCTTCGACTTCAATGACTTCGGCGCTGCCAGCGCCATGTCCTGGCTGCTGTTCGTGCTGGTGGTGGCGCTCACCTGGCTGACCTTCCGCCTTTTCAACCCGCGCCGCGGGACGGCCTGAACACGATGCAAGTCCAGCCCCTGTCCCGGCTGTCGGCCCACCTGCTGGTGGGACTGGGCGCGCTGCTGATGCTTGCGCCGTTCTACTTCATGTTCGTGTTCGCCACGCATTCGCGCACCGAGATCTTCAGCCTGCCGCCGCCGCTGTTCTTCGGCGACGACTTCGTCACCAACCTGGCCGTCCTCACCGACAAGCTGCCCTTCTGGCGCAACCTGGGCATGAGCCTGTACGTGGCGCTGGCCTCCACGCTGCTGACGC
Source organism: Burkholderiales bacterium (assembly GCA_017302505.1). Classification (GTDB taxonomy): domain Bacteria; phylum Pseudomonadota; class Gammaproteobacteria; order Burkholderiales; family Burkholderiaceae_C; genus Rubrivivax. The sequence goes on from JAFLDH010000192.1 coordinate 6,169, forward strand.
TGCTGTTCTGCTCGATGGGCGGCTATGCCTTCGCGATGTTCGAGTTCCGCCACAAGAACGCGCTGTTCGCGCTGGTCATGGCGACGATGCTGCTGCCGTCGTTCATGAACATGATTCCCACCTTCATGATCATGGACCTGCTGGGCTGGATCGACCAGCCGCGCGCGCTGTACATCCCCGGCGCGGCCAGCGCCTTCGGCATCTTCCTGATGCGCCAGTCGGTGGCTGCCGCGGTGCCGCGCGACCTGATCGAGGCGGCCCGCATGGACGGCTGCAGCGAGTTCGGCATCTACTGGCGCATCGTGCTGCCGCTGCTGAAGCCGGCGCTGGGCACGCTGGGGCTGATCACCTTCATCGCCTCGTGGAACAACTTCATCGGCCCGCTGGTGGTGATGCGCAGCCCGGAGATGTACACGCTGCCGCTGGCGCTGCGCAGCCTGCAAAGCCCCGTCAACACCGAATGGGGTGCGCTGATGGCGGCGTCGGCCATCGCCACCCTGCCGCTGCTGCTGCTGTTCATGGTGTCGTCCCGCCAGCTGATCTCCGGCCTGACCGCCGGCGCCGTCAAGTGAAGCCTTCTTTCCGCCTTCAACGAATCGCCTTCTGACATGCCCCGTTCGTTCGCCCGAAAACATGCCTTCCCCGCCGGATTCGTCTGGGGCGTGGCGACCTCCTCGTTCCAGATCGAAGGCGCCGCGGCCGCCGACGGCAAGGGCCCGTCCATCTGGGACGATTTCTGCCGCCGCCCCGGCACCATCGCCGACGGCAGCAGCGGCGATGTCGCCTGTGACCACTACCACCGCCTGGAACAGGACCTGGACCTGCTGGCCAGCCTGGGGGTCGATGCCTACCGATTCTCGGTTTCGTGGCCGCGCGTGCAGCCGCTGGGGCAGGGCGCGTGGAACCCGCAAGGCGTGGGCTTCTACGACCGGCTGGTCGATGGCCTGCTGGCGCGCGGCATCCAGCCGTACCTGACGCTGAACCACTGGGATCTGCCCTCGGCGCTGCAGGCCCGCGGCGGCTGGGCCGAGCGCGACACCGTGCAGCGCTTCGTCGACTATGCCTGCGGCATCGACCACCGGCTGGGCGACCGGCTGGCCACGATCACCACGCACAACGAGCCCTGGGTCATCGCCACCATGGGCCACGAGACCGGCGTGTTCGCGCCGGGCCTGCGCGACCGGGCGACGGCCATGCAGGTGTCGCACCACCTGCTGCTCAGCCACGGGCTGGCGCTGCGCGCCCTGCGCGCGCAGGGCAGCAAGGCGCGGCTGGGCATCGTGCTGAACCTGGCGCCCGCGCACCCCGCCACCGACAGCGAGGCCGACCGCACCAAGGCCCGGCTCGAAGACGGCCTGCTGGTGCGCTGGTATGCCGACGCGCTGTTCAAGGGCGCCTATCCGATCGACGTGCTGGCGCACCTGGGGGCGGACGCGCCGCACATGCGCCCCGGCGACATGCAGGCCATCACCGAGCCGATGGACTTCCTCGGCATCAACTACTACACCCGGCTGATGGCCAGCGCCAGCGACCCCTTCGACGCCGGCGCCAATGGCTACGACGTCACCGACATGGGCTGGGAGATCTACCCGCAGGGGCTGACCGAGCTGCTGCTGCGCATGCACCGGGACTACGCCGTGCCGCCGATGTACGTCAAGGAGAACGGCGCGGCCTTCAAGGACGTGCTGGTCGACGGCCGGGTGCACGACGAGCAGCGCCGCAACTACATCGCCAGCCACATCGCGGCGGTGGCCGATGCGCTGCGCCAGGGCGTGCCCATGGCGGGCTACATGGTCTGGAGCCTGCTCGACAACTTCGAGTGGGCCTCCGGCTACGCCAAGCGCTTCGGCATCGTGCACGTGGACTATGCGACACAGGCGCGCACGCTGAAGGACAGCGCGCTGTGGTACCGAGACTTCCTGCGGCTGCAGCGCGCGCGTCGCGCCAGCGTGTCCGCGGCCCTGGCGGCGGAGTGACATGGACAAGCGCTGGACTCTGGTGTGGAGCGACGAGTTCGAAGGCAGCGCCGTCGACCGCAGCAAGTGGGACTTCGACATCGGCAACGGCTTCTACGACTACAAGAACCACGCCTGGATCGCAGGCTGGGGCAACGAGGAGCTGCAGTACTACACGCACGAACCCGAAAACGTGGTCGTGCGCGACAGCTGCTTGTTCATCCGCGCGGTCAAGGCGCCGCTGCACGGCTGCGGCTACACCTCGGCGCGGCTGAAGACCAAGGCGCGCGACGGCAGCGTGCTGTTCGCCAAGCAGTACGGCCGCTTCGAGTTCCGCGCGCGCGTGCCCTGGGGCAAGGGCCTGTGGCCGGCGCTGTGGATGCTGCCGGTGGAAGACAAGTACGGCGGCTGGGCGGCCAGCGGCGAGATCGACCTGATGGAGATCGCCGGCGAAAAGCCCGAGGAGGTGCTGAACAGCATCCACTTCGGCTCCAGCTACCCGCGCCGCTCGCTGATCACCACCACGCATGCGTTGCCGGGCGGCAGCCTGGTGTCGGACTGGCATGTCTATGCGGTGGAGTGGGAGCCGGGCGAGATCCGTTTCTTCGTCGACGGCGTGCAGACCTGCACCTACCGCCATTGGTGGAGCTGCAGCCGGCTGGACAACGGCGCCGGCGTCGAAGCCGCGGCCGAGGCCGACCTGAACCCCTGGCCGGCGCCCTTCGACCAGCCCTTCTACCTGGTGATGAATGTCGCCGTGGGCGGCAACTTCCCCGGCGTGCCGAACGATGCCACCCGGTTCCCGGCGGAACTGGTGGTCGACTACGTGCGCGTCTACGACAAGGTCGGCGGCTATGGCCCGGTGCCGCCGCGCGGCGCGGGCGTGATGCCCTGGCAACCTGGCCATCTGCCGGAGCGGCGCTTCCGCGCCAAGCAAGACACCCCATGAGGCTGGAGACAAGCACATGAGCAGCAAGCTGCAGGACCCCGACGCCCGCCCCGCGGCACACCGCGCGTCACGACCCCGGGTCCCGGCCTTC
>JAFLDH010000193.1 GCA_017302505.1 Burkholderiales bacterium
CTGGGCGAGCCGCCCGGCGAGCATCTCTATGGCAGCGAGGCGGCGCTGCTGCGCAGCCTGCCCGGCGCCGACCGCTGGCTGTGGCGCGATGCCGAAAGCGGCCGCGGCGGCCTCAGCGAGGCGATGGTGCGCTTTGCGCTGCGCTACGAGATGGCACGCGGCATCGAGGACGTGCTCGCGCGGCGCTCTCGGTTGCTGTTCCTTGACGCAGCGCGCGCGGCCGAGCTGGCGGAGCCGGTGGCCGCGCTGATCGAGGACGAACTGGGCCGCCCGGTGCCCGCTGCCGAACGCAGCGCATTTGCCGCCTTGGCACAGCGCTACCGCACGCTGCCCTGAGGGGCCGCTTCGCCGGGCTGCAGCGGCGGCTTGTGGGGGACTTCGGGTTGCCACGTATAATCCCTGGGTTTTGCTGATTACGCACCGCGGTGGAAGTGCCATGCCCGAGAGGCAGATTCGATCGGGCCAACTGGGCAACTGGGACGACCACCAGGACGAAGCGGAAGTCCAGCCCCTGACTCGCGCGCAGGCCCAGGCCTTGCGGGAGAAGCACCCGCAGGTTCCGGCCTGGTGGGTGGTCGTGGCGCAGGCCGCGGTGGGGATGGTCGTGGCCATGCTCGCATGGCTGATCGCCGATGACCGCGCGGTGTGGATGTCGGCGCTTTACGGCGCCGCGGTGGTGGTGGTGCCGGGCGCCTTGATGGCGCGCGGCATGAGCAGCCGGATCAGCAGCGTGTCGCCGGCGGCCAGTGCCGTCAGCTTCATGTTGTGGGAGATGGTCAAGATAGCGGTCTCGGTGCTGATGCTCGCGTTGGCGCCAAAGATCGTGCAGCCGTTGAGCTGGCCGGCCCTGCTGGCGAGCCTGGTGGTCTGCATGCACGTGTACCTGCTGGCGTTGTTGTGGCGCCGGCCTGCGAAGAAACAATCGGGAACCTGAACACATGGCAGCCGAGGGTCAAACCAGTCACGCGCCCACCGCTGGCGAGTACATCGTCCATCACCTGCAGCACCTGCAGTCGGGCAAGCAGTCCTCGGTGGTCGATTTCTCGGTCGTCAACATCGATTCGGTCTTCTATTCGATCCTGCTGGGCGTGATCGGCTGCTGGCTGTTGTGGCTGGCCGCTCGCAAGGCGACTTCCGGTGTGCCAGGGCGCTTCCAGGCGGCGGTGGAAATGCTGGTGGAAATGGTCGATTCTCAGGCCAAGGGCATCGTGCACAACGCGCACAGCCGCAAGCTCGTGGCGCCGCTGGCCCTGACCGTGTTCGTCTGGATCTTCATGATGAACGCGATGGACCTGCTGCCGGTGGACCTGCTGCCCCATCTGTGGCACGTGACGCAACCGATCCATGGCGCGCCCAACTACATGCGCGTCGTGCCCACCGCCGACCTGTCCATCACGATGGGCCTGAGCGTCAGCGTGCTGCTGATCTGCCTGTACTACAACGTCAAGATCAAGGGCCTGGGCGGCTGGGTGCACGAACTGTTTTCGGCGCCCTTCGGTGACAAGTGGTTCCTGTATCCGGTGAACTTCCTGATGCAGATCATCGAGTTCGTCGCCAAGACCGTCTCGCACGGCATGCGACTGTTCGGCAACATGTACGCCGGCGAACTGATCTTCATGCTGATCGCCCTGATGGGTGGCGCCTTTGCGCTGAGCTTCACCGGCATCGCGCTGGCCATCGGCCATGTCATTGCCGGCGCCGTCTGGGCCATCTTCCACATCCTGATCATCACGCTGCAGGCCTTCGTCTTCATGATGCTGACGCTGGTCTACGTGGGTCAGGCGCACGACGCTCACTGAGCGGCGCGCACCCTGCACGGTTCATCCGTTTCGCTTTCCCTTTCTCACTCAACTTCCCCAACCAGGAGCAACTAAATGGAAGTCATCAGCTTTGTCGCCCTCGCCGCCGGCCTGATCATCGGTCTGGGTGCCGTCGGTGCATGTATCGGCATCGGCATCATGGGCGGCAAGTACCTCGAGTCCGCCGGCCGTCAGCCTGAACTGATGGGCGAGCTGCAGACCAAGATGTTCCTGCTGGCCGGCCTGATCGACGCGGCCTTCATCATTGGCACCGGTATCGCGCTGTGGTTCGCCACCGCCAACCCGTTCCTGGCGCAGATCGCCAACCTGCCGAAGTAAATCCGCCACTTCGGCCCGGTGGGTGGCGGCCGGCAACGGCCGCCGCCGAAGGTCACCCCATGACGAGGTCACAGCAGTGAGCATCAACGCCACACTGATCATCCAGATGATCGTCTTCGCGATCCTGGTCTGGTTCACGATGAAGTTCGTCTGGCCGCCGATCACGGCCGCACTCGACGAGCGTGCGAAGAAGATCGCCGACGGCCTGTCCGCTGCCGACAAGGCCAAGTCGGAACTCAGCCTTGCGAACAAGCGGGTGGAGGAGCAGCTGTCCGCAGCGCGCAACGATGCGGCGCAGCGCCTGGCCGATGCCGAGCGCCTGGCGCAGTCGATGATCGAGGAGGCCAAGGGCCGAGCCAACGAAGAAGGCGCCAAGATCATCGCCGCCGCCAAGGCCGAGGCCGAGCAGGAAGCCACCAAGGCCCGTGAGGCGCTGCGCGAGCAGGTTGCATCGCTGGCCGTCAAGGGCGCCGAGTCGATCCTGAAGCGCGAGGTCAACGCCGGCGTGCACGCCGAGCTGTTGAACCGGCTGAAGGCCGAGCTTTGATCGGGGCCTGACCATGGCCGAAATCGCCACCATTGCCCGTCCCTACGCCGAGGCGCTGTTCAAGGCCGCCGGCACCGATCCCGCTGCACTGTCGCAGCAGGTGCAGGCGCTGGCCGCCGTGGCTGCGCAGCCGCAGCTGCTGCAGTTCGCCGACGACCCGAAGGTCGAGCCCGCGCAGGTCGCGCAGGTCATCACGTCGGTCATCGGCACCACGCTGTCGCCGGCCGCCAGCAACCTGCTGGACCTGGTCATCCAGAACGGCCGTCTGGCCGCGCTGCCGGAAATCGCGACGCAGTTCCACGCGCTGGTCAACGCCAGCAGCGGCGTGTCCGACGCCATCGTGTACAGCGCCTTCCCGATCGACGCGCCGGCTTTGGCCGACGTGGTCGCGGTGCTGGAGCGTCGGTTCCAGCGCAAGCTGAACGCGCAGGTGGTGGTCGACCCCGAGCTGATCGGCGGCATTCGCGTGGTCGTTGGCGACGAGGTGCTGGACACCTCGGTCAAGGCCCGCCTCGAACAGATGAGAGTGGCGCTGACGGCCTGAAGCCGGCACGTCGTCCAACGGAGAAGCATCATGCAACTGAATCCCGCAGAAATTTCCGAACTGATCAAGAGCCGCATCGAGGGCCTTGGCGTCTCGGCGGACATCCGCAACCAGGGCACCGTGGTGTCGGTGACCGACGGCATCTGCCGCATCCACGGCCTGTCCGACGCGATGCAGGGCGAAATGCTGGAGTTCCCGGCCACGGCCGACGGCCAGCCGACCTTCGGTCTGGCGCTGAACCTCGAGCGTGACTCGGTCGGCGCGGTGATCCTGGGCGAGTACGAGCACATCTCCGAAGGCGACACCGTCAAGTGCACGGGCCGCATCCTGGAAGTGCCGGTGGGCCCCGAGCTGAAGGGCCGCGTGGTCAACGCGCTGGGCCAGCCGATCGACGGCAAGGGCCCGATCAACGCCAAGATGACCGACGTCATCGAGAAGGTGGCGCCGGGCGTGATCGCGCGCCAGAGCGTGAGCCAGCCGGTGCAGACCGGCCTGAAGTCGATCGACACCATGGTGCCGATCGGCCGCGGCCAGCGCGAGCTGATCATCGGCGACCGCCAGACCGGCAAGACCGCGGTGGCGATCGACACGATCATCAACCAGAAAGGTCAGGACATGACCTGCGTGTACGTCGCCATCGGCCAGAAGGCGTCGTCGATCAAGAACGTGGTGCGCGCGCTCGAACAAGCTGGCGCGATGGACTACACCATCGTCGTCGCGGCTTCCGCGGCCGAGAGCGCGGCCATGCAGTACGTGGCGGCCTATTCCGGTTGCACGATGGGCGAGTACTTCCGCGATCGCGGCGAAGACGCGCTGATCATCTATGACGACCTGTCCAAGCAGGCCGTGGCCTACCGCCAGGTGTCGCTGCTGCTGCGCCGCCCGCCGGGCCGCGAAGCCTATCCCGGCGACGTGTTCTATCTGCACAGCCGCCTGCTGGAGCGTGCCGCGCGCGTCAACGCCGACTACGTCGAAGCCTTCACCAAGGGCGCCGTCAAGGGCAAGACCGGCTCGCTGACCGCGCTGCCGATCATCGAGACCCAGGCCGGTGACGTGTCGGCCTTCGTGCCGACCAACGTGATCTCGATCACCGACGGCCAGATCTTCCTGGAAACCTCGCTGTTCAACGCCGGCATCCGGCCCGCCATCAACGCCGGTATCTCGGTGTCGCGCGTGGGCTCGGCCGCCCAGACCAAGCTGATCAAGGGCCTGTCCGGCGGTATCCGTACCGACCTGGCCCAGTACCGTGAACTGGCGGCCTTTGCGCAGTTCGCGTCGGACCTCGATGCCGCCACGAAGAAGCAGCTGGACCGCGGTGCGCGCGTGACCGAGCTGCTGAAGCAGGCACAGTACTCGCCGCTGCCGATCAGCCTGATGGGCGCGTCGATCTATGCGGTGAACAAGGGCTTCCTCGACGACGTGGACGTGAAGAAGGTGCTCGACTTCGAGCACGGCCTGCACACCCACCTGAAGACCAGCCATGCCGCGCTGCTGAAGAAGCTGGACGACAGCAAGCAGCTGGACAAGGAGTCCGAGGCCGAGCTGAGCGCCGCGATCGAGGCTTTCAAGAAGTCCTTCGCCTGAACCCCTGACCTGACCGAAGGAGTTCTGCGATGGCAGCAGGCAAGGAAATACGCGGCAAGATCAAGAGTGTCGAGAACACCAAGAAGATCACCAAGGCCATGGAAATGGTCGCCGCCAGCAAGATGCGCAAGGCGCAGGACCGCATGCGTGCGGCCCGGCCCTACGCCGAGAAGATCCGCAGCCTGGCGGCGAACCTGTCCCAGGCGACACCCGAATACAAGCACCCCTTCATGGTGGCGCACGACGAGTCCAAGCTCGCCGGCTTCATCGTCGTCACCACCGACAAGGGTCTGTGCGGCGGCCTGAACACCAACATGCTGCGCATGGTCACGACCAAGCTGCGGGAGCTGGAAGCTCAGGGCGTCAAGGCCGAGGCGGTGGCCATCGGGAACAAGGGCTACGGCTTCCTGAACCGCATCGGCGCGAAGATCGTGGCCCATGCCATCCAGCTCGGTGACAAGCCGCACCTGGACAAGCTGGTCGGCCCGGTGAAGGTGCTGCTCGACGCCTATTCGGCGGGCAGGCTGCAGGCGGTGTACCTGTGCTACACGCGCTTCATCAACACCATGAAGCAGGAGCCGGTGGTCGAGCAGCTGTTGCCGCTGTCGGCCGAAAGCATCGGCGGCGACGCGCTGTCCTCCAGCACCTGGGACTACATCTACGAGCCCAGCGCTCCGGCGGTCATCGACGAGCTGCTGCTGCGCTACGTGGAGGCGCTGGTCTACCAGGCCACGGCCGAGAACCTGGCCTCGGAGCAGTCGGCACGCATGGTGGCCATGAAGTCCGCCACCGACAACGCCGGCAACGTGATTGGCGAGCTGAAGCTGGTCTACAACAAGACGCGGCAGGCGGCCATCACCAAGGAACTCTCCGAAATCGTGGCCGGCGCGGCGGCGGTCTGACGAATCAAGATTCAAGCATCTCGAAGGAAGCAAAAAATGTCTGAAGTTCAAGCGACCGGCAAGATCGTCCAGTGCATCGGGGCGGTGGTCGACGTGGAGTTCCCGCGTAACGCCATGCCCAAGGTGTACGACGCGCTCAAGCTCGAAGGCACGGCGCTGACGCTGGAAGTGCAGCAGCAGCTGGGTGACGGCGTGGTGCGCACCATCGCGCTGGGCTCGTCCGACGGCCTGCGCCGCGGCCTGGTGGTCAGCAACACCGGCAAGGCGATCACCGTGCCGGTCGGCCGCGCAACGCTCGGCCGCATCATGGACGTGCTGGGCAGCCCGATCGACGAGCGTGGCCCGGTGGGCCAGGAGCTGACGGCCTCGATCCACCGCCGCCCGCCGGCCTACGACGAGCTGAGCCCCTCGCAGGACCTGCTGGAAACCGGCATCAAGGTGATCGACCTGGTCTGCCCGTTTGCCAAGGGCGGCAAAGTGGGCCTGTTCGGCGGCGCCGGCGTCGGCAAGACCGTGAACATGATGGAGCTGATCAACAACATCGCCAAGGCGCACTCGGGCCTGTCGGTGTTTGCCGGCGTGGGCGAGCGCACCCGCGAGGGCAACGACTTCTATCACGAGATGATGGAGTCGGGCGTGGTCAACAGCGACAACCTGGCCGAGTCGAAGGTGGCCATGGTCTACGGCCAGATGAACGAGCCGCCGGGCAACCGCCTGCGCGTCGCGCTGACCGGCCTGACCATCGCCGAATCCTTCCGCGACGAGGGCCGTGACGTGCTGTTCTTCGTCGACAACATCTACCGCTACACGCTGGCCGGCACGGAAGTGTCCGCGCTGCTGGGCCGGATGCCCTCCGCGGTGGGCTACCAGCCGACGCTGGCCGAGGAAATGGGCCGTCTGCAGGAGCGCATCACGTCGACCAAGGTCGGCTCGATCACCTCGATCCAGGCCGTGTACGTGCCCGCGGACGACCTGACCGACCCGTCGCCGGCCACCACCTTCGCCCACCTGGATTCCACCGTGGTGCTGTCGCGCGACATCGCCGCACTCGGCATCTACCCCGCCGTGGACCCGCTGGATTCCACCAGCCGCCAGCTCGACCCGCACGTGGTCGGCGAAGAGCACTACACCGTGGCCCGTGCGGTGCAGGGCACGCTGCAGCGCTACAAGGAGCTGCGCGACATCATCGCCATCCTGGGCATGGACGAGCTCGCCCCCGAGGACAAGCTGGCCGTGGCCCGCGCGCGCAAGATGCAGCGCTTCCTGAGCCAGCCCTTCCACGTGGCCGAGGTGTTCACCGGCACGGCCGGCAAGTACGTGCCGCTGAAGGAAACCATCCGCGGCTTCAAGATGATCGTCAACGGCGAGTGCGACGCGCTGCCCGAGCAGGCCTTCTACATGGTTGGCACGATCGACGAAGCCATCGCCAAGGCCAAGACCCTCCAGTAAGGAAAGCACATGGCCACGCTGCACGTCGATGTCGTGTCCGCCGAAGAGAGCATCTTCTCCGGCGCGGCGAAGTTCGTCGCGTTGCCGGGCGAGATGGGCGAGCTCGGCATCTATCCGCGCCACACGCCGCTGATCACCCGCATCAAGCCCGGCGCGGTGCGCATCATCCGCGCTGACAACGACGAGGAAGAGTTCGTCTTCGTCGCCGGCGGCATTCTCGAGGTGCAGCCCGGCACGGTCACCGTTCTGGCCGACACCGCGATCCGCGGCCACGACCTGGACGAGGCCAAGGCCCTGGAGGCGCGCAAGCAGGCCGAGGAATCGATGAAGAACGCCAAGAGCGACATCGACTTCGCCAAGGCCCAGGGCGAGTTCGCGGCCATGGCCGCACAGATCGCCGCGCTGCGCAAGTTCCGCAAGAAGTAACTCGCGCGCCACGCCCCAAGTCAGGCCCGCCGGCTGCCGCCGCGCGGGCCTGTTGTTTTTGGCGCGGGCGCCGGCCACACTGGCAGCCTGGACGCAAGGCAAGGGGGACGCCGCAATGGCCAATGGCAAGAAGACGGGCAACGGATCGGCCAAGGCCAAGCTCGGGCGCTCCGACTACGAGGCACGCATCGAGGTGCTGCAGATCGAGCTGAACCAGCTGGCGCGCTGGCTGCAGCATGGCGGCAAGCGCCTGCTGGTGCTGATCGAAGGCCGCGACACGGCCGGCAAGGGCGGTGTCATCTCGGCCATTTCGGATGCGCTGTCGCCGCGCTGGTGCCGCTCGGTGGCGCTGTCCAAGCCCAGCGAGCGTGAGAGCACGCAGTGGTACTTCCAGCGCTACGTGCCGCACCTGCCGGCGGCCGGCGAGATCGTGCTCTTCGACCGCAGCTGGTACAACCGCGCCGGCGTCGAGGCGGTGATGGGCTACTGCACGCCCGAGCAGACCGAGGCCTTCCTGCGCCAGGTGCCGGTGTTCGAGAAGCTGCTGGTCGACGACGGCATCCTGCTTTTCAAGTACTGGCTGTGCGTGGACCAGGCGCTGCAGGAAGAGCGCTTCGCCGAGCGTCTGCATGACCCGCTGAAGCGCTGGAAGCTGTCGCCGGTGGACCTGCAGGCCCGCGAGCGCTATGCCGCTTATGGCGAGGCCCGTGACCGCATGCTGCAGGCCACCCACACCCGCCACGCGCCGTGGACGCTGGTGGACTTCAACGACCAGCGGCGCGGCCGGCTGACGCTGATCCACGACCTGCTGCAGCGCCTGCCCGACACCGCGCTGCCCGAGCCGAGCATCGATTTCCCGCTGCTGCTCGGCAAGCCGCTGCGCGAGCGCTTCGGCGGCCCGCTGAAGCCGATCAAGAGCGTGGACTGAGGCGCCCGTGCTTCAGCCGATGACCACCGGCTGATCGGGCAGCTCGTTCGGGTTGCGCTCGCCGCCGGCCAGCGGGAAATGTTGGCGCAGCAGCGCATCCACCCGGTCCACCGCGGCCGCCAGGCCCTGCTCGAAGCGGCCGGCCTGGAAGTCGCCCTTCATCTGCGCCGTCAGATCGCGCCATGCGTCGGGCCCCACCTGCCGGTTCAGCCCGCGGTCGGCGACGATCTCGATCGCCCGGTCGGCCAGCAGCAGGTAGATCAGCACGCCGTTGTTGTGCTCGGTGTCCCAGACGCGCAGCTTGCCGAACATCATGATCGCCCGCTCACGCGCCGGCGCGTCGCGCCACAGGTATGACAGCGGCAGGCCGGCCTCGATGCACAGGCGGATCTCGCCGCTGTGGTGGCGCTCGCTGTCCTGCACGCGTGCGGCCAGCCGGGCCAGCGCGTCGGCATCCAGCCGGCGCTGCACGTCGCCTTCGTCCAGCCAGCGGTGCCTGATCAATCGGGTCCAGCGCGTCATTCACCAATCTCCCGAAGCACCGCCGCCGCCGAAGTCGCCGCCGCCGCCCGAGCCGAAGCCACCGCCGCCGCCGAAGCCGCCACCGCCACCACCCCAGCCGCCGCCCCCGCCCCA
>JAFLDH010000194.1 GCA_017302505.1 Burkholderiales bacterium
TTCAGCGCCGCCAGGTGCCGGCCCATGCCGAGCTGGCGGCCGTGCTCGTCGACGATGCGCAGGTTCATGAACAGGTGCGCCGGCACCATGTCCAGCTTGAAGTCGGCGCGCTGCAGCGGCAGCTGCGTGCGCGCGCGCACAGCCTCCAGCAGCGCATCGGTCAGCGAGCCCTGGCCGAAAGGCACCTCGCGCACGAAGCTCTCGGCCGCCTCGGCCAGCGGCTGCAGCCGCGCGCGCGGCTTGCCCGGCAGGCTCTTCAGCAGCGCCAGCACCTTCGGCGCCAGCATGCCCGGCACCAGCCATTCGCAGCGTTCGTCGGCCACCTGGTTCAGCGCGTAGATCGGCACCGTCACCGTCAGGCCATCGCGCTCGTCGCCGGGTTCGTGCAGGTAGCTGGCGGCGCAGTCGACACCGCCCAGCCGCACCAGCTTCGGGAAGGCCTCGGTGGTGATGCCGGCGGCCTCGTGGCGCATCAGCTCCTCGCGCGACAGCTGCAGCAGCTTCGGTTGCCGCTTCACCTCGTCGCGAAACCAGCGCTCCAGGCTGGCGCCCGAGCACACGTCGGCCGGCAGCTGCTGGTCGTAGAAGGCAAAGATCAGCGCGTCGTCCACCAGCACGTCCTGGCGGCGGCTCTTGTGCTCCAGCTCCTGCACCTGCGCGATCAGCTTGCGGTTGTGCGCCAGGAACGGCAGCTTGGTGTCCCAGTCGCCATCGACCAGCGCATGGCGGATGAAGATCTCGCGCGCCGCCGCGGGGTCCACCCGGCCGAAGTTGACACGTTTGTTGGCATAGACCACCAGGCCGTACAGCGTGGCTCGCTCCAGCGCCACCACCTCGGCGGCCTTGCGCTCCCAGTGCGGCTCGAGAAGCTGCTTCTTCAGCAGGTGGCCGCCGATCAGCGGCAGCCAGTGCGGCTCGATCGCGGCCAGGCCGCGGCCGTAGAGCCGTGTGGTCTCCACCAACTCGGCCGCGACGATCCATCGGCCGGGCCGCTTGCTCAGGTTCACGCCCGGATGACGCCAGAATCGGATGCCACGCGCGCCCAGGTAGTGGTCCTCGTCCTCGGCCTTGCAGCCGATGTTGCCCACCAGCCCGGCCAGCATCGACAAATGGATCTGCTCATAGGTGGCCGGCGTGCCATTGAGCCGCCAGCCATGCTCGGCCACCACAGTGTGCAGCTGTGAGTGAATGTCGCGCCATTCGCGCACGCGCCGCGGGCTGATGAACTGCTCGCGCAGGCGCTGCTCCTGCTGGCGGTTGGACAGCTTGTGCTGGTCGGTGGCTTCGTTCTTCTGGCCGGCATGGCCATGCACGCCGCGGCCCTGCTCGATCCAGTGCCACAGCTTGCATGTGCCCATGAACTCCGACTTGTCGTCGTCGAAGAGCTTGTGCTTCTCGTCGGCCGCCTGCTGCTGTTCCAGCGGCCGGTCACGCACGTCCTGGCCGCTCAGGGCCGCGGCGATGATCAGCACCTCGTGCAGCGCCTGGCGGTCGCGCGCCTCCAGGATCATGCGGCCGACGCGCGGGTCCAGCGGCAGCCGCGCCAGCGCCTGGCCGGTGGCGGTGAGCTCGTTGCCCTCGTCCACCGCGCCCAGTTCGGCCAGCAATGCGTAGCCGTCGGCAATGGCCTTGCGCGGCGGTACCTCCAGGAACGGAAAGTCCTCCACCGCACCCAGGCGCAGCGACTTCATGCGCAGGATCACGCCGGCCAGCGACGAGCGCAGAACTTCAGGGTCGGTGAACTTGGGCCGCGCGGCAAAGCCGGCCTCGTCGTACAGCCGGATGCAGATGCCGTCGGCGACGCGGCCGCAGCGGCCGGCGCGCTGGTTGGCCGCCGCCTGGCTGATGGGCTCGATCTGCAGTTGCTCGACCTTGCTGCGGTAGCTGTAGCGCTTGACGCGCGCCAGCCCGCTGTCGACCACGTAGCGGATGCCCGGCACGGTGAGCGAGGTCTCTGCCACGTTGGTGGCCAGCACGATGCGCCTTCCGTTGCCGGGCTCGAAGACGCGGTCCTGCTCGGCCTGCGACAGGCGGGCGAAGAGCGGCAGCACCTCTGGCGGCGGGCCACCGCGAGTGGCCTTGGCGAAGTGCTGTCGCAGATGATCGGCGGCATCGCGGATCTCGCGCTCGCCGGGCAGGAACACCAGCACGTCGCCCGCGCCGCCGTCGCGCCACAGCTCGTCGATGGCATCGGCAATGGCCTCGTCCAGGCCGTAGCTGCGGCTTTCCTCGAAGGGCCGCCAGCGCACTTCCACCGGGTAGAGCCGGCCGGAGACCTGGATCACCGGCGCCGGGCCGTCGGCGCCGGCAAAATGGTTTGCGAAGCGCTCGGCATCGATGGTGGCCGAGGTGACGACCAGCTTCAGGTCCGGCCGCCGGGGCAGGATCTGCCGCAGGTGGCCCAGCAGGAAATCGATGTTCAGGCTGCGCTCGTGCGCCTCGTCGACGATCAGCGTGTCGTAGCCGCGCAGCAGCGGGTCGCTCTGCGTTTCGGCCAGCAGGATGCCGTCGGTCATCAGCTTGACCGAGGCGCCGCTCTGCAGCCGGTCCTGGAAGCGCACCTTGAAGCCCACCACCTCGCCCAGCGGCGAGTTCAGCTCCTGCGCGATGCGCTTGGCCACGGAACTCGCGGCAATGCGCCGCGGCTGCGTGTGGCCGATCAGGCCGTGACCGCCCGCGCCCAGGCCGCGGCCCAGCTGCAGCGCTATCTTCGGCAGCTGGGTGGTCTTGCCCGAGCCGGTCTCGCCGCAGACGATGACCACCTGGTGCTGCTGAAGTGCCAGCGCGATCTCGTCGCGCCGCGCGCTGACCGGCAGCGACTCGGGGAACGAGATCGGCGGAACGGGGGATGCGGGACGGTTCGGCACGGGGCGCGGATTATCCGCGGCACCCCTGCACGCGGCCGGCGCGGCCAGGGGGCTGCGGCACAATCTCCGGCGTGAGCCTTGTCTTCCCCCATACCTTCGTGCCTTGGTTCCGCGCGGTGGCGCCGTACATGCACGCCTACCGCGGCAAGACCTTCGTGGTCGCCATGGCCGGTGAGCTGATCGCCGCAGGCAAGCTCAATGCCTTCGTGCAGGACCTGGCCATCCTGCATGCCATGGGCATCCGGCTGGTGCTGGTGCACGGCTTTCGCCCGCAGGTGAACGAGCAGCTGGCCGCCAAGGGCCATGTGTCGCGCTTCAGCCATGGGCTGCGCATCACCGATGCGGTGGCGCTGGACGCCGCGCAGGAAGCCGCCGGCCAGCTTCGCTTCGAGATCGAGGCCGCGTTCTCGCAGGGCCTGCCGAACACGCCGATGGCCAATTCCACCGTGCGCATGGTGTCGGGCAACTTCCTCACCGCGCGGCCGGTGGGGATCGTCGATGGCGTGGATTTCATGCACAGCGGGCTGGTCCGGCGCGTCGATGCGGTGGCCATCCGCCGCGCCATCGACATCGGCGCGCTGGTGTTGCTGAGCCCCTTCGGCTTCTCGCCCACCGGCGAGGCCTTCAACCTGACCATGGAAGACGTGGCCACCAGCACGGCCATCGCGCTGCGCGCCGACAAGCTGCTGTTCCTGACCGAGGTGCCGGGCATTCGCGAGAAGCCCGACGATCCCGACAGCGAGATCGACACCGAACTGGCCCTGGCCGATGCCAAGCGGCTGCTGGCCGCCCTGCCCGGCGCCACGCAACCCACCGATGCCGCGTTCTACCTGCAGCACTGCGTGCGCGCCTGCGAGGGCGGCGTCGAGCGCTCGCACATCTTGCCCTTCGCACGTGATGGCGCGCTGCTGCTGGAGGTGTTCACGCACGACGGCATCGGCACGATGGTGGTCGACGAGAAACTCGAAAGCCTGCGCGAGGCCACCGCCGACGATGTGGGCGGCATTCTGCAATTGATCGAACCCTTCGAGCGCGACGGCACCCTGGTGCGCCGCGAGCGCACGGAAATCGAGCGGGATATAAGCAACTACAGCGTCATCGAGCACGACGGCATCATTTTCGGCTGCGCGGCGCTGTATCCCTATCCCGAAGCGCGCACCGGTGAAATGGCAGCGTTGACGGTTTCCCCGCATGTGCAGGGGCAGGGCGATGGCGAACGCATATTGAAGCATGTCGAGCAGCGTGCCCGTGCCATGGGGCTGGACAGTATCTTCGTGCTGAGCACGCGCACGATGCACTGGTTCATCAAGCGGGGTTTCGTGCAGATCGACCCCGACCAGTTGCCCGAAGCCCGCAAGAAGAAATACAACTGGGACCGCCGTTCGGCAGTGCTGGTCAAGAAGCTGGTTTGAGCAATACCCCGTCAATCCAAGGAGGCCGACGATGGCGCGAATGGTTCAATGCATTTATCTGAAGAAGGAAGCACCCGGACTGGATTTCGCACCGTATCCGGGCGAGCTGGGCAAGCGCATCTACGACAACGTCAGCAAGGAAGCCTTCGAGACCTGGAAGCGGCACCAGACCATGCTGGTCAACGAGAACCGCCTGAATCTGGCCGATGCCCGCGCACGCCAGTATCTGGCGCGGCAGATGGAACAGTTTTTCTTTGGCGGCGGCGCCGAACAACCCGCCGGCTATGTGCCGCCCACGGCCTGACGAGGCATACCCAGGGATACTGCGGATAATCAGGCGAGATACTGAGATCGCTCTTGGTGCTATATTTGAATCTTCAGTGAACCACCGGAGATTTCCGATATGCCCACCGTCAGTGAATTGCTCGCCCAGAAGGCTGCCATCGAACAACAGATCGCCGATGCGCAGCGCGCCGAAAGGTCCGACGCCGTGGCCAAGGTGCGGGCGCTGATGGCCGAACATGGTTTGACCTTGGCTGATTTGTCGGCCAAGTCGTCGGCGCCCAAACGCAGCAGCGGCAAGGTGGCCATCAAATACCGCAACAGCAGCACCGGAGATACCTGGACGGGGCGCGGTCTGCAGCCCAAATGGCTGAAACAGGCGCTGGCTTCGGGCGCCAAGTTGACGGATTTCGCGGTCTGATTCTGCTCGGGGCACGCCATGGGTTCCGGGCCGCCCCGGTTGTCACCCCTGATCACAGGCGCTGCCCCCCTGTCCTAGGGGGCGGGCATGTCCCCGCTGCCGGTGGCTCCGTGCTGACTAGCATGCGGCCATGACGTGCGTGCCCAGATGAACGCCACTGCAGGCCCAGACAACCCCGCGCCAGACCCGGCAACGCCCCCGGCACCGGGTTTGCGGGTGCAGCGCCTGCTGCTGCTGGCGCTGGCTTATGCGCTTGCGGCCCAGGCCTGCCTGCTGGCGACCACGCCATCAACGGCGCTCTCGCCATTGTGGTTGCCGATGGGCGTGCTGGCCGCCATGTGCCTGCGCTGGGGGCCCGCATGTGCGCCGGGCGCGCTACTGGGCGCGCTGGCCCTGCTGGCCGATCCGAACCATCCGCGGCCGTTGCTGCTGGGCCTGGTGGCGGGGGACCTGTGCGGCGCAGCGCTCGCGGCCTGGGGCTTGCGCCGCATGGGCTTCGGGCCCCGCCTCGAACGCCGCGGCGACATCGGCATGCTGTTGCTGATGCTGCTGGCGGGGTCACTGCTGGCCAGCGTGGTCGGGGTCGGGCTGTGGTGGTGGCTGAGCGCCGCCGATGCCTCGACGCTGCCTCGCCTGCTGGTGCTCGGCCTGATCGGACGCTGGATTGGCGCACTGGTGGCGGCGCTGCCGTTGCTGGCCTTGAATCAACCGGCCCTGCGTCAGGCCTTCCAGGCGCCGCGCGGCGCCGCCACGATGGCGCTGCTGGCCGGTGTGGCCATCACCGCCGGCATCATGTTTGCCGTGCCAGTGGGGCGTTCGGTCTGGCCGTTGGCCTTGGCCGGCCTGCCCGTGGCCCTGCTGGCCGCGCTGGTGGTGCAAGCCGGGCTGGGTGTGGCCGCAGCGGCTGCCGTGCCGGTGGCGGCGGCCGCACTCTGGGCGGGCGCGCATGGCCTCGGGCCTTTCGCACCCACCCTGGTGGCGGGCTCGCTGGCGCCGACCTGGTTCTACGCGGCCACGCTGGTGGCCGGCCTGCTGCTGGTACACGTGCTGACACGCGACCGGCTCAGCGTCGAGAAGCGCTGGCTGATGGCACTCGGCGGCGCTGGTCTTGGCGTGGGCGAATGGCAACTCGGCCGCGACCAGGGGCGCACGTCGCCGCAGTGGCATGCGCTCAGCGGTGACGATTCCGCCACGCTGTCGGGCTGGCTGGCGCGCGTCCATGACGATGACCGCCCCGGCCTGCAACAGCAGTTGCAGTTGCTGCGCGCCGGCCCGCCCTCGCGCGCGCAGCGCGAGCTTCGCGTGCACGGGACCGACGGATGGCGCTGGCTGGACGCTCAGCTGCTGGTGGTCGAGCGCGATCACCAGGGCCAGGGCTCGAGACTGATCGCCACGCTGTCGGACAGCAGCGAGCGGCATGACGCTCGCGAGCGCCAGCGGCTGTCGTCCAGTCTGTTCCAGCATCTGCATGAAGGGCTGCTGATCGCCGACGCCGATCTGCGCGTGCTCGATGTGAATCCGGCCTACACCGACATCCTGGGTGTGCCGCGACAGGAGTTGCTGGGCAGCGTGCCGCCGATGCTGCGCCCGTCCCCGCCCGACCCACTGGTGCGCCAGCAGCGGCTGCTGATGTGGTCCAGCCTGCGCAGCACCGGCCGCTGGCGCGGCGAGGTGGTCGAGCGCCGGCGCAACGGCGAAAGCTGCACGCTGCAGGTGACCATCTCCACCGTCAACGACGCCGACGGCCAGGTGCGCTACCACGTGCTGGTCATCAGCGACATCACCGAGCAGCGCCAGCAGCGCGACCGGCTGGAGCGCCAGGCGCATTTCGACGAGCTGACGCGCCTGCCCAACCGCGCGCGGCTGATGGAGATGCTCACCGACGCGATGACCGCGGCCGACGCCGACGGCTACCTGCTCACCGTGTGCTACCTGGACCTGGACCGCTTCAAGCCGGTGAACGACCGCTTCGGCCATGCCGCCGGCGACCGCCTGCTGGTCGAGCTCGCCGGCCGGCTGCGCAGCGCGCTGCGCAGCAATGAGGTCTGGTCCGATGCCGCCGGCCGGCTGGGCGGCGACGAATTCGTGCTGTTGCTGCGCGCCACCACGATGGAAGAGGCGCGGCTGGCCGTCGAGCGCGTGCTGCGCGTGGTCTCGCAGCCCTATGTGATCGACCCGACCGTCGATCCGGTGCAGGTCACGGCCAGCATGGGTGCCACCGTGTACCCGATCGACCGCAGCGATGCCGACACGCTGCTGCGCCATGCCGACCATGCGATGTACGGCGCCAAGCAGGCCGGCCGCAACGGCTACCAGTTCTTCGACCCCGAGAACCGCCGCCGCAACGAAGAGCGCGTGATGGCCATCGGCCGCGTGCAGGAGGCGCTGGACAAGGGCGAGTTCCGGCTGCACTACCAGCCCAAGGTGGACATGCGCCGCGGCGTGGTGCTGGGGCTGGAGGCGCTGGTGCGCTGGGACCATCCGCAGCACGGGCTGATCGCGCCGGCGCAGTTCCTGCCGCTGATCGAGAACACCGGCCTGTCCTCGCGCGTCGGTGACTGGGTGCTGGGCCAGGCGCTGGAGCACCTGGCGCAGTGGCGCCGGGCTGGGCACGACATCTCGGTCAGCGTCAACGTGTCGGCGCGGCACCTGCAGGAGCCCGATTTCGCGCTGCGCCTGGCCGAACTGCTGGCCCGCTATCCGGATGCGCCGGCCACCGCGCTCGAGCTCGAGGTGCTGGAGACCGCCGCCCATGCCGACATCGAGGCCACGTCGGCGCTGCTGGCGCGCTGCCGGGCGCTGGGCGTGCGCTTCGCGCTCGACGACTTCGGCACCGGCTATTCCACGCTCACCTACCTGAAGCAGCTGCCGGTGGACGTGCTGAAGATCGACCGCTCCTTCGTCAACCACATGCTCGATGACGCGCAGGACCGGGCCATCGTCGAAGGCGTCATCGGCCTGGCCCGCACCTTCCAGTGCGTGGTGGTGGCCGAAGGCGTGGAATCGCCGGCGCAGGCGCGCACGCTGCTGGAGATGGGCTGCCACATCGGCCAGGGCACCGGCATCGCCGCGCCGATGCCGGCGGCCGCGGTGTCAGCCTGGATCCGAGACTACCGCGGCCTGTTCGCGCTGGCCGCCGCCGGTACCCCCGCGGCGCCGCGCAGCGCCGGCGGTCTGCCGTCCTGAGCACCCGGCTTGAGTAGACTGCGGCGGTGATCCCGCCCGGCTTCCTGCAGGACCTGCTTTCGCGCGTCGACATCGTCGACGTGGTGGGCCGGCATGTCGAGCTGCGCAAGAGCGGCGCCAACCACATGGGGCTGTGCCCCTTCCACGGCGAGAAGTCGCCCAGCTTCAGCGTCAGCGCGTCCAAGCAGTTCTATCACTGCTTCGGCTGCGGCGCGCATGGCGACGCGATCCGCTTCCTGATGGAGCACACCGGCGCCAGCTTCCGCGACGCGGTGGCCGATCTGGCGCAGCAGGTGGGCATGGCCGTGCCCGACGAGCCGCAGGATGCGGCCGAGCTGCAGCGCGCGCAGCAGACGCGCATTCACCAGGCCACGCTGACCGAGGTGCTGGAGCGCGCCGCCAGGCATTACCGCCAGCAGCTGCGCCAGCATCCGCCGGCCATCGACTACCTGAAGCGCCGCGGCCTGAGCGGTGAGATCGCCGCGCATTTCGGCCTGGGCTACGCGCCACCCGGCTGGCGCAGCCTGGCCAACGTGTTTCCGCGCTACGACGACCCGCTGCTGGCCGAAAGCGGCATGGTCATCGTGCAGGGTGACGAAGGGCCCGAGCAGAAGCGCTACGACCGCTTCCGCGAGCGCATCATGTTCCCGATCCGCTCGGTCAAGGGCGAAGTCATCGGCTTCGGCGGCCGGGTGCTGGACAGCGGCGAGCCCAAGTACCTCAATTCGCCGGAGACGCCGCTGTTCGTCAAGGGCCGCGAGCTCTACGGCCTGTACGAGGCGCGCACTGCGCTGCGCAGCAAGGGCTACGCGCTGGTGGTCGAGGGCTACATGGACGTGGTGGCGTTGGCGCAGAACGGCTTCGCCAATGCGGTGGCCACGCTGGGCACCGCCTGCACGGCCGAGCATGTGCAGAAGCTGTTCCGCTTCACCGACACCGTGGTCTTCGCATTTGACGGCGACGCCGCCGGCCG
>JAFLDH010000195.1 GCA_017302505.1 Burkholderiales bacterium
CAGCCTAAAAAATGTTTTTGTAAGTCTTTCAAAAGCTTCCGTTGGTCGCTTCTGTAAGCCAACAAAAACTACTTTTTACGCTTGTGGGCTTTCCACTACTATCAGGGCTACAGGCCCAGGTCCTGACCCGCCAGGGCCGGAGCCAGCAGCTCGCGCCAGGGCCGTGCATCGGCCATGGCGGAGGCACCTGCCGCACCGCCCTTGGGTGGGCGCGGCAGCTCGCGGATGTCGATCGCTTGCAGCGGCCGCGCCAGTGGCCACAGTGCATCCACCCGCTTCAGGAAGGCCCGGGTACTGCGTGCATCTTCGGCCACCCAATGACCCAGGCCGGCCGATGCTTCCAGCACCTGCTGCGGCAGGACCTGCCGCAGGTCCACGGGCGCGGCCCCCAGGTCCAGCGCATTCGGCACCAGCAGCAGCCGGCCCGGGCGTGGCGGCGCGGCGTTCACGGCGCCGCGGCGCGCAGCGGGTCGATACCGGCCTCGCGCAGCATCTCGCAGGTGCGGATCAGCGGCAGACCGACCAGCGCGGTCGGGTCGTCGTTCTCGATCGCGCTCAGCAAGGCGATGCCCAGCGTCTCGCACTTGGCGCTGCCGGCGCAATCGTACGGCTGCTCGGTGCGCAGGTAATGCTCGATCTCGTCATCGGCCAGATTGCGGAAGTGCACCGCCACGCTGCACAGCTCGGTGCGCATGAAGTCGGTGTCGCCTCGCTGCACTGAGACGGCGGTATGAAAGAGCACCCGCTTGCCGCGCATGCGCTGCAGCTGTTCCACGGCGCGTGCGTGCGTGCCGGGCTTGCCCAGCGCTTCGCCTTGCAGGTCGGCCACCTGGTCCGAGCCGATCACCACTGCCTGCGGGAACCGGTCGACCACCGCCCGCGCCTTGGCCTGTGCCAGGCGCAGCGCCAGCGCGGCCGGCGTCTCTTGCGGCAGGGCGCTTTCATCGACCTGCGGCGAGACCACGTCGAAGGGCAGGCGAAGGCGCTCCAGCAGCTCGCGCCGGTAACGCGAGGTGGAGGCCAGGATCAGGGCAGGGCGGGTCGGCATCGCTCAATTCTCCCACCGGGTCTCACCGCTACACTGCCCTGATGCCTTGCCGACAAGCTGCCGTTGCCGTGAGCGCGCCGGGCCGTTCCCAAGCGCGCTTCCCGCAGCACGTTGTGCGGAGGATCGTCCGGTGAGCGCCGCGCGCCGTCTCGACCCGCGTCGCCTGGACGTGGCCGCGCTGGCCGAGGCCGGTGCGGCGCTGGACGGCGAATGGCCGCTGGCGGAGTTGCCGCGCCTGCAGCATGACGCGCAGCCCTGGCCCGACGGGACGGCACCCGCCGTCACCTGGCAGGTACAAGGCTCGCGTCGTGCGGTGACCGGCGGAGAACCGGAGATCCGCCTGGCGCTCCAGGCGGCAACCATCCTGCGGTTGACCTGTCAGCGCTGCCTTCAGCCGATGGAACAGCCCTTGGCGGTCGACACCCGTCTGCGCTTCGTCCGTGACGAGGCCTTGGCCGAGAAACTGGACGACAACGACGAAGAAGACGTGCTGGTGCTGACGCCCGCGCTGGATCTGCGCGAACTGGTCGAGGACGAACTGATCCTGGCCTTGCCCCTGGTGCCGCGCCACGAGCGCTGCCCGCAGCCGCTGCCCACCTCGGCGGGCGACGACGCGCTGCCGGACGCCGACGCGCCGGCCCAGGGATTGGGTGCATTGGGTGCACTGTGGCGCGATGCCGGTGGCAAGGGCAGCGGCCACTGAAGCTGCAATGGCCTGGAGTGCTATAATTTTTGGCTTTTTCCGGCACGGGTTGGCCCATGCCGCTCGCGGGCGCGGCCCGCAGGAGTCACACCATGGCAGTCCAGCAGAACAAGAAGTCGCCTTCCAAGCGGGGCATGCACCGCTCGCACAATGCCCTGGCCCAGCCGGGCACGGCCATCGAGCCGACCACGGGCGAAGTGCACCTGCGTCATCACATCAGCCCGACGGGCTTCTACCGCGGCCGCAAGGTCCTGAAGTCCAAGGCCGACGCCTGAGGCGCGGCATCGCCCCGGCCGGGCTGCGCGTGCGCGTGCGCCCTTCCTTGGCCGACCACAGGCGAGCAACTTGCGCGGCGGCGCATCTTCACCTAAGGTGACCGGACGGCAGGGCGGCAGGGCCCCCAGCCGGATCGTCCGCGCCGCCTTGCCGCTTCCAAAGTGACCCATCCGCACGCCCCCGAGCCGTTGTCCGCTGTCTGTCTGGCGGTGGACTGCATGGGTGGTGACCATGGGCCGGCCGTCACGCTGCCGGCATGCAAGGCCTTCCTCGACAGCCACCCTCAGGCACAACTGCTGCTGGTCGGGCAGCCGGCAGCATTGGCTGCAGCGCAAGGCTGGCCCCGCTGCCGCGTGGTCGAAGCCAGCGAAGTGGTGACGATGGACGATCCGGTCGAAGTGGCACTGCGCCGCAAGAAGGATTCATCGATGCGCGTGGCGATCAGCCAATTGATCGCCGCCAACGGCGCGCCGCCGGCTGCGCAGGTGTGCGTGTCGGCCGGCAACACCGGCGCGCTGATGGCCGTCGCCCGCTACCTTTTGAAGACGCTGGAGGGCATCGACCGGCCGGCCATCGCCACGGTGATGCCCAACCGCGCCGATGGCTACACCACCGTGCTGGACCTGGGCGCCAATGTCGATTGCACCGCCGAGCACCTGCTGCAGTTTGCGGTGCTGGGCAGCGCGCTGGTGGCGGCCGTGGACGGCAAGGAAGAGCCCAGCGTCGGCCTGCTGAACATCGGTGAAGAGGCCATCAAGGGCAGCGAGACCATCAAGCGGGCAGGCGAACTGCTGCGCGAGGCCGCGGCCGACGGGCAGATCAACTTCCACGGCAACGTCGAAGGCAACGACATCTTCAAGGGCACGACCGACATCGTGGTTTGCGACGGCTTCGTCGGCAACGTGCTGCTGAAGTCGGCCGAAGGACTGGCGACGATGCTCACCGACTTCATCAAGCAGGAATTCACCCGCGGCGGCTTCAGCAAGCTGGCCGCGCTGGTGGCACTGCCTGTGCTGAAGCGCTTCAAGCACCGCGTCGACCCTCGCCGCTACAACGGCGCGGCGCTGCTCGGGCTGCGCGGCCTGGTGTTCAAGAGCCATGGCTCGGCCGACGCCTTCGCGTTCGAGCAGGCCTTGGGCCGGGCTTATGATGCGGCCCGCAATCGACTGACCGACCGTGTGCGCGATCGCATCTCGCTGAGCCAGGCGGTCCCCGCCAAGGCGGGAGCGGCCCCGCTCGACGCCGCCGGCACCGCCCAAGCCGCATGACATCAGCCCCCGCCCGCCATTCGCGCATCGCCGGCACCGGCAGCTATCTGCCGCCGCGGCGCTTGAGCAACGCCGACCTGGTGCGCCAGCTGGCCGCCCAGGGCATCGAAACCAGCGACGAATGGATTGTCGAGCGCACGGGCATCCGCGCCCGGCACTTCGTCGATGCCGGCGTCAACGCCAGTGACCTGGCCGTGCAGGCCGCGCGCCATGCGCTGGAAGCTGCCGGCTGCCGCGCCGAGGACGTCGACCTGATCATCGTGGCGACCTCGACGCCGGACATGGTGTTCCCGTCCACTGCTGCGATCGTGCAGCGCAAGCTGGGCGTGCACGGCTGCCCGGTGTTCGACGTGCAGGCGGTGTGCTCGGGCTTCGTTTACGCGCTGACGGTGGCCGACGCGATGATCCGCACCGGCAGCGCCAGCGCGGCGCTGGTCATCGGTGCCGAGGTCTTTTCGCGCATCCTGGACTTCAAGGACCGCGGCACCTGCGTGCTGTTCGGCGACGGCGCCGGCGCGGTGGTGTTGCGTGCGGGCGACCGGCCCGGCATCGTGGCCACTGATCTGCATGCCGATGGCCGCCATGTCGACATCCTGTGCGTGCCGGGCACCGTCAGCGGTGGCCAGGTGCTGGGCGATCCGCTGCTGCGCATGGACGGCCAGGCCGTCTTCAAGCTGGCGGTGGGCGTACTGGAAGACAGTGCGCGCACCGTGCTGGGCAAGGCCGGCCGCGACACCGCGCAGGTGGACTGGCTGATCCCGCACCAGGCCAACATCCGCATCATGCAGGCCACCGCGCGCAAGCTGAAGCTGCCCGCCGAGCGGCTGGTGGTCACCGTCGATGCCCACGGCAACACCTCGGCGGCCTCGATCCCGCTGGCGCTGGACGTGGCGGTGCGCGACGGCCGCATCCGCCCGGGCCACACCGTGCTGCTGCAGGGTGTGGGCGGTGGCTTCACCTGGGGCTCGGTGCTGGTCGACTTCTAGACAAGAACAACCGGAGACATTCCGCGCATGGCTTCGTTCGCATTCGTCTTTCCCGGGCAGGGCTCGCAATCGGTGGGCATGCTCAACGGCTGGGGCGACCATCCGGTCGTGCGCGACACGCTGGCCGAGGCCTCGCAGGCGCTGGGCCAGGACCTGGGTGCGTTGATGCGCGACGGCCCGCAGGACGACCTGGACCTGACCACCAACACCCAGCCGGTGATGCTGTCCGCCGGCATCGCCTGCTACCGCGCCTGGCGCTCTGAAGGCGGCGCCGAACCGGCGGCGGTGGCCGGCCATTCGCTGGGCGAATACAGCGCGCTGGTCGCGGCCGGCGTGCTGACGCTGGCCGATGCGCTGCAGCTGGTGCGCTTCCGCGCCCAGGCCATGCAGCAGGCGGTGCCGGTAGGGGCGGGCGCGATGGCCGCGGTGCTGGCGCTGGAGCCGGCGCAGGTGGCAGAAGGCTGCGCCCGCGCGGCCGCCGAAAGCGGCGAGGTGGTGTCTGCCGCCAACTTCAACGACCCGCGCCAGACCGTCATCTCCGGCACGGTGGCCGGCGTCGAGAAGGCGCGCGACCTGCTGAAAGCAATGGGTGCCAAGCGGGTGGTGCAACTGCCGGTGTCGGCGCCTTTCCACTGCGCGCTGATGAAGCCGGCCGCCGATGCGCTGCGCGAGCGCATGGCCGCGGTGAACTTTGCCGCGCCACGGATACCGCTGGTCAACAACATCGACGTGGCCGTGCAGACCGATCCGGCGGCCATCCGCGACGCGCTCTACCGCCAGGCCTATGGCCCGGTGCGCTGGGTCGAGGTGGTGCAGGCGCTGCGCGCCCGCGGCCTGGCCGCCATCGTCGAATGCGGCCCCGGCAAGGTCCTGGCCGGCATGGTCAAGCGCATCGATGCCGAGGCGCAGGCGCTGGCGCTGTACGACCCGGCGACGCTGGCCGAATGCAAGGAGGCACTGGCATGACGGCGCAGGTGGCGCTGGTGACCGGTGCGTCGCGCGGCATCGGGCGGGCCATCGCGCTGACGCTGGCACAGCAGGGCTTCAAGGTCATCGGCACCGCCACCAGCGAAGCTGGCGCGCAGGCCATCAGCGACGCGCTGGCGGCATTTCCCGGATGCCGCGGCGCGATGCTGAACGTCAACGACGCCGCAGCCTCCGATGCCTTGGTCGAAGCCATTGCCAAGGAACACGGCGGGCTTCAGGTGCTGGTCAACAACGCCGGCATCACCCGCGACCAGCTGGCCATGCGCATGAAGGACGACGATTGGGCCGCGGTGCTGGACACCAACCTGGGCGCCGTCTTCCGCCTGAGCCGCGCGGTGATGCGCGGCATGATGAAGCAGCGCTACGGCCGCATCATCAACATCACCTCGGTGGTCGGGGCCAGCGGCAATGCCGGCCAGGCCAACTATGCGGCGGCCAAGGCCGGCGTGGCCGGCATGACACGCGCGCTGGCGCGCGAGCTGGGCAGCCGCAACATCACCGTCAATTGCGTCGCGCCGGGCTTCATCGCCACGGACATGACCGATGCGCTGCCCGAGGCCCAGAAGGCCGCGCTGCAGGCGCAGATTCCGCTCGGCCGGCTGGGCACGCCGGAGGAGATCGCGCATGTGGTGGCGTTCCTGGCCTCGCCGCTGGCCGGCTACATCACCGGTGCCGAACTGCATGTCAACGGCGGCATGTTCATGAACTGAAAGCCGCGGCGCGGGCCTGCGGCGCCGGGAACATGCCCCGGTAGAATCGCCCGGTTTAACTGAATCCACTCCCGGAGGAGTCATGAGCGATATCGAAGCGCGTGTCAAGAAGATCATTGCCGAGCAACTCGGCGTGCCCGAGTCCGACGTCACCAACAACAAGGCTTTCGTGGCCGACCTGGGCGCCGACTCGCTCGACACCGTGGAACTGGTGATGGCGCTGGAAGACGAATTCGGCATCGAGATCCCCGACGAAGAGGCCGAGAAGATCACCACGGTGCAGCTGGCGATCGACTACGCCACCAGTCACCAGAAGGCCTGAGCGCGAAGGTCTTGCCATGAGCCGTCGCCGCGTCGTCGTTACCGGTCTCGGGCTGGTCTGCCCGGTGGGCAACACCGTGGCCGAAGGCTGGGCCAACCTGCTGGCCGGCCGCAGCGGCATCGGCAAGATCACCCGCTTCGACGCGGCCGCCTTCGCGTGCCAGTTCGCCGGCGAGGTGAAGGGCTTCAATGTCGAGGACTACCTGCCCGCCAAGGAAGCCCGGCACATGGATACCTTCATCCATTACGGCTTGGCGGCGTCGATCCAGGCGGTGCGCGACGCGGGCCTGCCGACGGGCGAGGCGCTGAACGAAGAGACGGCCGAGCGCATCGGCTGCATGGTGGGCTCGGGCATCGGCGGCCTGCCGATGATCGAGCAGACCGACGGCGACTACCGCGCGCGCGGCCCGCGCCGCATCTCGCCCTTCTTCGTGCCGGCGTCGATCATCAACATGATCTCCGGCCATCTGTCGATCCAGTACGGCTTCACCGGGCCCAACCTGGCGATCGTCACCGCCTGCACCACCGGCCTGCACTGCATCGGCGAGGCCGGCCGCATGATCGAGTACGGCGATGCCGACGTGATGATTGCCGGCGGCGCGGAGTCCACCGTGTCGCCGCTGGGCGTCGGCGGCTTCGCGGCCGCCCGTGCGCTGTCCACCCGCAACGATTCGCCGGAGACGGCCTCGCGCCCCTGGGACAAGGATCGCGACGGCTTCGTGCTGGGCGAGGGTGCCGGCGTGATGGTGCTCGAGGAATACGAGCACGCCAAGCGCCGCGGCGCCAAGATCTATGCCGAACTGGCCGGCTTCGGCATGGGTGCAGACGCCTTCCACATGACCGCACCCAACGTCGACGGCCCGAAGCGCGCGATGAAGGCCGCGCTGCGCAATGCCGGCATCAACGCCGACCAGGTGCAGTACCTGAACGCGCACGGCACCTCCACGCCGCTGGGCGACGTGAACGAGACCAACGCCATCAAGCTGGCCTTCGGCGAGCATGCGAAGAAGATGGTCGTCAACTCCACCAAGTCGATGACCGGCCACCTGCTCGGTGGCGCCGGCGGTATCGAATCGGTGTTCACTGTGCTGGCGCTTCACCACCAGGTGTCGCCGCCGACGATCAACATCTTCAACCAGGATCCCGAGTGCGACCTGGACTACTGCGCCAACAACGCGCGGCCGATGAAGATCGACGTGGCGGTCAAGAACAACTTCGGCTTCGGCGGCACCAACGGCACGCTGGTCTTCCGGCGAGCTTGAGCTTGAGCTTGCGCCGGAGCCGCGCATGCGCGTCGCCCCTTCCTTCCAGACCGTTTGCAGCCCCCACGGTGGCTGGCGGGTCGCGCAGCAGACGCTGTACGCCATCACGGCCGCAACCATCCTGGGCTGGGCGCTCGCCTGGGCCGAGGTCGGCGTCTTGCCGGCGGTTGCCCTGGCGCTGTCCGGCGGTCTTGCGGCCGCTGTGGGGGCGGGGCGTGCCGTGCGTGCCCCGGTTTTCCGGCTTGACTGGGACGGCACGCGCTGGGCGCTGCAGCCTGCCGGCGGTGCGTCGGCCGTCGGCCGGGCCGAGGTGATGCTGGATCTGGGGGCCTGGATGCTGTTGCGCTTCCGGCCGGAACCTGGAGGCATCGGCAGCGACCGCTGGTTGGCCCTGGATCGCAGGCAGGCGGGTGCCGCCTGGCACACAGCCCGCGTGGCACTTTTTGCTGCGCTGCCGCAGGCGGCCCAGCCGGCTTACGCCGACGGCGCCCGACCCGCCGCATGAACGCCGCGGACTCCGATGCCCAGCTCGTCGAGCGCTTCAAACGCGGTGATCGGCGGGCCTTCGAGATGCTGGTGGTCAAGTACCAGCGTCGCATCGAGCGTCTGATCGCCCGCATGGTGCGCGATTCCGACCTGGTGGAGGACATCGCGCAGGAGACCTTCATCCGCGCCTACCGGGCGCTCCCGCAGTTCCGCGGCGAGAGCGCTTTCTACACCTGGCTTTACCGGATTGCCGTCAATTCCGCCAAGAAGGCGCTGGCCGACCTGAAGCGCGACCCGGTCATTCCCGAATCGGCATTCGCACAGCGTGACGAGGACGACGAAACTTCCCGCGGCGCGACTGAACTAACCGACGGCGAAACGCCCGAATCACTGCTGGCAAGCAAGGAGATTGCCGCCACGGTGAATGCGGCCATTGAAGCCTTGTCCGATGATCTGCGCCAGGCGATCACCTTGCGGGAGATCGAAGGGCTGAGTTACGAAGAGATTGCCGAAGTCATGAACTGCCCGATCGGGACCGTCAGGTCGCGCATCTTCCGTGCGCGCGAGGCCATCGCCGAGCGGCTGCGGCCGCACATCGATGCCAAAGAGGGCAAGCGCTGGTGATCCGTCATGGAGCCGAAGATGAACAATGACCCTGTCGACGCCGCGGATGATCCGCGCGGCCTGCTGTCTGCCATGGCCGATGGCGAGGCCACTGCCACCGAAACCGGCCGCGGCTGTGCCGCTTGGGCGGCGGACGAAGCGCTGGCCCAGCGCTGGCATGCCTACCAGCTGATCGGCGACGTGCTGCGCAGCGAGGATCTGGCCCATGCCCCAGCGCGTGACCGGGCCTTCCTGGAGCGCCTTCGTTTGCGCCTGGATGACGAGCCCGCCGTGCTGGCACCGCAGCCGCTGCCTGCCGTGGCTGCCGTGTCGCGTCCGCGCAGCCGCTGGATGCCCATGGCGCTGGCGGCTGGCGTGATGGCGCTGGCCACCGTGCTGGTGGTCGCGCTGCGCCCCGCGGCCGACGGCGCCGG